>JBCDCS010000021.1:0-18557 GCA_039181205.1 Pseudomonadota bacterium
GACCTGGTCGATGCGGGTGACCCTGTCGAATCCGCGCGCGCCTATGATGCCGCCGGCGCCGACGAGCTCTGCTTTCTAGACATCCACGCCACCCACGAAAACCGGGGCACGATGTACGACCTGGCCACCCGCACGGCCGAGCAGTGCTTCATGCCGCTCACCATCGGCGGCGGGGTCCGCACGGTCGAGGATGTGCGTGACCTATTGCTGGCGGGAGCCGACAAGGTCAGCTTCAATTCCGCCGCCGTGGCCGACCCGGACGTGCTCAGCCGTGCCGCCGACAAGTTCGGCAGTCAGTGTATCGTCTGCGCTATCGACGCCAAGACGACGGGCCCCGGCACATGGGAGATCTTCACCCATGGCGGCCGCAAGCCCACCGGCATCGACGCGGTCAAATTCGCCAAGACCGCCGCCGCGAAAGGCGCTGGCGAAATCCTCCTGACCTCCATGGACCGCGACGGCACCAAGGCGGGCTTCAACATTCCCCTCACCCGCGCCATCTCGGACGCCGTGTCGATTCCCGTCATCGCTTCGGGCGGCGTCGGCACGCTCGATCACCTGGTCGAAGGCGTCACCGGAGGCGGCGCCTCGGCCGTTCTCGCCGCGTCCATCTTCCATTTCGGCACCTATACGATCGCCCAGGCCAAGGCCCATATGGCCGGCGCCGGCATCCCCATGAGGCTCGCATGACCCACCCGCTCGACGCCCTCATGGCCACCATCGATGCCCGCCGCGATGCCTCGCCAGACGAAAGCTGGACCGCAAAAATGCTCGCCAAGGGCCCCGAGAAATGCGCTGAGAAATTCGGGGAAGAAGCCGTCGAGGCCATCATCGAAGCCGCCAAGGGCGACCGCACCGCCCTGACCCGCGAAGCAGCCGACGTGCTGTACCACTTCTGCCTGATGCTGGCCGCCCGCGATGTGCCGCTATCGGACGTCTGGGCCGAACTCGACCGCCGCACTGGCACATCGGGCCTGTCCGAAAAGGCATCCCGTCCGACCTAGCCCGCGACACTGGTTGTCGATCAGGGAGGTGTGGGACAGTCGGCAGAGAGCGGCCCTTCAGCTGCGCCCCGGACCGGAACCCAGCCCGCAGGGCGCCGGTCCATTGCCTGGCTGCCTTGTCTGTCAGAAGTGTGTGATGATGGAACCGACGGTGATCCCCTGGGCCGCCCTGGGGCTCGGACCCCGTCTTGGGAGCATAGGCAACCTTCAACCAAAAGACACGTCAGCACCGACCACCCGACCGCATCTCAACTTAACCGACTGCTGATGATCCCCGTCGCGAAGCCACCCTGCCGCAGCTCACCGAACAGCCGCTGATATTCAATCTTGGGACAGCGGTTCTGGATAATCGTCGCGCCCGCCGTCCGACACATCGCCTCAGCCTCCGCGCTGACGATGCCGATCTGAAGCCACACGCAGGACAATCCCGGCAGCACCCGCAGACCCTCCTCCACGATGCCGGGCACCGCCTCGGGCCGCCGGAAGATATCGAGCACATCAACTGTACCTTCGATTGCCGCTAGATCCGTGACCACCGTCGAGCCGAATAATTGTTTGCCCGCATGCCCCGGATTGACGGGCATCACGTCGTAACCTTTCAGCGACAGATACCGCGCCACGTAATGACTCGGACGCACCGGGTTGGGCGACACGCCGACACAGGCAAATCTGCGTGCCCGCGTCAGAATATCCCTCAGCAGCGCATCGGACGGTTCCGTGGTCATAGGCCAAACCCATGCAGAAAAATGGGCCCGCAGCAATCATGCGCGGGCCCAAGGTACGGAACGAGGGACAGTGAATGGAGGACGGGAGTTCCAGCCCGCCTTCCACAGACATATGGGTAACTGCCCCCTGTCCCGGAAGGTTCCCTCACGAAAACGTTTTCTCGCGGGGCCTGTCCGTTCAACGTCTCAGTCGAAGATGTCCTCGATTTCGTCCCAGACCTCAGAGGCAACCTTACGCCAGAACGTCTTCTTTTTCTTGCGTTTCTTTATCTTCTTATTCCGGACTGGCATGGGGTTGGCCGTCGGCGCATGTGCCGCTGCCGCCCTAGCCCGCTCCGTCGGTAACGCCTTCATCACGTGAATGGGAGCGCCGCAAGACCCGCACGCCAATTCGTGCCCACCATGGGCGGTATTCCGCAGGATGGTCCGTCTGCCGCAATAACAGCACGTCGCTTTCTTAAGACTAGCCACGCCGACCCTCCTTGAGCGCATAGAGAGCAACGGCCGCCGCATTCGACACGTTGAGCGACCCAAAGCCGCCCGCCGCATCGATCCGGACCATCCGGTCGCACAGCGATCTCGTCCGCTCCCGCAATCCGGGTCCCTCGGCGCCGAGAACCATAGCCACCGGTCGATCTCGCAGGTCCGCCGTAACGGCGGCTAAAGTGTCATTCGCCGTGCCGTCGAAGCCCAGGCAAACGTAGCCGAGCGCCTTGAGCCGCTCCATTGCGTCGCCCAGATTACCGACCCTCAGATAAGGCTGCCGTTCGAGCGCCCCGCTGGCGCTCTTGGCCAGCGCGCCCGTCTCCGGCGCGGAATGCCGCGCGGGCGCCACCACGGCCCGCGCCCCGAACACCTCCGCAGAACGTAAGATCGCCCCCGCATTATGCGGGTCCGTCACCCGATCCAGCAGCACCAGGATGGGCGCACCTGTCCCCGGCTTGGCCACATCCGTCAGTTTTCCCCAATCCAGCGGCTTCACTTCCAGCGCCGCGCCCTGATGGACCGATCCCGGGTCAAGCGGGACGGGAAACCTCCGCGGATCGACGATCTCCGGGGTCATCCCCGACGCGTCCACGACCGCGCCCAGCCGATCCGCCGCGTTCTTCGTCAGGACCAGGCGCAGCCGCGCCCGCATAGGGTTCTGCAACGCGTCCCGAACCGCATGCAGACCGAACAGCCAGACCGTCTCCCGGGCGGCGGCACGGCGATCCCGCTCCTTTTCCACCACCCATTTCGGCTTCTGCGCCATGGCTGTTTCCCCTCGCCGTTCCCGGGCTTATCACCCGGTGCCCCGGCCGCCACAACACCGCTTGACCGCCTGCGGCCCGGGCGATACGTCGTGCGTCCAGTGGGCGACAGGCCGCAAGGTGTGGCAGGGGACTGTAACTCCCTCGAGGCGACTCACGCCTGGTTCGATTCCAGGGTCGCCCACCATTTCATTTCTTACATTAAGTATTCGTTTTAGTGCGTTGATTTAATTGTTATTTTAGTTGCTGAAAATCCACGTGGCAGGCACGAATTCGTACATTGCCGGCCCGGCGAACCGAGACCTCCGCAATCGCCGGACCTTCGAGAGAATACCATGGGCCGGTACCCGGTCTCTCAGCCGGGACGGCTCGGCCAATCAAGCGCGACCGAGCAACAGGGCACCCCGACGAAGACTCTCCGCCCGCAGACCCGGCAGATCGCGGACTGCCGTAGCAGCCCCGTCAGCGCCCGTGAACTTGGCCTCCCAATGCCGCCCCGGAAGATCGCGCCAGCAGACATCGAGATGGATCGCCGAATGGCTGAACAGATGGCGCAAAGCATGGGCCGGCAGCGTCGCCGCAAGATCGAGCGAGGGCAACACGTCCGGCAACGCTTCGGCCGGAAGGCTGGTATTCACCGGGCAAAGCGGCTCCAACGCCAGGGCCATGCGCCGAGCACCATAGCCGATCTCGGCCAGCAACCGTGCTCGTGTCCGAGCCGGATCGCCCTCGATAGGATCAGACAGCGCCCCATCCTCAACCTCGGCCAGGATGCGCGCGAAATCAGCCGTCGCGCGTCGTGCCAGAAGCAGGTCCTTCGCTGGGGCTTCTGGCGCGTCGTAGCGAGCCCCCGCCCCCTGGCGGGCCCGCAAGGCATCGCGAGCCGAAAGCTGCCCGCTCGTCAGGTTCACCTATCCGCCACTTGGCTGCGCATGAAATTCAGCCGTTCCATGATCGGCGCGTCGGAGAACCGGAACAGATCGAACCCCGTCTCGGCCTGAAGCGCCCATGGCACCCAGGACGGTGCAACGAACATGTCACCTTTTTCCAGCCGATGCGTCTCGCCCCCGAGCACGACCGCGCCCCGGCCGTCGAAGACCTGGAAGACAGTGGACCCCACATCGCGCCGCTCCGGCGTCTCCGCACCCGCGCGCAAACGGTGAAACTCGCACCGGATGGTCGGCATGACATCCCCGCCGGTGGTCGGATTGACGTAGCGGATCGCGGCATGGCCAGGCCCCACGGTTGCGGGATGGCCTTCATCCTCCAGCAACAACTGCTCGGTCAGCGCCCGATCGGTGAAATCCCAGCGATAGGCACCGATGGGCGAAGCCACCGTGTCCTGCAATTGCGACAACGGGCGCAGGCCGGGATGGCACCACAGCCGTTCTCCCCGCGAAAAGTTGGGGGTCGCATAATCCGTCACCCGATCCGAGCCGAATTCGAAGAACCCCACATCCATCTGCTGACTGAACGGAATGTCGAGCCCGTCGATCCAAGCCATCGGCGCGTCGGTATCGTTGTGGTGGCCATGGAAGCACCATCCCGGCGTCAGCAGCAGATCACCGCGCGACATCCGCACCGGATCGCCATTGACCACGGTCCAAACCCCTTCGCCTTCGACCACGAAGCGGAACGCATTTTGCGAATGGCGATGTTCCGGCGCGGTTTCCCGCGGGCCCAGATACTGGATCGCCGCCCAGAGCGTCGGGCTCACATAGGCCGCCCCGCCGAGGCCCGGATTGGCGAGTCCGATGGCCCGCCGTTCTCCTCCGCGTCCGACCGGTACCAAATCACCCGACGCCTCGGCCAAAGGCAGAAGCGTGGACCATTTCCAGACATGGGGCACGGCGCGGGGCTTCGGAGACATGGGCATCAGATCGCCCGTTTGTGTCCAGAGCGGGTTCAGGTGATTGTCCTTGAACCCCTGATAGAGTGCGCGCAGTTCCGGGCTGTCGTCTGGCTCCATGCCGTGGGCGACGGTGTCGTGATCGAGGGTATCGGCCATTGGGATCCTCCTTTGATCCTGTCATCGGTGTCAGGCGGCGTCGGGTTGGTTCGGCGGAGCAGCGTTACGGAAGGCAGGCAGAGCATCGAGCGCCGCATGGATGCGGGCGATGGTCGGCCAGGTATCCAGAGGGATGTCGAAGCGCCGGTTGTTCCAAACCTGCGCATAAAGACAAATATCAGCCAGGCTCGGACGATCGCCATGGCAGAACCGGCCCGTCTCGGCACTTCGGGCAAGTGCGGCTTCCAACGCGTCGAACGTGGTCTCGACCCAATGGGTGAACCAGGCCTTCTGTGCCGCCTCATCCGCGCCGAACTGGTCCCGCAGATGGAACAGGACGCGCAAGTTGTTCAGGGGGTGTATTTCGCAGGCCATCATATAGGCCAGCGACCGCACGCGCGCCCGGCCCAACGGGTCGGCCGGCAGAAGCGGCGGTATCGGATGGGTTTCGTCGAGCCATTCCACGATGGCCAGCGATTGGGTCAGCGCGGTGCCATCCTCCAGTTCCAGTGTCGGCACCAATCCCTGGGGGTTGAGCGCCAGATAGTCCGGCATCCGCGTTTCCCCGTCGCGCAGCACGTAAGCCACATAGTCGTAGTCGAGCCCTTTGAGGTTCAGTGCCGCCCGGAGCCGCGTCGACGTGGACGATCGGAAAAAGTTGTGCAACCGCAAGACCATCGAACCTCCTCTAATGCGACATGAACACCCGGACACACGCGGTCCGCGGCACCGCGTGGGCCACGCCGCCGAACATGTTCTGGGAAGACTTGCCGTGCTGGCAGGCGCCCATCGAGATCAGACGCGCGCGGATCTCTTCAGAGGTGTCTTCGACCACATGAAGCCCCCCGTGCGCCGCCTTTGGCCTGCCGGCGCCATGGCGTTCGAAGACGGACGGGCCATCCCGCATGATCGTCGTCATCCAGGCAATGTGGCGACGTGCAAGTCTGACCAGATGTGCCAGGCTTCCTGGGAAGGCTGCATCGCCGCTGAAGGCCAACAGAAGGTTTTTGAACCCCATGCGCTGCTCCTGCTCAGCCCCGGGCGGTCATGCGCGCGGACCGATCCGGGTCTCGATGGCGCCGAGCCCGGCAATCTCGACTTGGCAGATATCGCCCGGGACCAGCGGGCCCACACCCGCCGGAGTACCCGTCATGATCAGGTCACCCTGCTTGAGCTCGACTGACCGCGACAGGATCGACACGATCTCGGGCACCGACCAGATCAGTTCATCGAGATCGGCATCCTGCTTGACCTCACCATTGACCTTCAGCCGGATCAAACCCGAGGCCAGATGCCCGACCTCGGCCACCGGATGAACCGGCCCGATCACCGCCGAGCGGTCGAATGCTTTGCCCCAGTCCCAAGGTCGCCCCTTTTCCCGGGCCTCAAGCTGCAGATCGCGGCGGGTCAGATCGTTGCCGATGGCATAGCCCCAGACATGGGACAGCGCGTCGGCCTCGGCGATGTCCCGCCCGCCCGTCCCGATGGCCACGATAAGCTCCGCCTCGTAATGGAAGTTCTCCGTCTCTGGCGGGTAGGCGACCGTCTCGCCGCTCTCGACGACGGCATCAGCGGGTTTGGTGAAGAAGAAGGGCGGCTCCCGGTCCGGATCCTTGCCCATTTCGCGGGCATGGGCGGCATAATTGCGCCCGACACAGAAGATGCGGCGCACGGGAAGCCGGCCGTCACTTTCAGCGACGGCGACGCTTGGCTGGGCAGGCGGGGGGAAAACGAAGGTCATGGTCGTGCCTTTCCGTGATGGCCCGGGCGGGTCGGCCCTATTCATTTTCGGGGATTGCCGCAGGTGGAGCGGCGTGCTCCCGGTGCGCCAATGCCCAAAGCGCGATAAGGGCGACGAAACCCGCGCCGTTGATCAGGTATGTCTGTGGCCCGCCAATGCCCGGCGGCAGCAGAAGCGCCAGACCGGCGCAGCCGATCAGTATCCTCCGCAGCCCGCTTTCCGGACCGCGCAGCCAGCCCACGAACGCGGCCGAGACCGCGTAAACGCCGATCATCGCGGTCGTCACGGCGAGCGCCACCTCCGCCGGGTCACCGATCAGCAACAGCGCGGGTGAGAAGACGAACAGGAACGGCACGATATACGCCGTCCACCCGAAGCGCATGGATTCCCATGCCGTCGCCATCGGCGGGGCCTTGGCGATGGCCGCTGCGAAGAAGGCCCCGATGCCGATAGGGGGTGTCACCATGGACATCATGCCCAGGTAGAAGATGAACAGATGCGCCGCGATGGGCTCGACCCCCGACTGAACCAGCGACGGCGCGATCAGCACGGCCAACAGCAGATAGACACCGACCGTCGGCATGCCCATGCCCAGCACCAGGCAGACCACGGCGGCGATCAGCAGCAGCATGAACAGGCTGCCCTGCCCCAGATCGACCAAGGCGAACGTCGCGGCAAAGCCCAGGCCGGTGACGTTCAGCACTCCGATGATGAAGCCCGCCGCGGCCGAAATCATGATAATTTCGGTGATCGACCGCCCCGTCTCGACCGCCGAGTCCCAGAGATCGCGCAGCCGCATCCGCGTTTTGCCGTAGCCCCGCGTCACGCCGATGGCGAGCGCGAAGCCGGCGCCCCAGAGCGCCGCTGTCTCCGCGCGCTGGTTGAACCAGAAAAGCGCGATGACGATGGCCGCGAAGGGCAGCGCGAAGACCCAGCCCCGTCGCAGCACGCCGCGCGTCTCCGGCATATCGTCCAGCGCCAGCGGCGCGATCTTCTGCTTGGCCGCCTGCAAATCGGCCTGGGCAAACAGGGCCACATAATAGAGGAGTGCGGGCACAAGCGCCGCGACCACGATCTCGGAATAGGGTCGCTGCAGGATGTCGGCCATCAGAAACGCCACCGCCCCCATCACCGGCGGCGCGATCTGCCCACCGGTGGACGCCACGGCCTCCACAGCGGCCGCGGTGCTGCGCCGGTAGCCCGACTGGATCATCAGCCGGATCGTCACCACGCCGGTCGCCACGATGTTCGACACGACCACGCCCGAAATCGATCCGAACAGCGCCGAAGCCACGATGGAAATCTTGGACGCGCCCCCGCGTTTATGCCCCATGGTGGCCATGGCGATATCATTGAAGAAGTCCGCGCCGCCCGAGCGCAGAAGCAGCTGACCGAAGAACACGAAGGCAACCACCACGGTCGCCGCCACGTTCAGCGTCAGTCCCAAAAGCCCGTTCGGGTCGAATGCCAGATAGACGACCAGCCGTTCCGGCGCGACCTCTCGGGTCTGCAAAGCCCCGGGCACCAGATGCCCGATAGTGCCGTAGGCAACGATCACCAGCACCACGATCACCAGCGTCCAGCCAACCGCGCGGCGCAGACCCTCCAGCGCGAGCACGAACAGGCAGCCGCCTACGATGAGCGCATCCATCGGCAGCGACATGATCCGCGACACCAGGCTCGGATAGGCCGCTGCCACATAAAGCGATAGTCCCAATCCCAGCGCCGAGAGCACCCAGTCGAGCGGACGGGGCATGGCCGGGGCCGTCGCGGTCGTTCCGCGACCGGAAACCAGGAACACAATGGCCAGGCTAAGGCCCAGCACGACGGCCAGAAATTGCTCCGTGTAATAGGCATAGCCCAGCCGGGATGGCAGGCTGGCCGCCTGCCCGATGGCGACCAGCGTAAGGCATCCGGCCAAAAGGCTGACGACGGCCGCCCTGGCGTTCCGATCCCGTCCTTGTGTCTCGGTCCGGTCCAAACCCTGCCCTTTCAGTCTGTAAGCTGAGCGCGCCGATCGCGCGCCCCAGCCCCGATCGGCTTTACGCTCTATTGGGCGGATGCCATCGCCACGTCACGATCTTCAAAGAACGCAACAGCGCCAGGATGATACTCGATGCCCGGATATTCCCGGAACGCCGTCTCCAAGTTCAGCGCGCGCAGCGGCGGATAGGCCGTGCCGATGGCGTCGCTTCGATCGAACAGAACGGTCAGCAGCGCCTGAACGTCCTCGTCGGACACGTGCGTGCCAGCGACCAGCACGTTGTCCCAGGTCACGAACATCATCGGCTCTGGCACGCCGACCCGCACCGGCGCGGGCGCCACTTCGGCGAAATAGAAGGCAGGCCGGACCGCCTGGATGCGCGCCAGCGTCTCGTCATTCGCATCCACGGTCAGGAACCGAACGCCGCCCACGGCCGCATCGATCTCGGCCACTTTGGGCCCGCCTACCGCGAAGAACGCGCTATCGACGCGGCCCGCCGCCAGATCGTCCGAGCCGCGGATCAATTCTGGCACAGGCACCTGTTCCACATCGTCCCAGGTCAGCCCCCCGGCGGCGAGGATCGCCGTCAAATGCGGCCGTGCGATGGGAAAGGCATCCCAGCCCGACGGCACGCTCCGCCCGGCCAGGTCGGATACCGAGGTCAGGCCGGAATCGGCCCGCACATAAAGCCCCACTGGGAACGGATTGATCCTGGCCACCACGCGCAGGTTCGGCATGGCGGTGTCGTATTCGCCCGTCCCGGACGTGGCGGTGATCACGTCGTTGATATCATTGAGTGAAAACTCGGCCAGGGCGTCGTTCACCGCCTGCATCATCTGCGCATTGCCGCCATAGGGCTGCACCACAAGGCGCAGATCCGAGCTTTCGCGCGCCTCACCGGAAATGACCGAGGCCATGGTATTCCAAACCGAACCCTGCGGTGGGGTCGAAAAAGACTGCACTTGCGCGGCCGCAACATGGGTCACGCCGACGGCGATCGCCCCCGCAAGGAACAGATTTCGGATCGGCTTCATGGTGGGTCCTCCCTTGGTATCCGAAGCATTATTGGGTCGTTCACAGGGCCGGTTCCGATGGGCGCACAAGCGCTTGACGGTCGATCTTTCCGGTTCCGGTCTTGGGCAGGTCGTCCACGAAATCGACGATCCGTGGTGCCTTATGCGGCGTCAGATGCGCCTTCACGTGATCGCGCAGGCGCTCGGTCTGTGCGTCGTCGCCAAGTCGTCCGGCCACAAGGCTCACGACCGCGCGCAGCGCCATCCGCCGATCGGCCAAGGGCTCGGCAAGCACGGCGCATTCATGCACGTCGGGATGTTCGTTCAGACAGCGCTCCACTTCGAGCGGCCAGACCCACTGGCCCGAAACCTTCACCAGATCGTCGGCCCGTCCCTGGAAGTAGTAGTAACCATCCCGCTCCACGAACCGGTCGCCCGTGTTTATCCAATCGCCGCGCATGGTCTCGCGGGTCTTGTCAGGTCGGTTCCAATAGATCGGCGCTGAAGAATGGCCGCGCACCAGCATCACGCCTTCCTCGCCGGGCGCTGCCACCGCACCATCCGGTGTCTCCAGCCGAATTTCGTAGCCCGGCACCCGTGCGCCCGCCGCCCCCAGCCGGTGATCGTTCAGACGATTGCTCAGATAGATATGCAGCATCTCGGTGGAGCCGAGACCTTCGGTGGGTCCATGGCCGACCAGGTTCTTCCAAGCGGTGTAGATGTCCTGCGATAGAATTTCGGCCGCGGACATGGATTGGCGCAGGGACGACAGATCGCGGGCCTCCACCCCATCCGCCCGCGCCAGCGCCGTGTAAAGCGTCGGCAAACCAAACAGAACGGTCGGACGGAAAGCCTCGATGGCGTCCAGCACCACATCCGGGCGTGGCTGGCCGGGGACCAGCAGCGTCGTCGCACCGCAGGAAAACGGAAAAACAAGCGAATTGCCAAAGCCATAGGCGAAATAGGCCTTCGGAACCGAATAGCAGATGTCGTTCTCACGCAGCTTCAGCACCTGAGCGCCGTAGGCCTGCTGAATGTAGGCCGGATCATGGTGCAGATGCACGATGCCCTTGGGCCGCCCCGTCGAGCCGGAGGAATACATCCAAAAGGCCATATCGTCCGGGCCCGTCTCTGCAGCCTGCAAGGTTTCGGGCGCGCCGGACAGAAAATCCGCTGCCCCCAGGACGCCGTCGCCACCGGTCGCCCCATCGGCGACCACCAGCGTTTCAAGCGACGTGCCCGCCCGAAGCTCGCCATCGAACAGCCCAGCCAAATCGGCGTCCACCAATGCGACCCGCGCGCCGCTATCCGACAGGAAGAACCGCAGAACGTCCGCTTTGGTCTGAATATTCAGAAGCACCGGCACCAAACCCGCCCGCACGGCGCCATAGAACGCGGCGGCAAAGGTCGGCGTGTCATCCAGGACGAAGGCGATCCGCTCGCCCCGGCCAAGCCCCGCCCGCAAGAACGCATTTCCCCAACGTGCGGCTTCCGCGATCAACTCGCGATAGGTCAACTCGCCCACGGGTCCCGTCAAAGCGATCTTGTCGGGGTTCCGCGTCAGATTCTGCCACAGAATATCCGCGCAATTGCGATGCGCCGACTTGGCGAAACCGATTTCCCGCGCGCCCGCGATGTCGCCTGCAACCGGATCGACCATCACAGTGCCATCCGGGGCGGTTGACGGCTGTGGCATGCGCTCGATCTCCATTCAGGTCCTGCACATCGCGGCCAGGCCGTTGTCCAAAATTGCCGATCTGATGCCCATCTTTCGGTCTCGGCTCCTAGCTTGCGAACTCGCGGTGGGCGGCGTACTCGGCGGCGAAGCGCGGCGCGATCTGGCGCAGCCGCGCCTCGGTCATCCGGCCCGAGCGCATCAGGTAGTCATGGGCGAAATCCATGGGCGCGAGCCGCATCTTTTCGCCGAAGCTCTCGTACCAGGTGGCAGACGTATTCGCGGCATCGACGATCTTGCGGGCGATGGGCGGCCGCGCCTCCTGATACGTTCGAAGCGCTTCGGGCAACGCCCCCTGCTCCACCAGAGCCTGGACCAGCGCGATGGCGTCTTCCATGGCAAGCCGCGTGCCCGACCCGATGGAGAAATGCGCCGTATGCACGGCATCCCCCAGCAGCGCATAGCGGCCTGCCACCCAGTTCTCGCACCATAGCTTGGGAAACTGCCGCCACATGGATTTGTTGGTGATCAGCTTCGTGCCCTGCAACACATCGCGAAACAAAGCGCTGCATCCCTCGGCGCTCTGCGCTTCACCCAGCTTGTCGAACCCAGCTCGGCGGAACGTCGCACCGTCACATTCGACGATGAAGGTGCTCAGGTTCGGCGCATACCGATAATGGTGCGCATTCATCGGTCCGAATTCGGTCTCGATGAAGGTTTGGGTCAGCGTATCGAATGGAATGGTGGCGCCGAACCAGGCGAAGTGATTACCGAAGTGATCGATCTGCGGCGCAAAGCGCGCCTCATGCGTCTTGCGAACCAGCGAATTCAACCCGTCGGCGCCCACGACCAAATCCGCGTCCAGCTCATCCAGATCGCGCACCGGCGTGTCGAACCGGATGGGAATATCCAGCGCTCGGGCCCGCTCCGTCAGGATTTCGATCAGATGCAGCCGCCCAATGGCCGTGAAGCCCACCCCGTCCAAAGTGACCGTGCCACGGGGCAGGTTCAGCGTCATGTTCTGCCACCGCTCCATATGCGGCGTGATCAAATCATACGTCTCAGGATCGTCGGCCTTCAGGAATTCCAGCGCCGCGTCCGAGAAAACCACCCCGAAGCCAAACGTAGCGCCTTCCGGGTTCTGCTCGGTCACGCGGACACGGATCTGGGGCAGATGCCGCCGGATAAGGATTGCCGTATAAAGCCCGGCTGGCCCAGCTCCCAGGACGTCGACGCTGGATAGCTCTGTCATCGCTCCCTCCCAAAAGCTCTCGACGCCTTCAAAGCGGTAGCCTATGATTCAAAATAATGCAATTAGTTCCTTAATACGGAAATATGACGTCCGCGACCTTCACCCAAACCATTAGCTTCGGCGACTGCGACCCGGCCGGAATTGTGTTCTATCCCAATATCTTCCGGTGGGTGGATGCTGCATTCCATCGGATGTTGCTGCCCCACGGAGGACATGCCGCAATCTGCACGACGTTGGGCGGATTGGGCATCGGCCTCGTCGATATCTCGGCGCAGTTCCACGCACCCATGCGCGATGGCGACACCCTCACAATCGATGTGGGAATCACATCCTGGTCGAGCCGATCCCTCACCGTGACCTATGACGGTCGGGTCGGGGACACCGTCACGTTCACCGGCAAAGAGGTGAGATGCCTGTTCGAGAAAACGAAAGACGGTATTGTCGCGGCTGACGCGGAAAAACTGCGCATCTTGCTGGAGTCGGGCGGTGTCTGAAGAAAACGGCAGCGGACAAGGATTGAAGTCGCTGGACACGGCGCTGGCGCTGCTGGGATACATGGCGACCCAACCCGGACCCCAATCGCTGTCGGAAATCGGACGCGCGAGCGGCATGCCTCCCAGCAAGGCCCACCGCTATCTCGCCTCGTTCGTTGCCGCCGGCCTCGTCCAGCAGCAGGGCCGTTCGGGGCGCTACGACCTTGGACCGCAGGCCCTCCGACTCGGTCTGGCCGCCCTGGCCCGGCAGAATTTCGTTAACGCGGCCGCCGATGGGCTATCGGATCTGTCGGCCGAAACCGGCATGACGGTCCTGCTATCGGTCTGGGCCAATCAGGGCGCGACGGTCGTGCGCTGGGAACGCGGCGTGGCACCGACGGACACATCCGTCGGCCTCGGCTCGACCCTGCCGCTCCTCAATTCCGCGACCGGCCGCGTCTTCCTGGCCTGGGGCCCGACCCAGGCCGTTGCTCCGGTCCGCGACGCACAACTCCGCCAACTGACCAAGCAGCGGTCCCTTTCGCTCGACATGGAACCCACACAGGCCGGCGTCGCGGATCTGATCGAAAGAACCCGGGCGCGTGGCTTCGCCTCCGTCGAAGGCCGCTTCATCCCTGGCCTCGTGGCTGCCGCCGCGCCGGTCCTCGACTGGCAGGACGAGGCGCAGGCCGCCATCACGCTTGTCGGGATCGATGCGGCCGACATCGAACCGGGCTCACCGCAGACCGACCGCCTGCTGGATTACTGCGCCTCCAAATCGATCACGGGCGTTTCGGCATAGATCGGCGCCGAACGTCACCCCAAGCCCCACGCACACAACCATCCTTCCCCCGGACCTTTGACGCGCATCAATGCCGCCAAACAGCCCTGGCGCCACGATGGACCTGTCCAGCGCCGGAGCTTTTCGCATGTCTGTCCAACCGTTGCCTACGGACCCGCTTCATGGGCTGACATCCGATGTAGCCGCGCGCCTATTGGCCGAACTCGGTCCTAACAGCTTGCCGCGCACCCCAGGCCCCCGTCCACTCACCCTCCTGGCCCGGCAATTCGTCAGCCCCCTGGTCCTGCTGCTCTTGGCGGCGGCAATCGTCGCAGGCGGCCTGGGTCAGTTCGTCGATGCCGGCGCCATCGCCGTTGTCGTCGTCCTCAACGGCGCGCTCGGCTTCGTGCAGGAATGGCGGGCCGAGCGGACCTTGGAAGCCTTGCGCGGGCTCATGGTTTCTGAGGCGACCGTGCGCCGCGATGGCCTGCCGCGCCGCGTGCCATCCGAAGACCTTGTGCTGGACGATGTGGTCCTGCTGGCGGCCGGTGACCGGGTGCCGGCGGATCTGGAATTGGTCCTGGCCACGGATCTGGCGCTCAACGAAAGCGTGCTCACGGGGGAAAGCCTGCCCGTCACTCGCGGCGTCGGGGATCACGTTCGGGCTTCCACCAATGTCGTGGCCGGGCGCGCCGAAGGCATTGTCCGGACCACCGGATCCGAGACCGAGTTCGGGCGGATCAGCCGGTTGACCAAGGCGGTCGAACGCGGCCAGACGGCATTGCAGCGAACCCTGGGCGGGCTGGCGCGCATGATCGCTCTGGTGGCCGTCGCCTTGGCCCTCGGCGTCCTGGCCTTCGGGCTCTGGTCGGGCCGGGCCTTGGGCGAAATGGTGATGGTGTCGCTGTCACTATCCGTCAGCATGGTGCCCGAAGGGCTGCCTGCCGTAGTTACCGTCACGCTGGCGCTCGGCGCTGGCGCGATGGCGCGGCGCAAAGCCCTGGTCCGGCGGCTGCAAGCGGTGGAAACGCTGGGGGCAGCCTCCGTCATCTGCACCGACAAGACCGGAACGCTCACCGAAAACGAGATGACGGCCACCATGCTCTGGACCCCCGATGGGCCGTTCGACATCACCGGTACCGGCTACGCCCCCCACGGCAACCTGGACGGGCCGGCACCGGTCCCAGTCCAAGCGCTCCAAGTCGCGCGCTTCTGCAACGACGCCGTGCTGCGCCCCGTCGATGGCGGCTGGACCCTGACCGGTGACCCGACCGAAGGGGCACTCCTGGCGATGGCGCTCAAAGGCGATGACGGACCCGGCGCGGCCCGGTTGGCCGAACGCCCCTTCGACAGCGACCGCAAGATGATGTCCGTCCTGGCCCAAGGCGCGGATTGGCGACGGCTCCTGGTCAAGGGCGCGCCCGAAGTGGTGCTGGCCGCCTGCGGCCTGCCGACTTCCGACCCGGCCTTCGAGGCTGCGGAAACCATGGCCCGCCAGGGGCTCCGGGTCATCGCACTCGCATCGCGGGCGGAAGCAGGCGACGACCTCTCGGAAACCGGGCTCACGCTCCACGGCCTGGCTGGCCTGATCGATCCGCCCCGCCCCGAAGTCCGCGCCGCCGTGGCCGAGGCGGTGGCCGCCGGGGTTCGGCCGGTCATGATCACCGGTGATAGCCCGATCACCGCCGCCGCAATCGCCGCCGATCTGGGGATCGAGGGCAATGTCCTGACCGGTGCGGAACTGGAACAGTTGGACGCCGCCGCCTTGGACGACGCGCTGCGCGATGGCGTCCAATTTGCCCGCGTCACGCCCGCCCATAAGATGCGGATCGTCGAGGCCTTGCAGCGGCAGGGCCGCATCGTCGCCATGACGGGGGATGGCGTGAACGATGCCCCCGCGCTCCGGCGCGCCGATATCGGGGTTGCCATGGGCCAGCGCGGCACCGACGTCGCGCGCGAAGCGGCGGATGTTGTTTTGCTCGATGACAACTTCGCCACCATCGTCGCCGCCATTGCCGAAGGACGCCGCCAATTCGCCAACGTGGCCAAATTCGTGCGCTACCTGCTGGCTTCCAATGCGGGCGAAGTCGTCGCGATCACCGGCGCGTTGGCCCTGGGCGGCGGTCTGATCTTCCTGCCGATTCAAATCCTCTGGATGAACCTGATCACCGATGGCGTGACAGCACTGGCCCTCGGGCTGGAAAAAGCGGAACCCGATCACATGCGCCGCCCGCCCCGGGACCCGGCCAAGCCGATCCTGGACGGCCGCGGGCTCGCCCTGATCGGCGCCTTCGGGCTCTATACTGGCGGGGCGAGCTTGGCGCTGTTTCTCTGGCTCGGGCCACAAGGCGAAATTCTGGCCCGCAGCGCCGCGTTCACCGGGATGGTCGTGTTCGAAAAGGTGTCCGTCTTTGCCTTCCGATCAATGCGCAACTCGAACCGGCAAATCGGCTGGACTTCGAACCCCTGGCTTTGGGCGGCCCTTGCCAGCATGCTGGGCGCCCAATTGGCCGCGCTCCACGTTCCGGCGCTCCAGATCGTGCTGCGAACCGTGCCGCTCACGGCGGAGATCTGGATCGCCATCGCCGCGCTCTCGCTGCCCCTGATCATCGTCCCAGAGGTCGTGAAGACGGTGCGGATGCGCCGCGGGGCGGCGCTGAGCCCGCAAAAGGCCTAACGCCGCACCGTCGCACTCACGAAGCCCCCGTCTCATGGGCCAGCATCTCGTTATCGTCGCGCGGATCGATCGGCGGAAGCGTCCCCCGAACCACGCCCTCAGTCAGGGCACCAAGACCCAGGAAGACGCGAGCCACGGCATCCCCAACGCGTCCGTAGCGTCTTCGACTTCTTCAGGCATCTGCCACCCCGGCGAATCTGCTCGGAGAGGTGTCGGCCGCCAACCCACTCTTCGCCCAGGCAGCCTACTTACCAACAATCGCAGTGCTTCCGCTGGTCGCCCGCCAAAGCAGCTGAACTGGCATGAAAGGGCCTGACGCCCTTGCGCCTAGTCCCATCAAGTCAGGCTCAAGCTTGATCGATCTTGATCTTGCGCGACGTGGCACGAACCTCGGACGGCTTCGAGATGGTCAGCCGAAGGACACCGTCGGACAGCTTCGCCTGCATGTCGTCCTCGTCGGGTGTAAAACCCAGGGGCACGACACGGCGGAACTGGCCGGTGCGGCGCTCGACCATGTGCCAGTCCTTCCCGCTCTCCTCGCGCTTCTCATCGTGTCCACCTTTGATCACGAGGCAGCCGTTGACGATCGCCGCATCGATCTCGTCGGCGCTAAGCCCTGGCACCTCGGCGGCGATCTCCACCGCCTCGTCGGTTTCGGACATATCGATTGCGGGCAGCAAGCGCCCCTCCCGCTCGGGTCGAAGGCCATCGAACCGGTCGAAGAATTGGCTCAACTCGGATTGCAGGTTCGGAAAAAACGGCCAACCGGCGGTCGTGGGTTGCAGCGCCGGTCTGGTCTCGGGTGTCTTGGGCATCTGTGAATCTCCGGTCAGGTTGCATCATGCCATGATCGGCGATCCGATCCTGCCATCCTCCGGCCAACGTTCATTGACCGCCGTCAATCCGCGCCGGCCATCTCGGCCAAGCCGGCCCGGTCCAGCGCGACAACCCCCTGCGCCCGCCTTCGCGGGATGCGCTGATGGACCTGACCAACGGCACGGACTGGGTTCCCACCGACCGGACGATCGACAACCAGGTCGCTCGGCTGCGCAAAAAGATCGAACGGGATCCAGCCAAGCCGAGCCTGATCCGCACGGTGCGCGGGGTCGGATACATGCTGACCACCCGACCCGAGGTGCAGGACTGACAGCGGATATCCTACGGCAGCTTGTCCACCACCTCCCGCAGGGCCGCGGCCAAATCGGCCTGGCGATAGGGCTTGCGCAAAAGCCGGGGATGCCCGTCGACGTTTTCCAGATTAGCCATCCCGCCGGAAAAGCCGGATGTCAGCAAGACGCTGATTTCCGGCCGTTCCTCCGCGATCCGCTGGGCCAAGTCTTCGCCGGTCATCTCGCCCGGCATAATCAGATCGCTGAAGACGATGGCAATATCGTCTCGCGCCGCCAAGAGCCGCCAGGCCTCCTGGGCGTCGCCCGCTCCCACCACGTCGAACCCCAGCGCCGCCACCCGGCCCTCCGACAGGCGGCGCACGGCCGGATCATCCTCCACGACCAACACTATCCGTCCGTCGCCGAATGCATCCGGCCGGGCTGCGGGCGCCTCTGGACGTATCGCTCCCCCGCGCCCCACGGGAAAATAAAGCGACACGGTCGTCCCCTTCCCCCGCTCGCTATAAAGCGTCAGATGCCCGCCGGACTGGCGAACATAGCCATAGACCATGGACAGCCCCAGCCCGGTGCCCTTGCCAGGCGGCTTGGTGGTGAAGAACGGCTCCAGCGCCCGGGCCCTTTGCTCCGCCGTCATACCGCAGCCCGTGTCGCTAACCGACACACGCACATAGCGCCCGGGCTCGCTATCGAAATCCTGGGCCACGTAGTCGTCGTCGATTTCGATATTCTCCACCTCCAGCCGCAGCCGGCCGCCATTGGGCATCGCATCCTGGGCGTTCAGCGCCAAATTGATGATCGCGGTCTGGAATTGCACTGGGTCGATCTCGACCGGCCAGGCCGGCTC
>JBCDCS010000022.1:0-18445 GCA_039181205.1 Pseudomonadota bacterium
CGTGCCCTGCTGGACGACGCGGCCGTCATGCATGACCACGACCTGGTCGGCGAACGTCAGCGCCTCGGTTTGGTCGTGGGTCACGTAGATCATCGTGTGCCCGAATTCGTGGTGGAGCGACTTCAGTTGGGTCCGAAGCTCCCACTTCATGTGGGGGTCGATGACGGTGAGCGGCTCATCGAAGAGGAGCGCGTTCACGTCTTCGCGCACCATGCCGCGGCCCAGGCTGATCTTCTGCTTCGCATCGGCGGTCAGGCCGCGGGCCTTGCGGTTGAGCACGTCTTCCATCCCGATCATCTGCGCGATCGCTTGGACGCGGGAGGCGACATAGGTCGGGTCTGCCCCGCGATTGCGCAGCGGGAAGGCCAGGTTATCGCGGACAGACATGGTGTCGTAGACGACGGGGAACTGGAACACCTGGGCGATGTTGCGGTCCGCCGTGGGGGCCTGGGTGACGTCGGCGCCGTTAAATAGAATGCGACCCTGGCTGGGCTCCAGCAGGCCGGAAATGATGTTGAGCAGGGTGGATTTTCCGCAACCCGACGCGCCGAGCAGGGCGTAGGCCTGGCCGTTGGCCCAAGTCAGGTCAAGCTGCTTGAGCGCGTAATCGTCCGGCCCTGTCGGCGCGGGCGAATAGGAATGGGCCAGGTTATCGAGGATGATTTCCGCCATCGCTTAGGCCGCGATCGCATAGGCGGCGGGGGCGACGAGGCCGCCTTGCCGGTCGAAGACATAGACATGGGTCGGGTCGAGATAGACCTGCAGGTCGGTGCCGATGGGCAGGTCGCGGATGCCATGGACCAGGCCGACCCAGCGTTCCTCATGGTGGTCAAGATGGACGAAGGTTTCCGAGCCGGTGATCTCGGTCACCGCCACGCGGGTGGTGAAGTGGAAGACGTTGTGATCTGGTGGGTCGAGCTTGACATGGTTGGGCCGGAAGCCGGTCTGGTAGCTGCCGTCGGGCAGGGCGGCCAAGGGGCCGAGGGCGGGGATCGAGGTGTCGCCGAAAACAAGGTTATCGCCCTGTTTGGTGAGCGGCAGGAAGTTCATGGGCGGATCGGAGAAGACCCGCGCCGTGACGGCGTCGACGGGCTGGCGGTAGACGTCGGGCGTCGGGCCGAATTGGGTGACGCGGCCTTCCCAGAGCGTGGCGCAATTGCCGCCGAGGAGGAGGGCCTCCTCCGGCTCGGTGGTGGCGTAGACGAAGATGGAGCCCGATTCCTCGAAGATGCGCGGGATCTCGGCGCGGAGTTCTTCGCGGAGTTTGTAGTCGAGGTTGGCGAGCGGCTCGTCCAGGAGCACCAGGCCGGCATTCTTGACCAGGGCGCGGGCCAGGGCGCAACGCTGCTGCTGGCCGCCGGAAAGCTCCAGCGGCTTGCGGTCAAGGAAGGGGGTGAGGCGCATGAGTTCAGCGGCCTCGCGAACGGCTGTGTCGATCTCGGACCTTGATTTGCCGAGCAGCTTCATGGGGCTGGCGATATTGTCGTAGGTCGTCATCGACGGGTAGTTGATGAACTGCTGATAGACCATCGCGACGCCCCGGTCTTGGACCCGCATGCCCGTCACGTCCTCGCCGTTCCAAAGGATACGGCCCGTATCGGGGACGTCGAGACCGGCCATGATCCGCATGAGCGTCGTCTTGCCTGACAGCGTCGGCCCCAGCAGCACGTTCATGGTGCCCGGGGCCAGCGTCAGATCGGTCGGATGGATGTGGGTCTCGCGGCCGACGACCTTCGAGACATTCTCCAATTTCAGCGACATAAGCTCCCCTTTGCACCCGCCGAGTCTGACGACGGATGTCCTCCACCATTCAGGCAACACCATTGGACGGAGGAGTGTCAATGGGATCAGCTGACCTTAGGTTCATCCGAAGATTTCTCTTGCCGAAACCGGTTTCGGTGGTAATGTTTGATGCTATGGGAGGACGAGTCGGCAACCGGGGGGATCGCCGCGCGACGATCCAAGACGTGGCCCGCGAGGCGGGGATCACGAAGGGGACGGTGAGTCGGGCGCTGAACGGACATCCCGACATTTCCGATGCTACGAGAGAACGCGCGGTCGTCGCCGCGACACGGCTGGGATACCGGCCGCTCGGGTCGGCGCAGGCGATCCGAACGGGGCGGTGTCGGGCGCTGGGCCTGGTGATCGAAACGAGTGAACACGACGCGCACCGCCCGTTTCTTGCAGAGTTTCTGGCGGGGCTGTCCGATGGGGCGGCGGCTGAGGGCTGGACGCTGACGGTGGCCTCGGCGGCGGAGGACGCGCTGGGCACCTATGAGCGGTTGATCGAGGAGCGGAAAGCGGATGGCTTCGTGCTGCCACGCACAAAGCTGGACGATCCCCGCGTTGCCATGCTGCACGACGCGGGCGTGCCCTTCGTGCTATTCGGCCGCCATGGCGACCCGACGGGCTGCGCCTGGTTCGATATCGACATGACCTTGGCGATCCATGAGGCGGTGCTGCGGCTGGCCGGAAATGGGCATCGCCGGATCGCTTTTGTGGGCGGTAGTCCAGCGCATACTTACAATCGCCTGCGCGAAGAAGGCGTCCGGGATGGGCTGGCAGCCGTCGGCTTGGCGGACGATCTGATCGTCCATGGCGGGCTGGACAGGGAGAGCGGTGCCGCGTTGGCTGCCGCGCTTCTGGACCGGCCCGATCCGCCGACGGCGTTCATCTACGCCATCGACATGGCGGCCCTGGGCCTGTGGCGCGCGGCGCGCGCCCGGGATCTGGTCATCGGCGAAGACCTTGCCGTCATCGCCTATGACGGGACGCCCGAGGGCGCCCATTCGGAGCCGCCGCTCGCCACCTATGCCGTGGATCACCATGCTGCTGGACGACGCCTGGCCGATCTGTTGATCCGCCGCGTCCGGGGCGAGGCGCCGGAAGACCTGCGCGAGCTTGGCCGCGCCACCTTTCTCGACCGCGGCTCGGCCCGCGCGAGCAAAATCCAACCAACGGGAGGAAATACATGAAAACCCTGCTGCTGACCGGCACAGCCCTGGCCCTTTTTGCCAGCGCCGCCAACGCCCAGAGCCTGCGCTTCTGGACAACTGAGGAACAGCCCGAGCGGCTGGCCAAGCAAGAAGAAATGGCCGCCGCGTTCGAGGCCGCCACGGGCACAGCCGTCGAGGTGATTCCGGTCACCGAAAGCGACCTGGGCACCCGCGCCACCGCCGCTTTCGCCGCCGGTGATCTGCCGGACGTGATCTATCACACTCTGCAATACGCGCTGCCCTGGGCCGAGGCTGGCATCCTGGACATCGACGCCGCGACCGACGTGATCGAGGAACTGGGCGAAAACACCTACGCCCCCGGCGCCCTGGCCATGGCGGCGACCGAGGACGGCTTCGCCTCCGTCCCCGTGGACGGGTGGACGCAGATGATCGTCTACCGCAAGGACCTGTTCGACGCCGCCGAGTTGGAGGCGCCAGACAGCTATGCCGACGTGCTGGCCGCCGTTGAAGCGCTGCACAACCCGCCGGAGATGTACGGTTTCGTGGCCGCCACCAAGGTGGACGAGAACTTCATGTCCCAAGTGCTGGAGCACGTGTTTCTGGCCAATGGTGTCTCCATCGTCTCCGAAGACGGTGTGGCGACCCTGGAGGACGGCCCGACGCTGGAGGTGCTCGACTTCTACAAGGCCATCGCCGAGGCCTCACCCCCGGGGGAGCTCTACTGGGATCAGTCGCGCACGCTTTATTTCTCGGGCAATGCGGCGATGATCATCTGGTCGCCCTTCATCCTGGACGAATTGGCCGGCCTGCGCGACAGCGCTCCGCCGACGATCAACGACGACCCGACCTCATCGGAGCTGGCGTCGAAGACCGGCATCGTGACCAACTTCGCCGGCCCGTCGAACCCCGAAGGCGCCGCATGGGGTGACATCCGCTATTTCGGGATCACGTCCGATGCCGACACCGATGCGGCAATGGAGTTCGTCAAGTTCTCCATGGATGAAGGCTACGGCTCGACCTTGTCCATCGCGCCCGAGGGCAAGTTCCCGGTGCGGCGCGGCAATGCCGACAGCCCGACGGCCTTCACCGATCTCTGGGCGACGCTGCCGGTGGGCGTGGATCGCAAGGCGCCCTTGGGCGACCTCTATGACGCGTCCATGATCAATGAAATCGTCGGCGGTTTGGACGTGGCCCAGCGCTGGGGCGTTGATGAAGGGCAGCTCGCGCTGGCCTCGAAGATCATTAACAGCCAGGGCATCAATCGCGTCGTGCGTCAGTACATCGACGGCGAGATCGAGGGTGCGGCGGCCGTCGCCGCCCTGAACGACGCGATCTCCTCGGTGGAGTGACCCGTTCGCGGGGCGGTTCGCCGCCCCGCTCCCCCGTCCTCCTCGGGCTGGGCCCGGAGGAGGGCGAAGCGACAAGCGCAACCGAAGCGAGACGGACAGATCCATGACCGACCGCGCGACCAACACCATCATCCCCGCCGCCAAGGCCACACCCTCCACCGCTCCGAAGGGTCGCGGCGCCTTGGCCAAGGGCGAAGCCCGCCTGGCCTGGGGCTTGCTTTTCCCGACCATCGCCATCGTGGCGGCAGTCGTGATACTACCGCTTCTGGCGATCTTCTGGATCAGCTTCAAACCGGTGCAGCTATCGGACTTGCGGGCGCCGGAACTGGTGCTGCGCGAGGATCTGCGGGGCTCGCCCGAGGTCGAAGGCGACGAGGGGACGTGGCGCTTCCGGCTGCGCAATTCCTCGCCCGATCAGCGGATGCGCGGGGTGACGTTCACCGATGAAATCCCCGCCGGGTTAACCTTGGGCGCCCTGCCGGAACCTTGCCAAATTGTCTCTAACCAGCTGGTTTGTGACTTCGGCGACGTGCCGGGCGGCTGGCGTGAGCGGGTTGAGATCCCCGTCACGGTCACTGCAGGGTTCGACCCTGGCGTCGAGGTCGATACCACAATCGCCGCCACCACCGCCGATGCCCAATCGGTGCTGACCGACGGGACCTTCACGTTCGAGAATTTCGTCCGCATCTTCGACGCGGACGAGTTCTGGGGCGTCATGGGCGTGACGATCTTCTACACGGTCTTCGGAACGCTCGGCGCCATCGTCATGGGCTTGTTCGCGGCCATGCTTCTCGACAAGTCCTTCAAGGGTCAGGGCATCCTGCGAGGGCTCTACTTGTTTCCCTACGTGGCGCCGGTGATCGCCGTGGCGTTCGCCTGGATCATTCTGTTCGACCCGTTCTCCGGCTCGGCCAATGCGCTGCTGATCCAAATGGGTGTGACCAGCCAAGCCATCAATTTCTTCGGCGAACGACCCTTGGCCTTGATCATGGTGACGGTATTCGAGATCTGGCGGTATTTCCCGCTCAGCTTCCTGTTCATTCTGGCGCGGATGCAGTCGATCCCGTCGGACATGTACGAGGCGGCGGATATGGACGGGGCCTCGCCGTTCCAACAATTCGCGTGGCTGTCGTTGCCGCAACTGCTGGGCATCCTGAGCGTCTTGTTCTTGCTGCGTTTCATTTGGACGTTCAACAAGTTCGACGACATCTTCCTGCTGACCGGTGGGAATGCGGGCACGCGAACCCTGACGGTGAATGTCTACGAACAGGCCTTCGCCGTCTCAAACATTGGCGCGGGCGCGGCCGTGGCGGTCATCATCTTCGCGTGCCTGCTGCTCTTCTCGGCCTTCTTCTTCAAGTTCATCTCGAAGGAGGAGGGGCTATGACCGCGCTTCGCCAAGGCCGCGTGGCCGCCGCCCTGCTGGGCGCGCTATGGATGCTGACAGTCTCGATCACAGTGGCCGTCGCCCTGTCGTTCATGACGGGGGACCCGTTCCGGCCGGCCGTTCTGTGGTCTCTGGCCTGGGGCGCGCTCTGGGGGGTTGCCTTGGTCGAAATGGGTCCGGGGCGGTCTTGGATCGCAGGGCTCGTGCTGTTCGGCGTCACGCTCGGGGGCATCGCCGCGCCCATGGCGATCGGTGCGGGCACGGGGCCGATCTCGGCGGGACTCGGCGCGCTTCTGCTGGGCGCGGGCTTCGCCGAGGCGATGCGCCAAACGTTGCCCGGCCTGGAGTCGGGCCCCAATGATCGCCACGCTTTCGAGGCGGCCGTCATCCGGTTCCTGACCGGCTTCGGCTACATCTTCTTCACCGCCATCGTCGCGATCCCGTTCTGGGTGATGCTGATGACGTCGTTCAAGAACCGGGCGGAGCTGACGGCGAACCCGCTCGATTTCTCCATCGACTTCTCGAAAGGGTGGGAGCTCTTCCGAAGCTACGAGGAGCTCTTCACCCAGTTCAATTTCGGCACTTACCTGGTGAACAGCTTCTTCATCTCGGTCGTCACCGTGATCGTCACCTTGGCCTTCGCGATCCCAGGCGCCTATGCCGTGGCGCGGCTTCGGTTCTCAGGCCAGAAAGCATTCTCGCGCGGGATTCTCCTGATCTACATGGTGCCGATGATCGTGCTCGCTTTGCCGATCTATATCGGCTTCTCGATCACTGGCTTGCGGAACTCCATCGCGGGCATCCTGATGATCTACCCGGTCACCACGATCCCTGTGGCGCTTTACATGCTGCAAGGCTATTTCCGCGGGCTGCCCGCCGAGGTCGAGGAAGCCGGCCTCATGGACGGCCTGTCGCGCTTGCAAGTGATCTGGAAGATCACCCTGCCCCTGTCGCTGCCGGCGCTGGCCTCGGTCTCGCTCTATGTCTTCATGATCGCCTGGAACGAGTTCCTACTGGCCTTCATGCTGCTGGACGATCCGTCGAAATTCACGCTGACGCGGGGGATCGCCTCGCTCAACTCCTCCGAGATCCCACGCCAGCACCTGATGGCCGGATCGGTCATCGCCACTGTGCCGATCATGGCAATATTCCTGGGGCTGGAGCGGTTCATGACCAAAGGCCTGACGGCAGGGTCGGTGAAGGGATGAATATGCAACTCGACGACAAGGCTCGTGCCATCCTGACGGGCAACGACCGGGGTGGCTACACGATCCCGACGGCAGGCCTCTATCCGTATCAGTGGAACTGGGACTCGGCGCTGGCCGCCTGGGGCTTCTCGACCTTCGATGTCGATCGGGCCTGGACCGAATTGGAGACCCTGTTTTCGGCCCAGTGGCCGACCGGCATGGTGCCCCACATCATCTTCCATGCCTCCGATCCGGGCTACTTCCCCGGCCCCGACGTTTGGGCTACAGGCACCACGCCGCCCACTTCAGGCATCACCCAGCCCCCGGTCGCCGCCACCATGGCGCGGCTGGTCTGGGACACCGACCGAGACGCGGGCCGCGACCGGATTGCCGCGCTCTACTCCAAGCTGCTTGCCTGGCACCGCTGGTTCATGGCGTACCGGGTGCAGGACGGGGCCGTCTGCGTCACCCATCCATGGGAATCCGGCCGGGACAATTGCCCCGATTGGGATATCGGCATGGCCGGCGTCGATGCATCAGGCGTCGGCCCCTATCAGCGGCGGGATACCGGCCATGTGGACGCCTCGATGCGGCCCACTAAGGCCGAATACGACCGCTATGTCGCGATCCTGGAGTTCGGGCGGTCGGTCGGCTGGGACGCAGACCGGATCATGGAGGACGCGCCGTTCCTAATGGCTGACCCCGGCACCCATTTCATTCTGATGCTGGCCAATGGCGACTTGGCTGAGATTGCCCGCGACCTTGGGCATGACACGAGCGAGATCGAAGCCTGGAATAAGACCCTAACACACGGGAGTCAGACCCTTTGGAACCCCGATCTGGGCGCCTATGACGCGCGCGATATGCGGACTGGCCGCTTCGCGAACATCCTCGGATCCGGGGCATTCCTGGCCTATGGCGTCGGCGCCGGGCGGCCCGAATTGGATGCCCATTTGGATCGCATTTGGGGCGCGGTCCGCTATGGGATCCCGTCCTCGGACCCGGAGGCGAGCCATTTCGATGCCCGCCGCTACTGGCGCGGCCCCGCCTGGCCGTTTCTGAACGCGCTGCTGGCGCGCAGCTTCGCGCTGGCGGGCAAAACCGAGGCCGCCGAGCGGCTGCGCCAGGACACCGCCGCCATGATCGAGAATGGCGGCTTCAACGAATATTTCGACCCGCGGGACGGGACACCCTGCGGCGGCAAGGACTTCACATGGACGGCGGCCGTCTGGCTGACCTGGGCGGGACGGGAGGACTGAATGGCATCCATCGAACTGGTCGGGGCCGAGAAATGGTATGGCGAAGCGCAGGTCATCAAAGGGGTCGATCTGGCCATCAACGAGGGCGAACTGGTGATCTTCGTCGGCCCTTCGGGCTGCGGGAAATCGACCCTCCTCCGCATGATTGCGGGCCTTGAAGAGACCTCGCGCGGCAAGATCATGGTTGATGACCGCGACGCGACGGCGGAGCCGCCCTCAAAACGGGGGCTGGCCATGGTGTTCCAATCCTATGCGCTCTACCCCCATCTGTCGGTGCGCGAGAATGTGGGCTTCCCGCTGAAGGCAGCCGGCCTCGCCAAGGGTGAGATCGACAAACGCGTCGACGAAGCTGCCCGCATCCTGAAGCTGCACGATTACCTGGACCGCCGCCCCAAGGACCTGTCGGGTGGTCAGCGGCAGCGCGTGGCAATCGGCCGCTCCATCGTCCGCGAACCGGCGGCGTTCCTGTTCGACGAGCCATTGTCGAACCTGGACGCCGCCCTGCGGGTCGAGATGCGCTACGAGATCGCCAAGCTGCACCAGTCACTGGCGGCGACGATGATCTATGTCACCCACGATCAGGTCGAGGCCATGACCCTGGCGGACCGGATCGTCGTGTTGGATGCCGGGCAGATCGCGCAGGTCGGCGCGCCGCGCGAGCTCTACGAGCGGCCGCAGAACCTCTTTGTAGCCCAGTTCATCGGCTCGCCACGGATGAACGTGTTTCCGGCCTCCGCGGCGCCAGGCCTGACTGCTCCGGCTGGCGCCACGCATCTGGGCGCCCGGCCCGAGCATCTGACGCTAGGGGCCGCCGGGTCAGGACCGATGCCGGGCCGGGTGGATGTGCTGGAATATCTGGGCGCCGATACGTTCGTGATCGTCGATGGCGGGGAGGCCGGGCGGATCACTGTACGGCTGGTCGGACCAACCGATTTGAAGCCAGGCGACGAAGCGGCTCTGTCCGTTGCACCGGACCACCTGCATGCCTTTGACGGTCAGGGATTGGCGCTAACCTAATTTAACTGGACGGAGATGATCTACACACGCCATTTCCGACTCGACAGAGCCGAAATCGCCACCGCTCCGATCACGATTGAGCCGACCAGAACCTCGCGGATGTAGCTGTTCACCTGCATCTGGGTCAGCCCATTGTCCAAAATGCCCAGCATCAGCGCGCCCACCAGCGTG
This sequence comes from Pseudomonadota bacterium, assembly GCA_039181205.1. Classification (GTDB taxonomy): domain Bacteria; phylum Pseudomonadota; class Alphaproteobacteria; order Rhodobacterales; family Rhodobacteraceae; genus Jannaschia. The sequence goes on from JBCDCS010000022.1 coordinate 9,328, forward strand.
TAGAGCACCCGTGGTTCGCCGCCCCGGCTCATGGTCATGCCCAGGAAGACGGCGGCGATGGCATCCAGCATCAGCCCGGAACCTTGAATCGGGTTCGCCGACGCCACCCGTGCCGCGAACATCAGCCCAGCCGCCGACGCGCCCAGACCTGTCAGTGCGAAAGCGATCAGACGTATGCGGGCCACGTTGATCCCCGATTGATGGGCCGCCTCTGAATTGCCGCCGATGGCGTAGAGCCAACGGCCGAAGACGGTCTTCTCCAGCAGGACCCAACAGCCGACGATCACCAAGGCCGCGGTGATGGTCAGGTAGGGTAGGCGAAGGCCCTCCAAACCCAACGCGTCCAGCGGCACGCCACCCCGCGCGAAGCCCGAAAACCCGGCTGGGATATCGCGCCCGAAGATCGTCTTCCCGTCGCTCACCAGGAAGGCCAGACCGCTGAACACGGTCAGCGTGCCCAGCGTCGCCACAAAGGGCAGAATACCGATCAAGGCGACTAAGACGCCGTTGAAGACACCGCCGACCAGCCCCGCAGCCAACGCCACGGCCACGCCCAGCCAGATCGGCGCGCCGAGCACAAAACAGGTTGCGGCAACCACACCCGCGAGGCTGGCGGCAGACCCGACCGAGAGGTCGAAATCCCCCATGGTCATGACGATGGTCATAGTCGCCGCCACAACGGCCAACATGGACAATTGCTGCGTGATGTTGAGCAGGTTGCGCGCGGTCAGGAAAGTGTCCGGCAAATGCACCGCAAAGATCACGATGATCGTCACGAACCCCAGCAGCGTGCCGAACCGTCGGACAAGTCCGGGTCGCGTCAGTTCGCCCAAAAGAGATGTCACCGGCTCTCTGCCCGATAACCCATCGGGCCGCGCAGCTTCACTCCCCGACGTTGGCGTTGGTGATCAATTCCGTGGGCACATGGATCACCCGCTGCTGCAGCCGTTCCCCATCGAGCAAGCGCCGCACCACATCGGCCGCCGTGGCGCCGATGCCTGCGAAATCCTGCGCCACCGACGCCTCGAAATTGCCGCCGGCCGCGATGGCGTCCCGCGCTTGGGGATTGGCATCGATACCGACGATGACGATGCCTTCCTCGGCCCGGCCGGCTTCCTCGATGGCTTGCAGGGCGCCCAATGCCGGCTGGTCCCAAGCAGCCCAGACGGCATCGATGCTGCCGGGTTCGGGATTGGCGGCCAGGATCGCTTCCATCTGCGCCCGACTATCGGCAATGCCGCCATCCGACACGTCAGGCGTGATCCGGGCCACGACCCGAATATCGGGACTGTTGCCGAACACCGCATCGGCGATCACGCCACGCACTTGAACGGGTGGGAACGCATCGAACACGAACATCACCACGTCGCCCGATCCGTCGATCCGATTGGCCACATAAACGGCCGTCTCGGCGGCCATGGCGTAGCCGTTCGATGTCACATTGGCGGCCAGTAACGGGTCGGAACCCGCATCCATCCCGACCACGGGAATTTCAGCCTCTGCCGCTGCCAGCAGGCCGGCCGCAACTTGCGCCGGATCCACATTGATCACGATTGCATCCACCTGCTGGGTCACCGCGTCTTCGATCCGGGAAATCGCCGCAGCCACATCACCAGCCGTGTCGATGACGTTCACGTTCCAACCCTGCTCGGCGGCAGCCGCTTCGAACCCTTCCACGTAGGCCTGCGTGCCCGGCTGGGCGAGATAGGGTGTGACGACCGCCACCTCCTGGGCCAATGCGCCCGAGACCGCGGTCACTGCGGTCGCCACCGCCAGTGTCAGGATCGTTCTCATACTTGTCTCCCGTACCCGTCCCGTATGCCGGGATCCGTCGTCGTCTTGTTGTGCACCTTCGCGCGGCAGATCGCCAGATTTATTGCTCATGTTAGCGTGAGAGGTGAGCCAAGTCGTTAAGGCGTCGGCCCAGATCGGCATTGGCCGAGATGGCATCCCGATAGATGGCGAAAAGCTCGCCATAGCGGACATGGGCATCGGCGGACGGCATGATGTCTCGCTGGTATTGGGCGAGGGCGTCCTGGCCTTCGTCAAAGCTATCGTACCAACCAGCGCCCACAGCAGCGATCATAGCAGCGCCCAGAACGCCCGGTTCGTCGGTCACGAGGCACCGCAGCGGCACGCCGAGCACATCCGCCCGGATCTGGGCCCAAGTCTTTGATCGGAAACCACCACCGCCGCAGGTCACGTGATCGCTGACGGTCGCGGCCGATGCCTGCAATAGTTCCAACGCATGCCGAGCTGACAGGGCGACGCCTTCGAAGACCGCGCGCGCCATGTCGCCCTGGCTGGACCGCCGAGACAGGCCGAGATACGCGCCGCGCAAGCGGGCGTCCCAAAGCGGCGCGCGTTCGCCCTCCAATTGCGGCAGGAAGAGCGGTGTGGCGTCGCTGCGGGCGGTCTGGGCCACAAGATCGGACATCGCCTCCAGCGACAGGCCCGATGTTTCCGAGAACCACATGGCCGCATCCCCGCCGGACTGAGTCGGCGCCGCGTGTAGCCGAATGCCATCCGACAAAGGGAACACAACGGCCCCGGGCGTCGGCACGACGGCCTGGGCCGAGATGCCGAGGATCTCGCTCGTTCCGCTCAGATAGACTGACGCGCCCTCCCGCGCCGCACCGGCACCGACCAGACCAGCCCAGGCATCCATCGTACCTGACACGACAGGAATGCCCGCCATCGGACCGCCCGCGCGCATCCGCCCTGCGATCTGCGTGGTGGCGACCAGCGGGACCATTTTGTCCCGCGACCCGGGAACCAAGTCGAAGACCTCAAGGACATAATCCAAATCACCGCCCACGAGGCCGATATTTGACAGCGGATCGGTCGTGGCCTCGCCGGTCATGCGCAGCAGGCAGTAATCCTTGGGCAGCATCACCCGCCGGGTCGCGGCCCAAATCTCAGGCCTGTGCCGCTGGACCCAAAGCATTCGAGATAGCGCATGGCTGGCATCGATCGGCGGCGGCGGGTTCCCATGATCGGCCGGCTGGGTATCGGCCGCACGGGCCGTCAATGCATCGGCCTCGGCCTGGGCCCGGCCATCCTGCCAGACGATGGCTGGCATCAGCGGCTGGTCATCATCGCCCAGAAACACATGGGTGTTCACCTGACTGCAGAGCCCGATGACCGCGATCTCGGCCGCGTGGTCAGCCATCCGTTGGGTGGCCCGATCAATCAGCCGAAGCCAATCGTCGGCCTCTTGCTCCACCATTCCGCCTGGCGCGCGTCGCGTCTCGTAGCGTTCGGCGAACGACGACACGAAGCGTCCGTCCTGATCGATGAGCCCCGCTTTGACCGACGTGGTCCCGACATCGATCCCCAGGATCAACCGCCGGGAACTCATGTGACCCGTCCCGTCTTGCGGTAGGCCGGGTCATCCCAGAGCCGCCCATCCAAAACCTCGGCCAGAACGTCCACTGCCCGTCGGATGTCGCTTTCATCGACATAAAGCGGCGTGATCCCAAAGCGCATGATGTCCGGCGCGCGGAAATCTCCGATCACATCCCGCGCGATGAGCGCCTGCATCGCCGCATAGCCATTTTCGAAGTGGAACGAGACCTGGCTGCCGCGTTGGGCCGGGTCCCGGGGACTGGCAAGGGCCAGATCTGGGCAAAGCCGCTCCACTTCGGCGATGAACAGCTCCGACAAGGCGATGCTGGCGGCCCGGACATCGGCCATATCGATGCCGTCCCACGCCACCAAAGCCGCCTCCAACGCCGTCATCTGCAAGACCGGTGGCGTGCCCACCCGCATGCGTTCGATATCCGGGGCGGGGCGGTAGGACGACTCGAAGGCGAAAGGCGCGTCATGGCCGAGCCAGCCCGATAGAACAGGCTCTAACACAGGCAAAATGTCTGGCCGGACGTAGATGAAGGCCGGCGCGCCCGGTCCGCCATTGAGGTACTTATAGGTGCACCCGACCGCGAATTCGCAGCTCGACGCCGCCAGATCCACCGGCACGGCCCCGGCGCTATGGGCGAGATCCCAGATCATGACTGCCCCGGCGGCCTGAGCAGTCTTGGTCAGTTCCGCCATGTCGTGCATGCGACCGGTTCGATAATCCACCTGCGTCAGCATCACGGCGGCGACCTCTGCGGTGATGGCACCGGCCACATCTTCCGGCGCAACAACGCGCAATTCGTGCCCCTGATCCAGATGGGCGATCAACCCTTCGGCCATGTAGAGGTCCGACGGGAAATTCCCGCTGTCGGACAAGATGACCCGTCGCTCCGGCCGCATCCGCAGGGCGGAAGCCAAGGCCTGATAGACCTTGATGGACAGCGTATCGCCCATGGTCACGCTGCCCTGCGAAGCCCCGATCAGACGGCCGACCATATCGCCGACGCGGCCGGGCTGAACCATCCAATCGTCCTGGTTCCAGCCCTTGATCAGGTGTGCGCCCCATTCGCCCGCGACCATCTCCGCAAGCCGCACTTCGACACCGCGGGGCAATGGGCCCAGAGAATTGCCATCCAGATAAACCGTCCCCTCGGGCAGCAGAAACCGCTCCTTTACCGGCAGGACCGTCATGCCGCGACCTCCCACAGCATGCGCAGGGCCGTCAGCCCCAGAAACGCCGCGAAGACCAGTTTCAACCGATCCGCCGGAAGGGCCGTGGCGATCCGCGCGCCCAGGGGCGCAAAGAGCGTCGTCGCGGGGAAGATCAGGGCCGCGGCCACCAGGTTCACATAGCCGAAGGAAAAGGGTGGCCGCCCGTCCACCCCCTGCCCCGACATCAAAAATCCGATCACGCCAGGTAAGGCGATCAGCAAACCGAACGCCGCCGCCGTACCCACCGCACGATGCGTCGGATAGCTGAAAGCCGACAGGATCGGCACGGATAGCGTACCCCCGCCAATCCCCATGAGGGCCGAAAATCCACCTATTAGAGACGAAAGTCCACCTTGGGTCACCTTTGATAGGGGCAGCGCGTCAGCAATGGTCACCGTCTTCGGCACTGCCATGTTGATCGCGACGGCCAGGGCGATCACCCCAAAGATCAGCCGCAGAGCCGCGCCCACCAACACGAAGGACAGAAGCCCACCCACCAGCGATCCGAGTACGAGCCAGGGTGCCCAGCCCTTCAGCAGATCGACATCCACATTCCCACGCCGATGATGCGCCCGGGCCGAACTGATGGAGGTCGGGATGATCGTCGCCAGCGAGGTGGCCACCGCCACATGCATGGACGTCTCGGGCGGCACGTCGAGCGCGGCGAAAACTAGGAATAGGATCGGCACGATCACGATACCGCCGCCCACGCCCAGAAGGCCCGCCAGCACACCCGCGGCCGCCCCGGTCATCACCAGAAGCACCGCGAAGACCGCCATGTCCATCCCGCTCAGATCCATCCGCCGCCCGTCGTTTTCAAAGCCCCGCCTGCGTGGGCGACCCGGCCGCCGGATGCAATCCGAATTCTGCGAGGCCCGTTCCGTCCGTCAGCGACTCAAACCCCGACGGTGCCGAACACCTTAGCTAAAGACTAATTCGCACCCACCGGACACCTTACCGCCCGCGTCCCACCTTCCGGCAGAGCAGGATCACCGGGATCAATCCGATCCCCGCAATCACCAGTGACGGCACGGCCGCCCCCTCTAGACGTTCATCCGCCGCCAGCCGGAACGCCTGCACCGCCAGCGTGTCGTAATTAAACGGCCGCATGATCAACGTGGCGGGCAGTTCCTTCATCACGTCCACAAAGACGATGAGCGCCGCGGTCAGCACCGCCGGCGTCATCAGCGGCAGGTGCACCCTTCGCACCGTGCCCGCCGCCGTCTGGCCCAGCACCCGGCTGATCGCATCCAGGTTCTGCCCGATGGCCGCAGCGCCGGATTCGTAGGCACCTAGGGCCGCCGCCATGAACCGCACCATATAGGCCATGACCAGGACCCAGATCGATCCGGTCAGTAGCAGCCCGGTCGAAAAACCCAACGTTTCCCGCGCCCAAGCGTCCACCGCATTGTCCAGCGCCGCGAACGGCACGAACAAGCCAACCGCGATCACCCCGCCCGGCACGGCATATCCCAGCCGCCCGACATAGACGGCCGCGTTCGACAAGGCGCCGGGCCGCAACCGCTGGAAGCTGCCCAGGATAATCGCCGCCGCCACCGTCACCAAGGCCGCCACGGAGGCCAGAGTCAGCGAATTTCGGATGAAACCGACATAGCGGCGCGACGTCAGGTCCTGCTCCGATCCCAGCGCCATGACCCACAGCGCAATAGTCGGCACGATCACTCCGAGCAGGATCGGCAACGCGCAGGCCCCGAACGCGGCCCAGCGATGCCAGCCGATCAAGGCGATCCGATCCATTCTCTCTCGGTGGCGCATCGAGGCATAACTAGCTTCGCCGCGCGTCGTCCGCTCCAGCATGGCCAGCAGCAGCGCAAAGGCCAGCAACCCCAGGGCCAATTGCGCCGCCGCCCCCCGGTCGGCCAGCGAGAACCAGCTCTGATAGATGCCTGTCGCGAAGGTGGGGACGCCGAAATGGGCAACGGTCCCGAAATCGGCGATGGTCTCCATCGTCGCCAGCAACATGCCCGATGCGATCGCGGGCCGCGCCAAGGGCAGCGAAATGGTCAGGGCCGTCGACCAGGCGGACTTACCTAGGGTCCGCGCCGACAAGAAGGTCGACGCGCTTTGCGCGCCAAGCGCGGCACGCGCCAAAAGGTAAACATAGGGATAGAGCACCAGAACCAGCATGGCCGCCGCACCGCCCAGCGACCGGATTTCCGGGAACCAGTAGTCCCGCGGCCCCCAGCCCGTCACATCGCGCAGCACCGTTTGCACGATGCCCGGATGGTCCAACACATGGGTGTAGGCATAGGCCAGCACATAAGCCGGGAAGGCCAGTGGGATCACCAGGGCGATCTCCATCCAGCGTCGTCCCGGAAAGTCGGTCATGGTCACAAGCCAGGCCGCCCCGCTGCCGACAATTCCGGTTCCCAGCGCGACCAGGATGACTAGGGCGAGCGTATTGCCAATAAATCCGAAAAGCACTGTGTCCTGCAGGTGTCGGAACGTGTCCAAGTCCGAAAGCAGGGCGGCGATCAATACCGCCAAAAGCGGCAGCGTGCAGAGTGCTGCAATCAACACCGCGCCGGCCCCTAGACCGGCCAGACCGTTGCGCACACGGCGCGGAAGCGTGTCGGTCACCGCCATTCCAGGCCGATAGCGCGCGGTCCAGAGCCGCGCAAGACAAGGTCAGGACAGGTTCGGCATCGCCTCCCCGACCATCTGCAGCATCCGCGCTTCCTGCTCGGGAGGCGCCTTCTGGGCCAGTTTGTCATCCATCTGCAGGAAGCTGTGGCCATGGACAAAACACCACAGCGCATAGGCCCAAGCCACGGCGGCTGGGTGGTCCGCCGGCACACCCATATGATCGCCGGCCACCTGCTCCACGAGCAATTTGCAGCATTCGCCCACCTCGGTCAGCTTCGGGCAGTCTTCCTGCCCTTCGGTCATCCCAAACATGATCCGAAACATACCCGGCTCGGACCGGGCGAAATCCACGTAAGACTGTCCCAGGGCAGCGACGCGCGCAGGATCGCCCGGCGGATGCGCTTTAGCAGCTTCCTTCATGGCCTCATAAAGCCGTTCCATCGCGAGCAGCACCGCGCTGCGCAGGATATCCTGCCGGTCCGTAAAATGCTTATAGGGCGCCGCGGTGCTCACCCCCGCGAGTCGGCAGGCCTCTGCGATTGAGAACCCATCGGGCCCTTTCCGCTCCACAAGCTCCCGCACGGCCTCCAGAAGCTGGCCGCGTAAATCCCCGTGGTGATAATTTTTCTTGGCTTTCACCAAGGATTTAACATCATTCAAGGGCGTCTGCTCCCAATTTTCACTTGCCTAAGTTAGAGATACTTACATATGTAAGCAACACTAACTTACAACCCGAGAGCGATCATGACCAATCGTAAGCCATCCTTGCTCCGCCGGTCCTTCCGTGCCCTCGGGCGTCTCACCCTGACCATGATCGTCATCGCAGCGGCCGCTGGCACACTCGTAGCTGGACGCGGCGTCTTGGCCGATCGGGCCGCCGCACGGCCTGCGCCCGACGCCGCACCCGCAACGCCCGTCACGGTCAGCCAAATACATATGCAGGATAGCCACGAAGTCATCCGTCGCTTCTCGGGCCAGGTCGAGGCCCGCCAGCAAACCGATCTCGCCTTCGAGCGCTCCGGCACCATCGCCGAAATACTCGTGCGGGAAGGCGATTCCGTCACCGAAGGCCAACCCATCGCTCGCCTGGACATTCGTCTTTTGCAGGCGGAACGCATGCGCCTCGAAGCCTCTCGTGAGGCGATGGTCGCCCAGATCGAACTGGCCCGCCGTACCAATGAACGCCAGGCGGAACTTCGCGAACGCGGCTTCGCAACCGACCAGCGCGTGGATGATACGTCGCTGACGCTCACCCGGTTGCAATCCGAGATTGCGGGCATCGACGCGTCGCTCATGACCGTCGATGTCAACCTTTCGAAGTCGGAGCTTGTCGCCCCCTTCGACGGCACCATCGGCACCCGTGCGCTCGATGCCGGCGCCGTCGCCAGCCCCGGCATCCCGGTCGTCTCGCTTTTGCAGGATGGAGCCCCCCGTTTCCGCGCGGGCCTGGATCCCGCCCTCGCCGCCGATCTGACAATCGGTCAGACCGTGATCATACGTATGTCCGACGTGGATCAGACATCCGTTTTGGCCCAGTTGACCCCCGATTTGGACCCCGTCACCCGCTCCCGCATCGCCTTCTTCGATATCGAAGGGGAAGCGCCGCCGCCCGGCGCCACGGGCGAGGTTCTGCTGATCCAGACCATCGACAAGCCGGGCGCCTGGGTGCCCCTTTCGGCCCTGCGCCAGGGGCCCCGCGGCACCTGGCTATTGATGACGGTCGAAGACGGCACCGTCGGTACCGAAGCGGCCGAGATCCTGCATCTCGACAGCGACCGGGCCTTCATCCGCGGCACCTTCACCGACGGCCAATCCTATCTGCCCGGCGGCACCCACCGCGTCGTGCCCGGCCAGCCCGTCACCGTTTCGGAGCAGATCGCATGGGCACGCTGACCTTCCGCCAACCCCGCATCGTCGCGCTGGCCCTCCTGGTCATCATCGC
>JBCDCS010000023.1:0-18298 GCA_039181205.1 Pseudomonadota bacterium
GGCCTGGCCATCGGTCAGGGTGACGAAGGCGAGCGTGGTAGGGCGGTCGGAGATGTGCGCGCGGTTTTCGACCTTGGACTGGGCGAGGGTCTCGGCCAGACGCTGACCGAAGAGGTCCGAAGACAGGCCAGTATGCAGGGCGACCGGCGCGTCCAGGCGGCCGAGCGCAATGGCGGTGTTGAAGACCGCCCCGCCGGGCACCGGTAGGAAGCCCGGGCCGTCCGGCGTTTCCCGAGGCAACATATCGATCAGGGCTTCGCCTGCGCAGAGTATCATCCGTCCCTCCCTCCGGTCGCGCACCCTGCTAGCCTGCGGCGCGGGGGAGGGCTAGGGTCGATCCAACGCGTTAGGCCAGCGGTTCGTGCCGGGGTCGATGCGGATAGAAAGGACCGTCCCCTTGCCGTCTCTCGATCGCCCCCCGTCCCGAACCTATCGCGAGGGGATCGTCGACTCCACGCGGTGGGATGCGTTCCAGCCGCGCGACGGGGATATCGTGGTCAACACGCCGCCGAAATCGGGGACGACCTGGACCCAGAGCATCCTGGCGCTGCTGATTTCGGGCGATCCGGGTGTGGCGCCGGATCTGTCGATGCAGTGCCCCTGGATCGACATCCATTTTCGGCCGCTCGACGAGGTCATGGCGCGCCTGGAGCAGCAGACTAGGCGGCGGCATGTGAAGTCCCACACGCCGTTCGATGGCGTCCCGGTCTGGGACAGCTTGCGCTATATCGCGGTCTATCGGCATCCGCTGGACGTCCATTTCTCCTACCGCAAGCACGTCGCGAATATGGGGGCGGATATCCATCGGGAATACTATCCGGAGGACTCGGACGAATGCTTCCGCATCTTCCTGGAGGGAGAGCATGAGGATGCGGCCGGTCTGCAATCCATTCTCGCCCATTACCGCCAGACGCTGACGTTGGAGCCGCGGGAGAACCTGTTGCGGCTGCATTATGCGGACATGCAACGCGATCCGGCTGGCCAGATGGCCAGGATCGCCGCGCATGTGGGGATCCAGCATCCGCCGGAGCAGTTGGCCAAGCTGGTCGAGGCGGCGAGCTTCGAGAGCATGAAGGCCAATGCCGACCGGTTCGCGCCGTCGGCCGGGCAGGGGTTCTGGAAGAACGACGCGGCCTTCTTCGACAGTGCGACGTCGAATAAGTGGGAGGGCCGGTTGAGTGCGGCTCAGCTTGCGGCCTACGACGCGCGGATGGAGGTTTTGGTGCCTGACCGAGAGGCGCGGGCCTGGCTGGAATGGGGCGTGCCAGGTTGAGGGTTAGACCTGGCTGTAGATCGCGGCGGCGATGGCGGCGACGATCAGGGCGGCGATGACCGCCAGTGCGATCTTGATGGCGGAATAGGGCCGCTCGCCTTGGACGCGGCCGGTCTGGCCGTTGACGACGAAGCGGTAGGACTGACCGCGATATTTGTAGGCGGCGACCCAGACCGGTAACAGAACGTGCTTGAACGTCACCTCGGAAAGCTTTGTTTGCATTGAATTGATGCGCTGCTGATCGCCGCCGATATCCATGCGGACATCGCGCTGGATCACGCGGTCCATGCGGGCGCGGGCCTCCTTCAGGCCGTCTTCCAGGGACAGCCGGTAGGCCTCGGCCCGGAAGCCCGCGATGTATTGCGGGGCATAGGGCGCGAGGCCGGACATGTCCCAAGGTTCCAGCGCGTCGGTGTGGCGTTTCGGCAGCGAGGGAGAGGCGAGGACGGTGACGTCGTCGAAGAACCGGCGGACGCGGCCGCGTTTCGGGGTCCAACGGACCTTGGGGACCTGGACGCGCGTCGGCTTGCCGTCGCGCATGACGGTTTGGGTGACGTAATAGACGTCGCCGCGCTGGCCGGAATAAGCGGTGTCGGTCTGGGCATCGTAGGTCCAGTAGGGGACGTAGATGCCGTTCATCTTCTGACCCTTGCGGGCGTATTTTTGCAGGCCGTTCGGCGCGAACCAGAGGGAGCCGAGCCAATCGTCCATGGCGTTGTGGGCCTGCGGCTCATCCAGGCTGAAGGGGATCAGAGCGGCGGGTTTGATGTGCCTGTTGGTCCCGGTGTCGGTGACCACGGGCGTGGCGCAGAACGGGCATTCGGCGGCATGGAGCGCGGGGTCGAACTCGACTTGGGCGCCGCAGTTGTCGCAGGAAAGGACGCGGGTCTCTTCGGTTTCCACGTCGCCGCTGGACGCGTTGAGGCCTTCGCGGATGTCGATTTCGCGGATGGCGGAGGGGTTACCGTCGCTCAGCTCTTCGACGTTTCCGCAATGATCGCAGATCATCGCGTCGCCGCCGGGATCGAAGCGCATGTCGCCGCCGCAGGCATCGCAGGGGAAGCGGTGTTCCTGGGTCGCTGGAATCTCGGACGGGCGCTCGACGGTGGGGACCTTCATCTCTGCGCTGGCCCCGAGAGGCTGACGATCACCTTAGGCCCCCGGCGGCGGGGGGGGCGGCATCACCGTGAAAAGCTGGGCGAGTTCGGCCACGTCTTCGGCTTTCTGCCAACCGTCCTGGCCTTGGGTCCAGACATAGGTTTCGCGGCTGAGCGCGCCCTCGGCCGCCATCTGGCCGAGCTTCGCCTTGGAAAACGGGCCCTTGGTCTGGCCGCTTTCGGCGATGTGCCAGACATGTTCGACCGGGGGCGGTGGCGGAGCCACGGCCGCTTGGGGTGCCTGGCCCCAGGGCCCGGTCTGCGCCATGGAATTGGCCATGCCCATGCCCATTCCCATGCCGAGCCCGGCGCCCATGCCGGAATTGGTCGTGCCGGCGGCGGTCTGCATGGCTTCGGCGGTGGCGAATTGCTGGTATTTGCCCAGATCGCCGATCACGCCCATGGAGGTGCGCTTGTCCAGCGCCTCCTCGACCGCCGGGGGGAGCGAGACGTTCTCGATATAGAGTTCCGGTACCGTTAGCCCGTATTCGGCGATAGTGGCGCTGATCTGTTCGGCGACGATCTTGCCGAGGTCATCGGTGTTGGCGGCCATGTCTAGAACCGGGATACGCGAGCCGGCCAAGGAGCGCGAGGCGGCCTGGACGATCATGTTACGGATCTGGAACTGGATTTCGTCGCGGGTGAATTCGCCGTCGGTGCCCACGATCTCGGTCATGAACTTGGCCGGATCGGCGACCTTGATCGTGTAGGTCCCGAAGGCGCGCAGGCGCACGGGCCCGAATTCCGGATCGCGGAGCGTGATGGGATTCTTGGTGCCCCATTTCAAGTCGGTCATGCGCGTGGTCGAGACGAAGTAGATCTCCGACTTGAAGGGCGACTTGAAACCGTGATCCCAGTGCTGGAGGTTCGTCATGATCGGCATATTGTTGGTCTCGAGCATGTAGAGACCGGGCATGAAGACGTCGGCCAACTGGCCTTCGTGGATGAAGACGGCGGCCTGGCCCTCGCGGACGGTCAGCTTGGCGCCGTACTTGATCTCGTGACCATGGCGTTCGAAGCGGTAGACGAGCGTGTCGCGGGTGTCGTCGGTCCATTCGATGACGTCGATGAACTGGCCTTTGAGGAAATCCATGATGGGCATATGCGGGCCTCCGGGGTCTTTAAGTGTTGCCGCCGAGCAGCCCTTCGGCGATCTGGCGGATAATGGGGCGGGCTTCGTCGGCGGTCAGTCCGACCGACAGGCGATCATCGTAGAGCATGCGCAATAGCAGCTCGTCATGGGTGGTCAGCAGCGCGAATTCTTCGTCGTCGTTGAAGATCGACGGGCGGGCGCGGGGGCTGTCATTGGCGAGACCCAGGCCCTGGGCCAATTCTTCGTGATAGCAGGCCAGCCGCATGAGGTCGGGATGTTCCGCCCGGATGATCGCGAGCGCCGAGACATAGGCATTTGAACGAGTCGGGCTGGCCGAGGCGTAGACGGCACAATAGACCGATGGCCCGAGCGAGGTGATTTCTTCGACCGCCTGGCGGCTGAGCGCGGGTTCGGCGGCGGTGATTTCCGGCCCGAGATTGGCCAACTCATCGACGGTCGCGACGAAGACGTGGTAATTGCCATCTTCCGGCACGACGCTGATCGGATGACCCGTGACCCGGCGCAGGCGGTTCACGTACGATTCGATGCGCTGGGTATCGTTTTTCTTTGTCTCCGGATCGACCGAAGGCCCGAAATGCAACTGAACGCGGACCGGTTCTTCCCAGCGGCGCAGCTCCGTCCGGTTCTGTTGCGCCACCAGCCGGCCGCCAATCCGGATATATTCGGAGAAGAGCGCGATCCGCTCGAAATTCTGGGCCAGTGTTTCCGCGTCGAAGGGCGTGTCGACGCCGCCGCCATCCTGCCGCAGGAGCCCTTGCGTCAATAGCCGCTGTTCCACCCGGCGGTAAAGCTGGGCGGAGCGCACGCTTTCTTCCGACGGGCCGGTGGCCTGGGGCGGGGGTGCGGCGCGCAGTACGGGCCGTTCTTCCACCTGCGGGGGCGGAACGAGGGCCTGACACCCGGCCAACAAGACCGTCAAGCAGAGGGGCAGGGCGCGTTGGATCATGCAGACGGGACCGCCGTTGCCGCCGTGTCGCCGACACCATCCTTGCGGGACTTGGCCGATGCCAGTGTGTCGCGCAGTTCGGCCTCCATTTTCTGCAATTCCTCTTCTGCGGCGGCACGCTTGGCTTTGCCTTCGTCGGCGATCTGCAGGCTTTCGTTGATGGTGGCGACCAGATCGTCATTGGCCTTCCGGACGGCTTCGATATCGAAGACGCCGCGTTCCATTTCCTGGCGGACCACCTTGTTCGCCTCTCGTAGATTGGCAGCGTTGGCGGTCAGAAGTTCGTTGGTGAGATCGCTGGCACTGCGAACGGCTTCGGCAGCTTCGCGGGAGCGTTGGATCGTCACCGCCTGGGCCAACTGGGTTTCCCAAAGCGGGACGGTGTTGACCAGGGTCGAGTTGATCTTGGTGACCAGGGACTTGTCGTTTTCCTGTACCAGCCGGATCGAAGGCAGGGATTGCATGGTGACCTGGCGGGTCAGCTTGAGGTCATGGACCCTGCGTTCCAGGTCGTCGCGGGCGGCGCGAAGGTCGCGCAGTTCCTGGCTGCCGATCATCTGTTCGTCTTCCGGCAGGGCGGCAACGGCGGCTTCCTTGGCGGGGATGGTGTCGCTGTCGAGTTCCGCCAGCTTGGCTTCGCCCGCGGCGATGTAGAGGCCGAGCTGTTCGTAGAATTCCAGCGTCTTCTCATAGAGCTTGTCGAGCGATTTGATGTCTTTGAGGAGCACGTGTTCGTGCTTGAGCAGATCGTCGGTGACCTTGTCGATCTGGCCTTGCACGTCTTCGAACCGGGCCACGAACTTGGAGAACGGCGCGGCGCGGCCCAGCAGCTTTTCCCAGAAAGATTGCTTGCGGCGGACATCCAGTTCGGACACCGAAAAGCCCCGGATGGTGGAGACGATCGACCGCAGGGAGTCACCCGCCGGGCCCACATCCTTGTTTTTGACGTCCGCCAGCATGGCCTGGCTGATCTGCTGCAATTCGGCCTGCGCGGCCGAGCCGAACGCGATGATCGAATTGGTGTCGGTCATGTCCAGTTCATCCATCCGCTGCCGGATGTCGGCCGCCACCGGTTCGGGCGCCTGTTCCAATGGCACGATATCGGTCCCGGGCTCGCGCAGCGGGACGGCGATTTCGGCGATTTCGGTGGCGTCTTCGGCGGCCTTTTGGCGGGTGATAGTGTCCATTCGTTAGTCTCCCGTTGGCAGGCCGTCTCGTTTCAGACGGTCCCTTAGAACTTCAATTTCGACATCCAAATCGGTGCGGTCGCTGACAAGCAGCGTTTCGCGCCGCGCTTCGATCCCGCGTTCCAGGTCGTCGAGCAGGGCGAAGAAGTCGGTCTTGACCTCTGCGTCGCGGGTTTCGGCGTAGAGATCGGCGAACTTGGCCGTCGCGTCCCGCGCGCCCATCAAATAGACGCCCAGATACTTCCGGGCCGCGCTCAGGTCGCGGGGATCGTCTTCGACCTGCCGGAACATGCGACGGGCGGTTTCGGCCAAACGGTCGACGCGGCCTTCGGCTTGGCGGTCGCGGGCGCGCAACACGGCGTCTTTCATGGCTGCCAGATGTTGTTCGGCTTCTTCGATGGACCGGGCCACGCGTTCGGTCTGGAAGGTATCGACGCCTTCCATGCCCTTGTCGCGCATGGGGTCGAGCCCGAACGAGGCCAGGTGCAATGCGACGGCCACCGCGCCGTAGATGATCGCAGCGGGAATGCCGGTGAGCCCGGTCATTGCACCCAGCGCCACGCCAATACCCACCAGGACCGCGCCGAAGATCTTGCGGGGGACGGCTGGGCGACGGGCGATTTTGCGGGACTGCCATGCGGCTTCCGCCTTCAGGCCTTCCCGAGTAACGACGGCGCCCGCGAAGATCGCGGCGCCGGAAAGCAGGTTTACGGCCAGTGGGATCGCGCCGTCCTGGCCGAATGCGGTGATCACCGGGATCACGGCCAGCGCCATCAGGATCGAGACCCGGGCCCGTCCCTTCAAGGGCGGGGCCAGTTTTGGTACCGGACGTGTCTCCACCGGCCTGCTCAGACCGTCGGGGCTGAACTTCCCGCCATAGCGTTGCGCCATGCCTAGAGGCCCCCACCATCCAACACGCCGAGACCCGCCAATGCCACCAGCACGGCGAGCGCGGCGAAGGCGATCTTCTGCGCTCCTGTCGACGTCATTCGGGTCCCCTGGGTCGTCGGGTCTTAACGTAAGACAACCCGGGCCCAATCGCTACCCCGTCAGCCCTTCTGATTGAAGAGAACTTCCTGTGCCTTTAGGTCCCGCTTCGGTTCCTTGCGAAGCTCCGCTGCGACGGCCCGTCCGGCGATCACGGCAGGCCGCGATCCGACTTCATTGAGCCAGCGGGCCATGTTGGGTTTGTCGTCCAGTGTCTGCTGTTGGCCTTCCCAGAGCGACGCCCAAGGCCAGATCGCCATGTCGGCGATGCTGTAGGCGTCACCCGCAACATAGCGGTTTTCCGCCAACTGCCGGTCCAGAACTTGGTAGAGCCGCCCGGTTTCATTCCGGTATCGATCTTTCGCGTAGGGCAGGTCCTGGGGTGGGTCCATGACCGGCGCGTATTTGAGGAAGTGGTGGGCCTGGCCGGCCATGGGGCCAAGCCCGCCCATCTGCCACATCAGCCATTGGTCGACGGCGATCCGGTCTCGTTCGGTCGCGCCGCAGAAACGGCCCGTCTTGCGGGCGAGGTATTGCAGGATCGCGCCGCTTTCAAACAGGGCGAGCGGGGCGCCATCGGGGCCGTCGGGGTCCACGATGGCGGGCATCTTGTTGTTGGGCGCGATCTTCAGGAAATCCGGGTCGAACTGGTCACCTTTGCCGATGTCCACCAAGTGGACGTCATAGGGCAGGCCGAACTCCTCCAAGGCGATGGTGATCTTCCAGCCGTTGGGCGTGGGCCAATAGTAGAGGTCGATGGTGGACAAGGCAGGCTCCTGAGGCGGTGATCGGCCCACTGTCGGTTCTGTCCTCTCGGCTTGCAAGTCTCGCGGGGCGTTCCGGAGGGGTCCGGCGAACCAGTCCTCGGGCGTCGATCAGAGGCGGGGCACCGATGACGGCGAATTTCCGGATCCGAACCTGCGTGCGCCCGATGACAGCATCGTCAAGGCTTTGTGTAAGCAAGCGATTGAGGTCCCCGACCGAGGGCCGTTGACCGCCCCCTGTCCTCGGGATACTGCAAAGGTGAGGGGATTTGCGCCAGCTTGCGGCCCTCTGGACCGAAAGGTTCGAAAACAAACCGCTAAAGAGGCTTGGGCGATCCCCCTTCCTCCGTTGCTGCGTTCCTTATGGCCGAAGGAGGCCCCGATGAAGGACACGTCGTCCCGCCCGCTTTCCCCGCGTACCAAAGCCGTCCACGCGGGTATCCGCCGCAGTCAGTACGGCGAAGTCAGCGAGGCGATGTTCCTGACCCAGGGCTTCGTCTACGACAGCGCCGAAGCCGCCGAGGCGCGGTTTCTGGAGGCGGGGCGGGAGGAATTCATCTACGCCCGCTACGGCAACCCCACGGTTGCCATGTTCGAAGATCGGATCGCCGCCATCGAGGGCACCGAGGATTCTTTTGCGACGGCGTCGGGTATGGCGGCGGTGAACGGCGCGCTCATGTCGATGCTCAAGGCCGGAGATCACGTGGTCTCGGCCCGCGCCCTGTTCGGATCATGTCTATACATCGTGGACGAAGTGCTGCCCCGGTTCGGCGTCGATGTGACCCTAGTCGATGGCACGGATTTGGCGGCCTGGCAGGCGGCGATTCGTCCGGACACCAAGGCGGTGTTCTTCGAGAGCATCTCGAACCCCGCGCTGGAGGTGGTCGATATCGAGGGCGTGGCGGAGCTGGCCCACGCGGTCGGCGCGACGGTGATCGTCGACAACGTGTTCGCCACGCCAACCTTTTCGCGTGCGGTGGAACTGGGCGCGGATGTGGTCGTCTATTCCACCACGAAGCATGTGGACGGTCAGGGTCGATGCTTGGGCGGCGTGATCTGCGGCACCCAAGATTTCGTGCGCAAGACGGCCGAGCCGTATCTGAAGCACACTGGCGGCAGCATGTCCCCGTTCAACGCCTGGGTGATGCTCAAGGGTTTGGAGCACATGGACCTGCGCGTCCGAGCCCAGGCCGCTACGGCTTGGCATCTGGCCGACGCGCTGCGGGATCATCCGAAGCTTGCCCGGGTCATCCATCCCCATCTGACGAGCCATCCGCAAGCCGATCTCGCCAAACGGCAGATGGAGCAGGGTGGGACCGTTCTGTCCATCGATCTGAGGGACGGCAAGGACCCGGCCTTCCGCTTCCTAAATGCGTTGGAGATCGTCACGATTTCCAACAATCTGGGCGACGCCAAGTCCATCGCCACCCACCCGGCGACGACGACCCATCAGCGCTTGCCGGACGATCAAAAGGATATGCTCGGCATCACTCCGGGGCTTGTCCGTCTGTCCTGTGGTTTGGAGGACGCCGCCGATCTGCTGGCCGATTTGCTGGGCGCGCTGGATCATGCTTGAGGTCCGCAGGGGCAACATGTCGGACGTCCCGGCATTGATCGACATCTTTTGGTGCGGGGTGCATG
Organism: Pseudomonadota bacterium; assembly: GCA_039181205.1. Taxonomy (GTDB): domain Bacteria; phylum Pseudomonadota; class Alphaproteobacteria; order Rhodobacterales; family Rhodobacteraceae; genus Jannaschia. The sequence continues at coordinate 9,070 of JBCDCS010000023.1, forward strand.
AAGGCGCTGCCCCGAAATACGGGCCTGCCCAGCGCCGCGCCTGGTTGCCTGCGCGGCCCACGTCCGAGGCATATGCCGCCCGTCTGGCCGGCCAGACGATCTTCATTGCCGAACGGGGCGGGACGCCCGTGGGTTTCATGACGGTAAGTCAGAACGGTCTTCTCGACTTCGCCTATGTTCTTCCGGCGGAGCGGGGCCAAGGCACGGCGGATATCCTGCTGGCCATGGTTGAAAACCACGCCCGGGCCAGTGATATCGGTCGCCTGACCACCCGTGCGAGCGACATGGCCCGCCCATTCCTGGCGCGCTGGGGCTGGCGCGTGACGGGCGATGCCACGGTGATGCGGAACGGCATCGCGATCCCGTCGACGCATATGGCCCGGGAGTTCTTGGACAGTCGAAATCCGAAGCATCGTGAACGAGATGCCGCAATCGTGTGATCCATTCCGGTGACGTTCGCGTAAAAAGACCCGCAGTGGTTGAAAAGAGGCGGGATGCGCCCATCTCTCGGAGCCCAGCGCGAACCGAAGGGAGGGGCGATATGAACGTCCACGCACCGGATATTGACCGCAACGTAAGCACCGAGGAGGCCCAAGCCGCGCTCGATCTGCTTCGACGGTATCGAGACGAGGGCGGCACGCCCTTGGTGGATGCCTATCCTGACTTGTCGAACGTCTATCCGATGGTCGTGACGGACGAGGCGTATCGCGCAACGTTGCCCGATCTGCAGAACGGACCGGCCTCGCTGATCAAGGGGGTGGACCGACGGATCCAGCATGTGGGGATTTCCAACTTCCGTTTGCCGTTGCGCATCCCGACGCGCGCCGGTGGCCATCTGGCCGAAACGTCGGTCACCGGTACCGTGAGCCTGGAGGCCGGGAAAAAGGGCATCAATATGAGCCGCATCATGCGGTCGTTCTATACTCACGCCGCGTCCGAGATGGGATTTGACGCCATCGAGGCGGCGCTGGACGATTACCTGGCCGATCTGGGAAGCTTCGATGCGCGGCTGATGCTATGCTTTTCCCTGCCGTTGGAGGTGGAAAGCCTGCGTTCAGGCCTGACCGGCTGGCAGTATTACGACGCGGCCTTCGAGGTGATCCAGTCTGGCGGCACTCGCCGCCGGGTGGTGCATCTGGATTACGTCTACTCGTCGACCTGCCCCTGTTCGCTGGAACTGAGCGAGCATGCGCGGCGCACCCGCGGCCAGCTTGCGACGCCCCATTCCCAGCGGTCGGTGGCCCGACTGTCGGTCGAGGTGACCGGCGACACGCTGATCGACGACGTGATCGAGATGTGCCGAGCCCAGGTTCCGACCGAGACCCAGGTGATGGTGAAACGCGAGGATGAGCAGGCGTTCGCGGAACTCAATGCCGCGAACCCGATCTTCGTGGAAGATGCGGCACGGCTGTTTTCGGAGGGGTTGTCGGCGCTGCCGGGGACGGGCGATCATCGTGTCGTTGCGTCGCACCAGGAGAGTTTGCACAGCCACGATGCGGTGTCGGTTCTGACCCAGGGCGATCTTTTCGCCGCCGACACGCTGGAGCCGCGGCTGTTCGGGACGCTGATCCACGCGGGATAAAAAACTCCTCTAGGAAGAGTTTTCCAGAAAGTCTTGCTGTAAGACTTTTTGCGCCCTGACAGTTCGGTCCTTGACCCAATGCCCCCGCCCGTGATCCACATCGGGTGGGGTCGCGCACACCCTGTCATCAGGCATTCGCCCAAGTCGCGCATCCAGAACCCGTTCACCCGGAGGATGCCCCTTGGTTCTACATTCGATTTCCCCACACGACTTGTTCGCAGTCCTGCACCGTGTGGATGCACCCGCCATCTTGGATCTGCGCACCCCCGAAGATGCCGCCGCCGACCCGACCAAACTGCCCGCCGCGCGCCGCTTGACCTTGGCGCAGGTGGAAGCTGGCCAGGGGCCAGATCGTGAGACGGTCGTCTATTGTCAGAAGGGCGGCAAGATTTCCCAACTTGGCGCCGCCTTGCTGCGCGGTCGCGGCATCTCGGCTCGGTTTTTGGCTGGCGGGCATCTGGCCTGGCTCGAAGCAGGGTTGCCGGTGCAGCCGCTGGACAGCCCGGAGGGTGCAACTTGGATCATGGAGGACGATCCTAGTTGGGCCGATTTGGCCCGTCTCTGGACGCTGCGCCGATTGATCGATCCCACGGCCTGCATCCTTGCGGTTGCCGCCGATCAGGTCGATGCGGCGGCGGCCGTGACCGGTGGTCGTCGTTTGGAGGATCTCGCCGCCCCGGCTTTTCCCGGTTATGTATCCTGGCACGACATTCCCGAGGCGAGCCCAACGCTCGAAACCCTTCTCTGCGGCCGCCTCGCCCGCGTCGGTGATCCGCTTGCGGCGTTGGATTTGATCGACGACGCCCTGGCCGGGGCCGTTTCGTGACCCCCGCTTGGGCCGAGATGTGGCGCGTCTTCACTCGGATCGGCCTGCTGTCTTTCGGCGGGCCGGCCGCCCAGATCGCCGTGATGCATCGGGAACTGGTCGACCGCACCGGTTGGCTGCCGGAGCAGACCTTCCTGCGGGGCCTGGGGTTCTGCACGCTGCTGCCGGGGCCGGAGGCCATGCAACTCGCCACATTCGCGGGCTGGCGCCTGCGCGGCACGGCGGGCGGCCTGCTGGCCGGGCTGCTCTTCGTGCTGCCCGGCGCCGTGGTCGTAATGGGCCTCGCCGCGCTTTACCTCAGCTACGGACGTCTGCCGCTGGTAGAGGCGGCCTTCTTGGGCATCAAGGCGGCCGTGCTGTCGGTGGTGGCGCAGGCCCTTTGGAAGCTGCGCGCCAAAGCCCTGCGCGGCCCTCTGGCACTAGCTGTCGCCACGGGCGCGTTTCTGGCTCTGTTCGTCCTGCAGGCGCCGTTCTGGCTGGTGCTCGGGGCGGCCCTGGTGATCGGTCTGGCGCGGCCGGAGGGCGCCGACGAGCCGACGGGAGAGGCGGCCAAGGCGAACACGGTGCGTACCATCGCCATTTGGCTGGCGGTTTGGTGGGCGCCGTTGCTTCTGGTGATTTGGGCCATGCCGGGGACGGCCCCGGCCCAGGCAGCTCTGTTCTTCTCCTGGCTCGCCACGGTGAGTTTCGGCGGAGCCTATGCCGTCTTGGCGGCGCTGGCGCAGACGGCGGTGGAGACCTATGGCTGGCTGACGCCGGAGCAGATGATCGACGGCCTTGGCCTGGCCGAGACGACGCCCGGCCCGCTGATCCTGGTGACCACGTTCACGGCTTGGCTGGGCGGCGCGCAGGCGGGGCTGGGCATGGCTTTCCTGACGGCGTTGGTGTCGCTCTGGGCCACCTTCGCGCCGTGCTTTCTGTGGATCTTCGCGGGCGCGCCGCATCTGGAGCGCATCGCCGCCAATCGTCGTCTGCGCGGCGCGCTGGCCATGGTATCAGCGGCGGTTGCCGGGGTGATCGCGAACCTGTCGCTCTGGTTCGGCATTCACGTGCTGTTCATGCGGGTGGAGGAAGACGGCTACGGCCCACCGATCCCCGATCTTGCTTCGCTCGATCCCGTGGCTTTGGCTTTGGCCTTGTTCGCTGGAGTCTGGTTACTTGGTCTCAAGCGCGGCCTTCTGGAAACCTTGGGTCTGGCAGCGTTGCTGGGTCTGGGGGTCGCGCTGGTCTCCTAAGATATCCTGCGGCCCTTGAGGTGGTGCTGGAGCGATGCTTGCTAGGCCGCTTCCCGCACGGCCTGCGCGACCTCGTTGACAACGGCATTGAGCAAGGTTTCGTCCTCGCATTCGGCCATCACCCGGATCAGCGGTTCGGTTCCCGAAGCGCGGATTAGCAGCCTTCCGGTGCCGTTCAAACGAGTCTCCGCCCCGGCGATGGCGGCTTTCACCTTCGGGGCCTCAAGAGGAGACGCTCCGTTGCCATAGCGGACATTTTCGAGCCGCTGAGGCACGGTTTCGAACTGGTGCATAAGCTCGGCCGCCGGGCGCCCGGTCCGCACCATTTCGGCGGCGAACTGCAGACCGGCCACCAGCCCGTCGCCGGTGGTCGCGTAGTCGGTCATCACGATATGGCCCGATTGCTCGCCGCCCAAGTTGAAGCCGCCGGCCCGCATCGCCTCGACCACGTAGCGGTCGCCGACCTTGGTGCGGTGCAACGTCAGCCCGCGCCCGCCGAGATGCCGCTCCAAACCCAGGTTCGACATCACGGTTGCCACTAGGGTTCCGCCGCGCAGCGTGCCTTCTTCGGCCCAGCGGGCGGCGAACAGCGCCATCAACTGGTCACCATCGGCCAGTTGACCATTCGCATCCAAGATCATCACCCGATCCGCATCCCCATCCAAGGTAATCCCAAGATCGGCGCCGTGGGCGACGACGGCGGCGGCGGCGGTTTCGGTGTGGGTCGAGCCGCATTTCTGGTTGATGTTATGCCCGTCGGGGTCGGTACCGATGGGGATGACGGTCGCGCCCAACTCCCACAGAACCTCGGGGGCCGTGCGGTAGGCGGCGCCGTTGGCGCAGTCGATGACGATCTTCAAGCCGTCGAGCCGCATGCCCGACGGAAAGGTGGCCTTCACCCGCTCATTGTAGCGGAAGCGTCCGTCATAGACGTGCCGGGCCCGGCCGATGCGTTCCGCTTCGGCGAGGCGAATATCGCCGGCCATCATGGCCTCGATATCGGCTTCGGCCTCATCGCTCAGCTTGAAGCCGTCGGGACCGAAAAGCTTGATGCCGTTGTCGTCGGCCGGATTGTGGCTGGCCGAAATCATGATGCCGAGATCGGCGCGCATGGATGGCGTCAGCATGCCCACGGCAGGTGTCGGCACGGGGCCGAGCAGCAGGACGCTCATCCCCGTCGAGGTCAGACCGGCCGTCAGGGCGTTTTCGAACATGTAGCCCGAAAGGCGCGTGTCCTTGCCGATGACCACACGGTGGACGGCCTGTTCGCCTTCGCGCCGGAAATAGCGGCCCACGGCGGCGCCGAGTTTCAGCGCGGTCTCGGCGGTCATGTGGCCGTCATTGGCACGACCGCGGACGCCATCGGTTCCGAACAGACCCATCTAATCCTCCGTCACGGCCCGCCACAGTGCGAGCCCCTGCGCCACCTCGGCCACGTCGTGGACGCGGTGCATCTGTACGCCTTGTGCCACGGCGGCGAGGGTGACGGCTAGGGTGCCGGGCATTCGGGCGTCGGGTGACGGGGCGTCGCCGATGCGGCCGATGAAACCTTTGCGGGATGCGCCGAGAAGTATGGGCACGCCAAGCCCGTGGAACACCCCGATATGACGGAGCAGGGCGAGGTTATGGGCCTCGGTCTTGCCGAAGCCGATGCCGGGATCGGCGATGATCTTGTTGCGCGGGATGCCCGCGGCGACGGCCTGGTCGATCCGAGCGGCGAGCGCATCATAGACGTCGAGGATGACATTGGCGTAGTACGGATCGTCCTGCATGGTCTCGGGTGTCCCGATGGAGTGCATCAGGCAGAGTGATGCTCCGGTCTCGGCGACGGTTTCAGCCATCTCAATGTCGAATTGTAAGCCACTGACATCATTTATGAGTATAGCGCCCTCAGCGATAGATCGGCGGGCCACGGTCGCCTTGCGAGTATCGATGGACAGGCGACGGCCAGCCAGGGCTTCGATGACCGGTAAGACGCGCCTCGCCTCCTCCTCCGCATCGACTTCGGTGGCCCCCGGGCGCGTGCTTTCGCCGCCGATATCCAGGATGTCGGCCGCCGCCATGCGGTCGGCTTGGGCAACGGCGTCCGGCACGGCCAGATGGCGGCCGCCATCCGAGAAGCTGTCGGGTGTGACGTTCAGGATGCCCATGATCGACGGGCGGTCCACGGGGATGTCGGCGATCGGCGCGCGCGGGGTGGTCAGCGGCGCCAGGTCTTCTTCGGGAAGGTCGCGGATGGGCAGAATCACCGGTGCCTTGCCCCGTTCCAGCAGCTCCACGCGGTCGAAACGCAGCCAACCGTCCGCCAGCCGGGGGCCGTGGGGCGCCGGGATCGGGCGCAGGTATCTCATGGCAGGGTCAGTTGCACCGCGTCGAATTCGGCTGCGAACCAGCGGGCGACGGTTTCGGCATCGGCGCCGTCTGGGCCGGACGTGGCGTCCAGGACGATGCGTGAGGGCGCCCAGACCGTCAGGTTGCCCTGGCGCATGGCCCAATCCAGTTCCGTCCGGCTATCGACCACGACGCAGCGACGGTCCCGGGCGGCCAGACGCCAGGCGGCCTGTTCCAACGCCAGCAAGTCGATGCGGCGCTGGGACATGGGATGGGCTGCCTGCGGGGGTGCGAAATCCGGCGTGGCGATCAGGACGGCGGGGGTGTCAGTGGCCTCCAAGCTGTCCAGCCGAGCGCTAAGGTCAGGATCGTTCTGGGCGCCAGCGGGCAGGAGGATCACTTGCGGGCGGGGCGTGTCGTCGGAGAGTTGGACCACGGGCGCCAGGGCGCGGGAGCGGACGATCTCCACCCCCAGGACATGCGGCCCCCGGTCCAGCTTTTCGATTCGAACGAAGGTGCGCGCGGCCCGGTCGTGGAGCAACACGCGGGCGGCGATGCGTTCGGCCAAGGTTTCCAGGAGGTTCAGACGTTCTGCAGCCAGTTCCACATCGATGGCTTCGATCAGCGTGTCATAGGATAAGATGCCGTCCACATCGTCGCCCAAAACGGCTTCCGTGTCCGGCGTGACTTCGGTGACGATGTCGAAGCGGACCCGCTGGGTCACGCCCCGTTCCAATTGGAAGGCGCCGATATCCACCTCTCGGATGTGGTCGCGCAACGAAATCCGATCGAGCGCCCCGCCCGAGGCGGCCGCGCGATCCAGCGGTGCTGCGAAGGCGAGTCGCAGCGCATCCTGGTCTCGGGCTGGCTTGGGGGACATGGGCGCTCTCCCTGGTCGTCGTCTGAGATGGGGTATGGCCAGGGTAGTGCGCAAACGAAAGACCCCGGACCGGCGATCCGGGGGCCAATTGCGTCATTCGGACCGGTCAGATGCCGGGCGTCTGTCGGTAGAAGATGTGCTGACCGACCTGCATGGTGCGCGAATAAACCTCGGCCCAAGACGGATCGACGTAGTCGGCATGGTAATGGGTCGCGTCGGCGGTCAGCGTGCGCGGCGCGCCATCCATGAGAAGGTGGGCGATCTTTCCGGCGCGATCCCAGGCGGGCTGCTCGGTCACGTTCTCCGGAACGCCGTCGCAAGTGTAGCTGAACTGGCAGGCATGCAGACGCCCTGTGCCCTGGTTGACGACTTTGCAGACCGTATCGGGATAGCGCTGGCTATCGACGCGGTTGAGGATCACCTCGGCGACGGCCACCTGGCCTTCGATCGGCTCACCCCGGGCTTCGAAATAGATCGCCTCGGTCAAGCAGCGCCACTGCGTGCTGCCGGCCTCGCGAGGCATGGCGTCGAGCGTGTCACCGCTGATCGCGTCGGTTTCGGGCAGCGGATCGGCCGGGCGCGACAGCAAGGGATTCGGCGTGTAGTCGAAGAGGCCGCCCGACCCCTGCGGCGGCCGAGCGGCGCGAATGCCAGCGTTGGTCAGAAGCGATACCGATTTCGTCAGAATCCGAACGTCCACGGCGCCTGGTGGCGTTGGCGTGGCAAGCGATTGTGCCATCACTGGACCTGCAAGGCACAAGCCGGTGGCAATCACGGCCGTTCGGGCCGCGCTGAAAACAAAACGCATACGTAACTTTCCCATCCATTCGGACGCTGACACGGACGTACCCTTTCTGGGTTATCATTCCGTTTCGCATCCACCCCAGTCTGTGGGCGGTTGGTCGCAAGGACTGGCGCTGGTTGCAAGCGCAAGAGGCGGTAACAGTAAGTTTCCGCTCACGTGATCATGCGTCAACAGATGCAGGATTATGCCGATTTCCCCTACGTCTCGGCGTCTTTTTGCCGTTCTTTGCCGAGAATCGTCGCCTGCGCCGCCGAGAGCTTGGCGACCGGAACCCGAAACGGGGAGCAACTGACGTAATCGAAGCCCGCCAGGCGGCAGAAGGCGACCGATTCGGGGTTGCCGCCATGTTCGCCGCACATGGCGAGTGTGACCTTGGGGTTGCCGCTGCGTCCGCGCGCCGCGCCCAGAAGCAGCAATTCCCCCACGCCGTCCACGTCCAGGGTGACGAATGGGTCTTCGGGATAGACGCCCTCATTGACGTAGGCTGACATGAAGCGGCCCGCATCATCGCGTGACAGACCATAGGTCATCTGAGTCAGATCGTTCGTGCCGAAGGACAGGAAGGCTGAACTATGGGAGATTTCGGCGGCACGCAGGGCGGCCCGGGGCGTTTCCACCATTACGCCCAGTCGGTACTCGAAATCGGTCCCCGTTTCGGTCCGCACGGCGCTGGCGACGGCGTCGATGCGGCGCTTGACCAACTCCACCTCGCGATGGGCCGTCACCAGCGGGATCATGATTTCGGGCGTCGCAACCGCGCCTTCGCCCAGGGCGGCGACGGTCGCCTGGAAGATCGCGCGGGCCTGCATTTCGTAGATTTCCGGCAGGGCGATCCCGAGCCGGACGCCGCGCATCCCCAACATGGGATTGTATTCCTGCATCGCCTCGATCCGTGCCTTCACCTGGCTCAGCGGTCGGTCGAGCGCTTCGGCCAGGGCGCGGATGCCGTCGCCTTCGCTGGGCAGGAATTCGTGCAGCGGTGGGTCTAGCAGACGGATGCAGACGGGCAGACCGGACATGAGCGAAAAGAGTTCGGTGAAGTCGTCCCGCTGCATGGGCAATAGACGTTCCAGCGCGGCGGCACGATCGGCGGGGCCTTCAGCGAAGATCATTTCCCGCATCACGGTCAGGCGACCGGTTTCAAAGAACATGTGTTCCGTCCGGCAGAGCCCGATGCCATCCACGCCGAAGGTGCGCGCCAGCGTGGCATCGGCGACCGTGTCGGCATTGGCGCGCACGCCGATATCTCTGATCTGATCGGACCAGGCCATCAGATCGCCGAACGCCCCGTCCAGGGCCGGCTCATGCATCGGCGCGACACCTTCCAACACGTCGCCCGACGACCCGTCGATGGTGATCTCTTCGCCTTCCTTTAGGACGCGGCCGTTCTGCAGCGTCACCGTCCGATGGCGCCGGCTGATCCGCACGCCGGTCGCGCCGGTGACGCAGGGCAGGCCAAGACCGCGGGCGATCACGGCGGCATGGGACGTGGTGCCGCCCCGTTCCGTCAGGATGCCGTCGGCGGCATGCATGCCGCGCACATCGTCATTGGTGGTTTCGCGGCGCACCA
>JBCDCS010000024.1:0-18128 GCA_039181205.1 Pseudomonadota bacterium
ATACGCCGGAACGAGGGCATACCACTCCACGCGGCTCTGGATCAAATTGCAAGCAGCGAGGGCTTTCAAAACTGGAGCGACTTGTCGCGAAGGTATGCGGAAGGCTCAGCCAACCAGGCCAGCAAGGCCGTGAGACGCGCTGTCGGGATCGCCACCTTGTCGGCCTCTATTGCAACAAGTGCTTTCGGGCAGGAGATGCGAAGTTACGTCGATGCTCTGGATCGAACGGTTGAAATTCCGGTTGATCCGCAGCGCATTCATGCAGAGCGCGACCACACGATTGCAATGCCACTTATCGAGCTTGAAGCCAACTTGGTGAGCACGGTGGGGCGTTATGACTCCGAAGGTGAGTTGTTCATTCGTGCCGCCGACCGGATCTTCGGAACGACCTTCGAAAATTCCGGTCTCCTGTTTGTGGGTAATCCTGGTCAAACAGATTTCGAAGCGGTCGCTGCAGCACGACCCGATCTGATCGTGATGGCGACGGACTCCTATGACCAAGGCGTGCTTAGCAATTTTGAGGCAATCGCTCCGACGGTCGTGCTCAACTCGACGACCCAGCCGGCTCTCGATTACTACCGCGATTTGGCCGACGTGGCTGGACGGCTGGATAGCTATCAGGCCGGGCTCGCCAAATACGAGGCGCTAATCGGAGAGGCGCGCGGTTGGCTTGGTGAACCAGACCATACCTACACGAAGTTCATCGTCCTAGACGATGGCGAGATCGTAGCATTCTCGTCCTACGGGGCACTTTCCATCGTCTTGGAAGACCTTGGATTTGAAATGGTCGGCCCCGGCGCGGAGTTGCGGGACGCCGGAACATTTGCGCAGCGCATGAGCATTGAGCGTATCCAGGACTTCGACGCCGACTATATCTTCGACACGTTCCAGACCGCCGCAGGCGATGGTCCCCAAAGTCCGTTCGAACGCATAGAAGCCGTCTTGCCCAATTACTGCGAATTGCTGACCGCCTGCGCCGAGGGAAGACACATCGCTTTGATGCGGGAGCACGCGTTCCCGGTGTCCTTTTTCACGCTTGAGGCAAATGTGCATTACCTCGTGCATTCGATCGGTGCGCAACAGGTCGACTGACGGTCAACGTGATCGGACTTTAATGCAAGGCTCAATCTGAGGGCGGGCTGTTATCCTTCTATGAACGACCACTCCGCATCAGGCGTTCATCCCCGGGGCAGGTGTACCTCCCGCCCGCGCAGCTATGAAGCGCGCCAGCATTGACGTTCGCGGCCGACGCATCGTGACAAATCGGTCAAGTCGTCGGCGCACGTTCCACCAACGAACTCAAGCTCACCCGGAGAAGGTTAAACTCTTAAATTATAATGATTATATCAGACAAGCATGGCATCATGGCGAGCGGGTTCTCGCTCATAAACCGGGGACAATTCCTTGCCAGGGTCTTAAGAAGCCATAGCTTCCGCATAGCCAGGGTCGTGTGTCCCGCCCGAGCCGCCCCCAATCAATTGGCAAGATGTGCGCGTCCGGCTCCGATGAAGACACTCCTGGAATTTGCTTGGCCCTACCGGTCCACTGCGGCTTTAGTCTTGCTTGCGATTCTCGCGGTGACGGCGTCCGGCCTGCTGGCTCCTTGGCTCATCAGAGAGATCGTTTTGGTGCTCGAAATCGGGGCGGAGGACGCTGCGGCGTCGCTGACGGCAATCGCGCTGGGCCTTGGTGTGATCTACCTGCTGCGCAGCTCGGCGGAGGCGGCGGTCTTCCACTATTCCCACGTCGTCGCCTTCAACACCTGCCGTGACCTTCGCGACGCGGTCTATCGCCACCTGCAAACGCTGTCGCCCGCCTGGTTCGCCAGGCGCAAGTCCGGCGACATCACCAAGAGCGTGATCGACGACACGTTGCGCCTCGAGCCTGTGATCGCCGACGCGGTCTACGGCTTTGTGGTATCGACGATCCTCTCAGTCGGGATCTTTGTAATCCTCTTGATGCTTTCGCCGATGCTGACGCTGCTCGCGCTGCTGCCGCTGCCCCTCGCGCTCCTTGCGATGGCCAAGATCGGGCGCAAGGCGATCCCTTCCTTTGACAGCGAGGCGAACCGCGAGGGCGAGCTTTCGGCGATGATCCAGGACCACATCAGCGGCATCCGCGAGATCCAAATTTTCAACCAAGAGCACCACGCGCAGATGCGCTTCATGCGCAAGTCGGCCGTGCTGGCACGGCGGCAGATCCGGTCGCGTTTCCTGATCGCGGGCTTCGATCCGGCAGTGGAGGGCGCCATTGGCGTTTCGACAGCGCTGGTGATTCTGGTGGGCGGGCGCATGGCGCTTAGCGGCCAGATCGCCGTCGCGGATTTGGTGGCCTTCATCCTCTATATCGTGACGCTCTACCAGCCGCTCTTCACGGTCGTGTCCGCGGCAGAGAACGTGCAACGGGGCATGGCCGGGCTGAAGCGCGTGACAACGCTTCTGGACACCGCGCCGGAGGTGGCCGATCGGGCAGATGCACACGCTTTGCCGAGAGCCGAAGGACGGATCGCGCTTGAGGACGTGGGGTTCACCTACGGCACAGGCCGCCAGGTCCTAAAAGGCATCGACCTAGAGATCGCGCCCGGCGAAACCCTTGCCCTGATCGGTCCGACGGGCGCAGGTAAGTCCACTTTGGCGCAGCTGGTGGCGCGGTTTTATGACGTGACCGAGGGGCGCATCATGCTCGACGGCCATGACCTGCGCAACCTGCGGCTCGGCGACCTGCGGCGCAACATCTCGATGGTGTTGCAGGACGTCTTCCTGTTCAACGGAACCATCCGCGAAAACATCCGCTTCGGTAATGACGACGCTGATCCTGCGGCTCTTGAGGCGGCGGCACGGGCGGCGGGCGCCCATGACTTCATAATGTCGCTCGAGCGCGGCTATGACACGATGGTGGGCGAGCGCGGCATCCGCCTTTCTGGCGGGCAGAAACAGCGGATCTCCGTCACGCGCGCGCTTCTGAAAGACGCGCCGATCCTGATCCTCGACGAGGCCACCAGCGCGGTCGATACAGAGACGGAACGGGCCATCCAAGAGAACCTCGACCAACTGCTTGAGGGGCGGACGGCCATCGTGATCGCGCACCGGCTTTCGACCATCCGCCAGGCGGACCGAATTGCGGTGCTCGACCATGGCAAGATCGTCCAGCTCGGCCCCCATGACGTGATTGCTTCGCGCGCGGGGCCCTATGCGCGCCTGCTCAAAGCTCAGGAGGTTGCCGCGTGACCCATCCTATCTTGGCCGCAGAAAACTTGTCCGTCGGATATGGCGATACGACCATCGTGAAGGACGTGTCTTTGTCGGTGAAGCCTGGCGCGATCACCGCGCTAGTGGGACCGAATGGCTGCGGAAAGTCGACGCTTCTCAAGGCCTTCGCGCGGATCCTGCCGCCGATGTCAGGCCAGGTGACGCTCGGCGACAAGCCGATCCGCAGCTACGCGACGCGTGCTGTGGCCAGAGAAATGGCGCTCTTGCCGCAAGGCCCCGTCGCACCAGAGGGATTGACCGTGACGGAACTGGTGGCGCAGGGACGCTTCCCGCATCAATCGCTCTTCCGGCAATGGTCCCCTGGCGACCGCGAGGCGGTGGAGCGCGCCATCGCGCTCACCGATCTACAAGACTTCGCCGACCGCCCCGTCCAGGCGATGTCCGGCGGGCAGCGCCAGCGTTGCTGGCTGGCGATGGTGCTGGCTCAGGACACGCCGCTTCTGCTGCTCGATGAGCCGACGACCTTTCTTGACCTCAAGGTGCAGGTCGATCTGATGGCGCTGCTGTCTCGCATCGTGGCCGAAGACGGGCGGACGATGCTGCTGGTGTTGCACGAGCTTAACCTCGCCGCGGCCTTCGCCGATCACGTCGTGATGATGCGCGACGGTCGCATCGTGGCTGAGGGCACCGGCCCGGACGTGATCCGCCCGGACGAACTGCGCCAGGTCTTCGACCTGCGTGCCGATGTGATCGCAGACCCGCTGACCGGCCGCCCTGTTTGCCTGCCGCGCGGCCCGGATAAGGTTCCTCTGAAGGCGGCCGCAGAATGACCGCGACGCGATCCATCCTCACTGCGGGCGGCTTCTGGCTTTGCATCGGTGCGGTGGCCTTGGCTTTCATGTGGCACATCTCGGTGGGCGCAAAGGCGATCCCGCTGGCCACGGTTTGGGAGGCGCTCGTCTCCCCCGAAGACGGCGTCTTCGACCATGTCGTGGTGCGTGATCTGCGGATGCCTCGGGCGATCTTCGCGCTGTCCGTAGGTGCGGCGCTCGCGGTGGCGGGCGCGCTGATGCAGGGCGTGACACGCAACCCCCTGGCCGAGCCTGCGATCCTGGGGCTCATGGCCGGCGCGACCTTCGCAGTGATCCTCGGGATCGGCTGGTTCGAACTTGCGGGCACGGCCTACGTGCCGCTTTTCGCCGCCGTTGGAGCCTTGATCGGAGCCGTTTTGACTTGGACCATCGCCGGAGCGGCACCAGGCGGCGCCACGCCGCTGACGCTGATCCTCTCCGGGGCGGCAGTCAGTGGCTTCCTTTATGCCATCGAGCAGGCCGCGATCCTGCTTAACGAAGAGGCCTTCCGCAACTTCCGGGTCTGGCTCTCGGGCTCGCTCGCGGGCCGAGACATGGACACCTATCTTTGGGCGCTGCCCTGGTTTGCCGCCGGGCTGATCGCGGCCATGGTGATCGCGCGCCAGGTGACCGCGCTGGCGATGGGGGAAGAAACAGCGGCAGGCCTCGGCGTCGACACGGTGCGGATCAAGTTGATCGCGCTGATTGCCGTGGTGGCGCTGACTGCGGCGGCAGTGTCCGTCGCGGGGCCGCTGGGCTTTGTGGGTCTGGTGATCCCCCATGTGGTGCGGCTTTTCGTGGGCTCGGATTACCGCCTGATCGTGCCGTTCTCGGCCGTCGTCGGCGCGGGCTACGTGCTGGTGGTGGACATCGTCTCCCGCGTGGTGCTGGCGCCCCTCGAAATCTCGACGGGGATCGTGACAACCATGCTAGGTGCGCCGGTCTTCATATGGCTGGTGAGGGCCAAGCTATGAGCACCGTCGAAGCCTTCAGCGGGCGCGTCGCGCTGCAACTTCCGATGCGGGCTGTGGCCATGGCGTTCGGTCTCTCTGCCGCCATCGTGGTCGTCCTGGTCTGGAGCTTGATGACCGGGTCATTCGAGCTCTCGAGCCGCGAGGTCTTCGCAACGCTTTTCGGCAACCCGCCCACAGATATGGCCACCACAATCGTCTGGGAGTTCCGTTTCCCGCGCACTCTGACCGCGATCTTGGTGGGTGCGTTCCTCGCGCTCTCCGGCGCGGCTCTGCAATACGTCACGAGGAACCCGCTCGCAGACCCGTCGCTGGTGGGCGTCAGCCAGGGCGCGGCGCTTGTCGTGGTGGCGGTCACCATCCTGGCGCCTGGATATGGCTTTGCCTGGCGCCCGGTCCTGGCCTTTGGCGGCTCGCTCATCGTGGCGGCGCTGATCCTCTGGATCGCCTCGTCGCGGCGCGGTGGAGAGACGCTGCGCTTCATCCTGACCGGCATCGGCGTGGCGGCGCTGATCTCGTCCTTCACCCAGGCGCTGCTGACCTACGGCGATATCGACCGCGCGCTGACGGCGCTCGGCTGGCTCGCCGGCTCGGTCCATGCCGCCGGATGGCCAGAGGTCACCTGGCTCGCCGTCACAGCGTTGATCGCCATCCCGTTGCTTCTAGCGGCCTCGCGCCCGCTTTCAGCCATCCGCTTCGGCGAGGAGATGGCCACCAGCCTCGGCATCCGCGTCACAGCCGCGCGCTGGCTGCTTGTGGGTCTGGCCGTGGGCCTTGCCGCGGTCGCCGTGGCGGCGGTGGGCCCCTTGGGCTTCGTTGGCCTCGTTGCCCCGCATCTGGCGCGACGGCTCGCGCATTCTGGGGTTGGCCTGCACTTGATCCTGACCGCGCTCACCGGCGCGCTGATGGTCGGGCTTGCCGACTTCGCAGGCCGGGCGCTTTTCGCGCCGGTCCAGATCCCCGCAGGCATCTTCACCGCGATCATCGGCGTGCCGGTCTTTGTGGCGCTGATCCTGCGCAGCCAGGCGCGCAGCCAGCTTTAAGCCGTACCAACGGCGAGGCGGCCGAAGCGCGACCCAGCCCTTTCTTATCCGAAGGAACTGACCATGCGACCGAACCACGCCGCTCCTGGGCTTCTCACAGGCCCCTGTCTTGCCCTGCCCGCCACCGCCGAAACCTGCAGCGTGACCGACGATCTGGGGTGCATCCTACACCTGCCCGCCGATCCCCAGCGCATCGCGGTGCGGCATGACAAGAACCTCGGCACACCGCCCATCGAACTGAACATGACCCCTGTCGGCAGCCATGCGAGGGAGACATCGGACGAGGTCCCGTTCATTCCCGAATCGATGACGGTGACGGGCTATGACTTGGACGATCCCGAGGTCTCCGATCTTGGCGGCAATCCCGCCGGTGTGTCGGCAGTCGTGGGGGCAAGTCCTGGCCTGATCATTGCTTCGACCTCGCAGCACGCGGCCGGTGCGAAGCGCTTCATGCCTGCCGCCAGGACCAGGTCGTGACCTTGCCCCGGGCCGCGCCGACGTGTGCCTCCGACGACGCGCTGATGGCCGTTGGCACGGCAATGCGGGCGACCTTTCCCTCCGTTGAAGTGGTCAAGGCCGCACACGAAGCCGTCCTGCGACCCGCTCTCGCGCGACCTGCCTCGGCAGGCCTGAATGACTTAAGAAAGGAGACAACTCATGCGACATATCCTAGCTGCCGGCCTCGTCCTTTGTGCCGCGCCGTCCTTCGCGCTCGATTGCGAGGACGGGTTCCGCGCCTTCGAGCATGCCACGGGCACGACCTGCATCCCCCAGGATCCGCAGCGGATCGTCACGTTGCAGGATCAGAACGGGCTTTTGCCGCTGATGGAGCTTGGCGTCACCCCCGTGGCCAGCATGGGTCATCAGCTGCCGAACGGGGACCGCGTCTTTCGCCGCATGGACGGCTATGACACCTCTGACGTGGAATGGATCGGCAGCTATCGCGGCCCCTTCGAGCCAGAGATCATCGCGGCCACGAACCCGGATCTGATCATCGCCACCTACCAAGAGCCTGAAAACGCCGAGCAGTTGCGCCAGATCGCACCGCTTGTGGTGATCGACATGTTCCGCAACCCCATGGACGTGGCGCTCTTCCAATACGCTGACATCGTCGGCAAGACGGAGCTAGCGGAGGAGCTGCAAGCGGAGTTTCAAGCACGGGCTGCGGAAACGCGAGAAAAGCTCGGCGCAGCACTGGCCGAAACCACGGTGTCTTTCATCAGTTACCGGCCCGATGAGAACCAGTTCTACGCCAGCAATCCGACCCAAGCCATCGGCATGATCATGGAAGAATTGCAACCCATCCGGCCAGAGCCGGAGCGGACGCTAACCGACGAACGCCTCTACCGCTCGATTGAGACCATTGGCGAGCATGCGGCGGATGTAATGTTCCTCGTCGTCTTCGATCAGGATGTCGGCGGCGACTCAGACACTTACGGGGCGCTGATGGAAGAGGCGCTGGTCAAGACGCTGCCCGTGTCGCAGGCAGGCCAGCTCGTCGCGCTCGACGGGATCGCCATGGTCGGCTCCGCGTGGGCCAAGGCGATAAACGGGCTTGAGCAAGTTAGTGCCGTTCTGACAGCGTCCGACCTCAACCGCGATCTTGTAGCCGAGTAGCACGCGGCCCACCGGAAGACCGCGGCAGACTGCATTTTCACCACAGCAAATCCAGGAAGAAGCGAAAGGAAAAAGACGTGAGACCTTATCTTTATGGCGCCTTGCTTCTCGCAGGCGGGCTCTCCGCTGGGCCCGCTGCCGCGCTCGACTGCGAAGACGGTATGCGCGCATTCGAGCATCACGCGGGCACGACCTGCATCCCCGTAGACCCGCAGCGCATCGTGACGCTGCAGGACCAGAACGCGATGCTGCCGCTTCTCGAACTGGGCGTCACGCCGGTTGGCAGCGTCGGCTGGGTGAACCCGGAAGGCGAGCAGGTCTTCCGCCGGATCCAAGGCTATGACGCCTCTGACGTGACCTTTGTCGGCAGCTATCGCGGCGCCGACAAAGAGGCCGTGGCGGCGGTTCAGCCCGACCTCATCCTCGCCACCCCATGGCCGCCCAACGCGGTGGAAGAGTTCAGCGCCATCGCGCCGGTCGTGGTGATCGACATGTTCGATCAGCCGATGGAGGACGCGCTCATGCAATTTGCGGACGCGGTCAACCAGACCAGGCGCGCCGAAGAACTGCGCGCCGAGTGGGAGGCGCATCTGGTCGCCGCCAAGGAAGAGCTTGGCGATAAGCTCCAAACCACAACCGTGTCCGTTGTGACATACGATGGCGAGGTGTTCCGTGGGCAGAACCCGATCCAGGCCGCTGGCATGGTGTTCCGCGGGCTCGAGCTGCGGCGCCCAGCCTACGAGATGACACTCGGCTCGACCCGCGAGGAACGCTCGTGGGAGGCGATCCAAGACCATGAAGCGGATGTGATGATCCTCTTCGTCTCGGACCAGACCGGCGATGTGGTCCATGAGTTCATGGAGCATCCGGCGGTCAAAGCCACGGGCGTCGGCCAGGCGGGCCAGGTCTTCCACGTCAACAGCTCTGAAGTCTTCGGCGTGGCCTGGGGCAAGGGCAAGGCCGGTGTGGACGCCTTTGTCGAGGTGATCGGCCGCGCGGATCTGGACCGCGATCTGATCCAGGAACCGGGCCACAACTAGGCCCACAAAAAAAGCGGACCGCGATGATCGTCGCGGCCCGCTGCGTCAGAGACGCGGCTTGCGCTAATCGATGACGATGTCGCGGTTCAGGCCCCCCTGGGTCAGCGCCGCGAGCACCTGCTCAAGCTGGCCCTTGACCACGCTCCAGCTGGCGCCAACGCCATTATAGCGGCCCAGCACGAAGATCTGCCTTTCCTCGACCGTCGGGACAAGTTGCACCAGCGGGTCGGAGAACAGCACGCACCAAAAAATGAGCCCATCCAGTCGTGAAACCGGATCGTTCCCTCGGTAGTCCTGGCCGTGAAATCGGGGGCGATGTCACCAATCGTTTTCTGAAGGTTCACGATGGTTTTTCGGCTGGGTCCCTGGATCATCGACCCGTCGGCTCGCCAGGTCAGTCAGCGCACAGACGCGATCCACCCATTGCCGAAAGCCATGGCTGTCCTGGATGTTCTGGTCGGGGCGCGCGGCGCTGTGGCCTCCCGATCCGAGCTGCTGGAGAAGGTCTGGCCGCATGTGACCACGGGTGAGGAGGTTCTGACCCAGGCGGTCGCGGGGTTGCGCCGGGCGCTGGGGGACAAGCCGCAGACACCGCGGTTCCTGGAGACCGTGCATCGCGCCGGATACCGCCTGCTGCTTTTGCCGAGCGGGCCATCGGCGCGCTAGAATGCGCCAGCGGCCGCGAGCCTGGAAGCCAGCGAGCCGGCCGGTGAAGAGGCTCAGGCCACCAAGTTGCCGAACAAGCCGTCGGTCGCCGTGATGCCCCTGCGGCCGCTCAGCGGACATGCCACCGAGGCGCTGATCGCCGAGGGCATCGCCCGGGATGTCACAGTCGCCCTGGCCCGGGCGCGGTGGCTGTTCGTGTCGGTCCGCGTCAGCGCCACCGTCGTCGCGGGCAAAAACAGCGACACGTCCGAGGTCTCCCGCCGGCTGGGCGTTCGCTATGTCCTCGACGGCGCCGTCATCGTCTCGGCCGAGCGGCTGCGCCTGAGCGTGATGCTGACCGATGCGATCGAAGGCGGCGAGGTCTGGGGCGAACGCTTCGATGGCGGTCTCGATGAGCTTTTCACCGTGATGGACGAGATCGCCGGCCACGTCGCTGGAGCCGTGGAGGCCGAGATCGAACATCACGAGCGCCAGCGGGCCCTGCTGCGTCCGCTGGCCTCGCTGGATGCCTGGGGCGCCTATCATCGGGCGATGCACAGTTCGGTTGGCGCTACGCGGGAACAACTGGACGATTCCATCGGCTTGTTCTGACGCGCCCTGGAACTCGACCCCAATTCGTCCCGGTTTCTGTCGGGTTTCGCCTCTGTTCACGCCCGCAGATGCCTGCTGGTGGGGGAGCGGCGGCGGGCCGACGAACTGGAAAGGGCGGCTGAACCGGCCAAGCAGAGCATCGCCGCTGACAGCAGGGACCCCAGGCCTGCCTCGCCTTCGGCCGGGTCTGCACGCTGCGCAGCGACCGCCAGCAGGCGAGCCGGCATCTGAGTGAAGCGGTGCGCCTGAACCCAAGCCTGTCCCATGGCCATTTCTATTTGGGTTATCTACAGTTGATTGCTGGCGAATATGACGATGCGCTGCTGCGGGTCGACGCCGCCGAGCGGCTGAGCCCCTACGATCCGATGACCTTCGCCTTCGTTTCAATGCGCGCACAGATTCTGAGTCTGCGCGGCGATGTGGACGCAGGCGCCGATTGGGCGGAACGCGCGTTGGATCATCCGAACGCGCACTTTCAAAACCTGATGATCGCGGCGTAGTGCTGCGCGCGTGCGAACCGCTTGGAACCCGCCACCCGCCATGCCGAAGCGGCTCAGAAACTGCGGCCAGACTTCAAACGGCAAGATTATCTCAAAGCGTTTCCTTTTGATCAGAACGACCGCGAACGCATCGACGAGGCCCTTTCGATGGCGGGGTTCTAAACTCCAAAATCTTCCGCTCAGAAACAACGAGTCTTTCCATACCTCGCATGCTGGCCTCTCGCCCGGCGTTCTCTGCCTGACCGACGCTTTCCCGGGAGAGTGCCTGGCGATACGGATCGACAGACGGTTGAGATCGACCGCCGTTATCGATGTGCTGTCCGATCGGTTCATCCTGCGAGACGTCCTGGGTCACATCAGGTCGGACAATGGCCCGGAGTTCGTGACCCAGGCAGTGCGGGGGAGAACCGCCGCCGTCGGTGCCAGGACGGTCTACATCGATCCACGCAGCTCATGGGCGAACGGATACTTCGAGAGCTTCAATGCCAGGCACCGCGACGAGCTCCTCAACGGCGAGATCTTCTTGCCCCACCGTGCCTACCCGGCGGTAGGTTTCAGACATGCTTGAGCGGATAAGGACTGCCGGGTGTGAGAGCGCCCCGGCGTTTTGACCGGAGCGCCTCCGCTGCTTCCGCGGGTGGGCCACAGCGGCCCTGCTGGTTTGCGCGATCACATGCCCTTTGAAGCCGCGAACCCGGTGAAACCGCCCATGCCGAGATCGCCGAGGGGCGTGAGTGCACCGGAGCGGAGATCGACGAGGTAAAGACCAGCCGTTTCCTGGCCGTCGATCTGGAGGATCGCGTAGGCGAGATCCGAACCCTCGGCCTCCGAGACAATGTCGAAGCCTCCCATGTCGATCACATCGACGGCCTCACCGTCGATAGTCAGCAGGCCAACGGTCGCCAGTTCGCCCGCATTGTTGGCGAGCGTCACCAGAGCGTTGGCGCGGGCGTCGAGCGCGTATTGAGCCGTGGAGGAGGCGGTCATGCCGTCGATGGCGTTGGTATAGGCATTGGCGAAGATCAGCGGCTCCGTGTCGGCCGAGGGGTCGCCGTCACCATAGAAGGCGTCCGTGAAACGGCGCACGGAATTCGCCCGCTCGTCGCCGTCGCCGAAGCCGTCGGGAAAATAGACGAGATTGGACCCGTCGGCCCCGACGGCCCGCACCGCGTCGATCTGGTTATTGAAGTCGAAGGCGACAGCGCCCCCGCCAATCGTCGCACCTTCCATGAATGTCACGCCCAGGTCCGTCAGCGCGCCCGACATCGGATCGATCTCGAAGATCGCGCCGTCGGCATAGCCCAGAAGCTGGCCGGTCACAGGCCGGTACGCGATGGCGCGCAAGGGCATCTCCAGCGCACGGATCTGCACGTCACCTGGTGCAGCGATGTCGGCCATCGTCACGAGTGTGGCGCCGTCCTGGGCCAGCGCGTAACCCATGGTGCCGGCATTGCCCATGGCATGGGCCGTCGGGGCGGCGAGCGCCAGCAGAGCGGTGGTCGTCAGAATACGGATGGTCATGGGGTTCTCCTTCGCGGTGGCGCGGCCGGAGTGGCCGCGATCGGACGAAGCCACGACACCCGCCCTGCGAGAGTTTCATCCCGCCCGAAAAATCCGCGGCATGACCACGAAACCATGGACAAGCCGCCGAATCCGACGGCACCTTCACGCATGACGATCCGTACGCCCGAAGAGATCGAAGCTTTGATCGCCCGTTGCGCGCTCCGCGATCGCACGGCGATGGACGCGCTCTATGACGCAACCTCGGGGAAACTTTTCGGCATCTGTCTGCGTGTCTTAGGCGATCGTCCCACCGCCGAGGACGTACTTCAGGAGGTCTACGTGAAGGTCTGGCACGCATCCGACCGCTACGCCGCCAACGGGCTCAGTCCGATCACCTGGCTGGTCACGATCGCACGGAATGCGGCGATCGATCGGCGCCGTGCGCACGCGCGGCGGCGGGAGGATGGCGGCGACGCCCTGCCCGAAATACGCGATCGCGCACCCACGCCCGAAGAAGCGGCCGTCGCCTCGGGCGAGGCTAAGCGGATCGGGGATTGCATGGGCGAGTTGGAAGACACGCGGCGGGCGGCCGTGCGAGGCGCCTATTTGGAAGGCCGAACCTATGCGGAGTTGGCCGAGGCGGCGGGCGTGCCGCTCAACACGATGCGGACCTGGCTTAGACGATCGTTGATCGCCCTGCGGGAGTGTCTGTCGCGATGAGCTTGTCCGAAGACGATATCGCCGCAGCGGCCGAGCATGCGCTTGGTCTGGACGAAGGCGTGGCGCGCGATGAGGCACGGCGCCGGCAAGCGACCGACCCCGAATTTCGTGCCGAGGTCGCCGCTTGGGAGGAAGACTTGGCCGACCTTTGGGATGGCACGGATGAGGTCGCGCCGCCCCGGCGCGTCCGCCGCCGTCTGATGCACGGCCTGGCGGGCCGCAGGGCGCGGCCCTGGGCCGCTGCACTATCCGGGCTTCTGGCAGGGGCGGCAGCCGCGGTGCTCGCCGTCCTCGTCTTGCTGCCCGCGCTGGATCCGGCGCCCCCGACCCCGTCCGTCGTGGCGGAAATCGCCACCGAAGGGGACGGCCTGCGCGTGCTCGCGGCCTACGACGCTGAGGAAGGCGCCTTCCGTGTTCGCCGCCTCGCCGGCACGCCGCCGCCTGGCCGGGATTTCGAGCTCTGGGCGATCCCGCCAGGCGGTGCGCCGGTCTCGCTGGGCGTCCTCGGCGAGGAAGGGGTGGCCCCCCTGCCCGACGCCCTGCTCGCCGTCCTGAACGAGTTGACACTGGCCATCTCTGAGGAAGAGACGGGCGGCTCGACCACGGGCGTGCCGGAGACGGTGCTCGCCACCGCACCCGTCACCACGCTCTGACGGCCCCGCAAAAAAATCTGCACCGTCTGAAACTCTCCCACTCGGCCGGTCGTGACTTCGGGCGTCGCGGCGCCGGATGTGCCGCCCCAACGGGAGACCGAAGATGAACATCACGACCAAAACGATTGCCGCCCTCGCCACGGGCGCCGCTCTCTTCGCCGGTACGGCGGCCCTGGCCGATGACCATACCACCGCCAACCCCACCGTCGGCGGCGCACCGATGCTGGCGGACATGGATATCATCGACAACGCAGTGAATTCGCCGATCCACACCACACTCGTCGCCGCTGTGCAGGCCGCCGGCCTTGTCGAGACACTGAAGTCCGAGGGGCCGTTCACCGTCTTCGCGCCCACCGACGACGCATTCGCCGCCCTGCCCGAAGGCACGGTCGACACGCTCCTGATGGAGGAGAACCGCGGCATGCTGACGAAAGTGCTGACGGCACATGTCGTGCCCGGGCGCCTGACCTCCAAGGACCTGCTCGACATGGCGGGCAGTGGGACCGCGAACCTCACGACCGTCTCGGGCGACGCGCTGTCGGTCGGCCTCAGGGGCGGCGCCCCCGTCGTCTACGATGAGAGCGGCAACATCTACGCGATCTCTGTCGCCGATGTCATGCAGTCCAATGGTGTGATCCACGTGGTTGACGGCGTCCTGCTGCCCCAGTGACCTGCGATCGGCGCCGCCCACCAAGGCGGCGCCACTTTCCCCCTAGATCCGGAGCCTACCATGCAACGCCGAATGTTTCTCCTTGCGTCCGCCGCGATCGCCGCCGCCCCCTGGACGGCGTCCGCCCGAAGCTTTCCATTCAGCCAGAGCGATGCGGAATGGCGCGCCACGCTCTCGCCCGACGCCTATGCGGTCCTGCGCCAGAACGCGACCGAAGCCGCTTTTTCGCACCCTTACAATGACGAGACTGCGATCGGCCTATATGACTGCGCCGGCTGCGACACGCCGGTCTATTCCTCGGCCGACAAGTTCTATTCGGATTCAGGCTGGCCCGCCTTCGACCAGGCCATTCCCGGCCGGACGGCCGAGGGACCCGACCCCGTCTATGGCGAGATGCTGACGGAAGTGCATTGCGCCAATTGCGGCGGGCACCTCGGTCACATCTTCAACGACGGCCCCAAAATGACGACGGGCGCGCGCCATTGCATCAACGGCGTGGCCCTCGCGTTCCGGGCAGGCAGGACCTAGCAGCTGCTTCGACGACCGAGACGCCACTGTGGCGACCGCATTCGTCTGTGTGTAGCAACAGGAGACACCTGCCTGCGACGCGTCTCAAGTTTCGACTTGGTCCGCAAGCCCCAAGCTCTGTCTAGAGATGGGCCTGCGGGCGAAGCGAACGGTATGGTCCGGCTCTCCGCAGCCCGGCCATTCCTGCGGTTCACCGACAGGCCGACACGCTGCCGAGCAATCCGTCGAACCGGCCATTCGTCGCAAGCACGTTGTTTGGCTCGGAAAGTGTCATTCGCGCGGACTTTGCCGCTGTTCGCCAAGACGTCTCCAACGTCAGTTTTCTGGGCCGCCCTTGTTCTGCTGATCTGCGATCACATCTTGCAGTGCCTTAACGCTGGGAGACAGGCTGCCCTTTGGCCAAGCCAACAATGTGTGCAGTGAATTGCTTCCTTCGGGCAGATGCGTCACCCGCAATCGGCTTGCCGGCGGAAACGAGTCAATAATGCTCTGCGGAACCAGAGCGGCGCCCATCCCGACCAGAACACATCCTAACATTGCATGATAAGACCCCATTTCGATCGTGCGTTCCGGAACGTCACTTTGCTCTGCGAACCAATGCTCCAATAGTCTGCGGTGGGGACACCCATGCTCAAAAACCAATACTGTGCGCGGGCACCCATGTGCTCCTCCTATTGGTGGGTGCGTGTCAGACGTGACGAGAATGGGCGTCTCTCTGAAAGCGACTATCTGGTCAAACCGCTTTTCGGCGATGGGCTCCGCAACAAAAGCTGCATCAATCTCACCACGTGTCAAAGCGTCGGTAAGCATCACCGGATTTCCGGTCCGCATTTCGAGAATAACCTTGGGAAAACGTCTAGAAAACTCGGCAAGCGGCCCCGGCAGGCGAACGGCGGCCGTACTTTCCATTGATCCGATACGAAATACGCCGGCTGGCACATCGGAATGCAAAGCTTCCTCTGCCTCTTCCGCCAGTGCAAGTAATCGATCGGCATAATCCAGCAACGTTCTGCCGGACGGCGTAAGCACCATCTTCTTTCCCTGCCGGATGAAGAGCTTTTTTTCCAATCGATCCTCAAGTTGCTGAATTCGGCTTGTCACGGCTGACTGGACACGCCCCAGGCGCTCCGCGGCGCGGGTTACACCACCTTCGCGCACCACGGCGCGTAGGACGCGCAGATCTGAAAGTTCCATGATGACATCTCCAAAATCGATCGAATAAATCAGAATAACTCATTTTTTCCGATGTCTCCACTGCTGTAAGACACCCATGAGGTTCAAGCTGGATCTCGGGAGAAAACGGATGAAAGAACTGGAAATTGCGCTCGTCAGGGAAAGCTGGGCTCAGGTCATCCCTATCGCCGAAGAAGCGATCGCCTTGTTTTACAAAAATCTCTTTGAGCTTGATGGGCGGATTGCCCAGCTCTTTGAAGGCAAGGACCTTTCGCTCCAAGGTGCACGGCTCGTGGATGTACTTGATCTGGTCATTCGTGAAATCGATCAGCATCACACCTTGGCCGAAAGACTGCAGGAGATCGGCGCACGGCACGCTGATTATGGTGCGTCAGAATACGATTTCGTAACGGTCGGCAAGGCGCTCATCATGACGTTGAAGAATGGTTTGCCAGGTATATGGACAAGTGCCCACGAACACTCCTGGAAAGCCGCTTACACCATTGTTGCGGCTGAAATGTTGGCCGGTCACCGGGCACGACGGCCCGCGTAATTCTGAAAAGAAAAAGGAGAGAAACCATGCCAAAAGGATATTGGATTGTACGGGTATCCATACACAATAACGATGAATATCCGAGCTATCTGGAAGCAGCTCGAGAGGCTTTTGATAAATTCGGGGCAAAATTCCACGTGCGAGGTGGCCGATACGTGGCTCCCGAAGGCGCGTCACGGGACCGAAATGTGGTGGTCGAATTTAGCAGTTTTGACACCGCATTGGCCTGTTACGACTCTCCAGAATACAGCGCTGCGCGTGCTATCAGGCAAGCAAACGCTGATGCAGATTTTCTGATTGCCGAAGGTGTTTGAAGAATTGATCAACAGATTGCGGAGCTAGCGCCGTGTCTTCAGACGGATGTCCTTGACGACCTTATCGGCCGACACCCTCACCGTTCCGGATTTCTGTCTCATCTTTAATTTTTGACGGTTCAGGCTTTCACGCGCGGTTGCGTTCATCGGAAAAGCATCCCGATGAAAGTCCGCAAGAGCAGTATCTGGCGGGACATTGCGGTGCGATCACCGAGCGCCTTCTGAAGCACGATGCCCCCCTCGCAAACCCCGGTCACCATGTCCGCAAGATCATCGAGATCAACGGCTCTTTCGGGCGAATATGTCTTGGCAATCGCTTCAAGATGGCTGCGGAATCTGGCGCTCCAAGCCGCGACGCCTTCCCGGTTCAGCGCACGCACCTCGGCGTCAAACAACCGATCCTGATAGGCAGTGGTGGCGACAAGACACCCAGGATGCCCATCCGGAAGATTTTCAACCACTTCGGCCAGCAACTTGAGGGCAATCAGCAGAACCTGAAGCGGATCGTCGGACAATTCGGAAGCGCGCCCGAAAACGTCGTCAAAAATCGCTTCTTCCTGGTGCAGGTATCGCTCCAGAAGTGCCCGGGCCAGGGCGGTCTTGTCTGGAAAATGATAGAAGAACCCGCTCTTGGTTATGCCGGCTGCGGCGACGATTTCTTCAATCGACGTCGCCTCGAAACCTTTCGCTAGGACAGCATCCTGCGCGATGTCCATGATACGCTCTCGCGTTCCGCCGCGCGTGCGGACAAGTTCCGATCCTTCAGCCATGCACGCCTCATATCTGTTGCATGCGGGTATCCAACTGAACCTGCGGTACACTTCCAGCGAGTGGCTTGCAGATGCCAGGCGACGGCACTCGCCGCAAAGCCCTGAATTCGCTCCAGCAATCCAGCTTGACCATGACTCTACCACAGGTCGGCTAGGCCTCAAAGCGGTTGGCGGGCAGATAGGCGACAAGTCAAATCATACGTCGAAAGTAGTACCAATGACCCGTGTCGACCAACTCATGCACTCCAACCGCCCCTGGATGGCTGGCTTTGGAACCGAGACCGCGATGATTTTTCACGAAGGGTTCGAGCTTCCGCATTTTGCAGCTTTCACGCTCTATCAAAGCGAAGAGGGGCGAGATGCCTTGGCCCGTGCAGCTAAACGTGCGCTGTCGGTCGCACATGACGCCCAGACCGGCTTGGTCATGGATGCGGAGACTTGGCGAGCGAACCTTCCTTGGGGTGCCGTCATGAAGCTTGATCAAGACGAGATCGCCGCCATCAATACGCAAGCGGTGACCTACTCACGCAAGTGGCGTGACGAGCACGAAACGGACATCACCCCGATTGCGGTGAATGGCGTGATCGGCCCGATGGGCGATGGGTATGATGCAGAAAACGCGCCCCAAAAAGATGATGCAGCAGCCGCACACAGCGTACAGGCGCGTGCGCTGGCCATCGCCGGAGTTGATCTTGCAAGTGCGATTACAATGACATCCTCCGCCGAAGGCGCCGGCGCCGCATGCGCCATGAGAGA
>JBCDCS010000025.1:0-18059 GCA_039181205.1 Pseudomonadota bacterium
GGAGGTGCTGTCGCTGGAAGCCAATGCCGACGCCATCCTGGAAGCGGCGGTGGGCATGGTCTACGAGATGCGCTTCCGGGCCGACCACGATCTGGTGTGGGATACCTGGCTCGACGTCCAATGGGCCAAAATCACCCGCTCTCTCGATGCCTTGGAAACCCGATCCATGCCGCTCCTGGAAGGCCCTCTCAATATGGGTCAGATCGGAATCGGATGCGCGCTCGGCTATCTCGATTTCCGACATGGCGACCGCGATTGGCGCGGCGGCCGCGATACACTCACCGCTTGGGAGGCTCGCTTCGCCGAACGTGAGGCCATGCAGGCCACCAAGCCCGCATGAACGATCCGTTCCGCGACTCGGCCCTAGGCTTCCTGATCGCGATCCTCGGGCTCGCCAGCATGCTCTTGATCATTGCCCTGGCGCCCGGCGGCCCCGCGGCCGTGGCGACGATCGCCGGTCTCGACCATGGTCCTGCCCCCATCGAGGCACTGCGCCTCGCCGCTGCCGCCGATACACTCCTGCCCATCGGCTACACCACCGGGCTTTGCCTGCTGGCCATCGGCCTGGCGGCGGATGAACGCGGTCGCCTGGTGGCGATTGCCGTCATCGGGCTCACGGTCGCGGGCGCCGTATTGGATTTCCTGGAAAACGGTGCCGCTTTGGCCGGTGCCACGGCGCCCGGATTGACCTTGGGCAAATACGGCGCCCTCGGCACCGCCGCCGTGATCCTGAGCGGCGGGCTGCCGCAGCGCACGCTCTGGCTGCGCCTGACCCGCTTCGTGGTGCGCTGGGTCCTGCCGTTCTTCCTGGCGGCACAGGTCACCGGCTTGCCGATCTTCGGCGCGCCCGTGCCCTTCGTGCTCGGGCTGATGGGGCTCTTCGCCCTGGTTATCCTGGCCGGACGCGATGCGCGACGCTTGGCGAGGCTGTCCGACGAACAGACTGGGTGAGATCCATAATATAATGATAAAGATACAGAAAATAGACGACTGGACCCCTGCCATCGCCATCCGCAGAACGGTCTTCGTGGAAGAACAGGGCGTCAGCGAGGCAGAGGAAATCGACGGCAAGGACCCCGATTGCCTGCACTGGCTTGCCAGCGATGACGACGGCCCGGTCGCCACGCTCCGCATCCTGTCCCTCGGCGACACTGCCAAGATCCAGCGCGTCGCGGTCCTTTCCCGCGCCCGGGGCACCGGCATCGGCGCGGCCTTGATGATCCATGTAATGGACGAACTGAAGACGCTCGGCTACGCCAAGGCCATCCTCGGCTCCCAAACCGACGCTATCGGCTTCTATGAACGCCTCGGCTTCACCGTTCATGGCCCGGTTTATGACGATGCCGGAATTCCGCACCGCGATATGACCCGGCAACTTTAGGGAGCACGATCTTGGCGCAGCGATCCCGGCGGAACGTCCCATGTCCTTGACGGTCTTCCTGGCCGTTCTGCTGGCGGCCTTCCTGCACGCGGCCTGGAACGCGGTGGTGAAGGGCGGGCATGATAAGTTGGCCGGGATGGCGGGCATGTCCCTAGGCCATGCGATCCCCGGGCTTTTCGCGATCACCCTTCTGCCGATGCCGGATGCCGCGGCCTGGCCCTGGATCGCGCTCAGCGTCGCGCTGCATTTCGGCTACCAATGGATGCTGCTGCAGGCCTATGAAATCGGCGATCTCAGCCAAGTCTACCCCTTGGCGCGGGGGTCGGCACCCTTGATCGTGACCGTCGTTTCGGTCGCCGCCCTGGGCGCGACCCTGTCGGGACAGGAAATCGCGGCGGTTCTCCTGGTGGCCGCGGGCATCTTGTCGATCGGCCTCAATCGCACGGGGCGAGCGAATCCCCCGGCCGTCGCCATGGCATTGGTCACCGGTCTCTTCATCGCGGCCTATTCCCTGGCCGATGGGGTCGGCGCGCGGCTCTCGGGCAGCCCCGTGGCCTTCTTCGGCTGGGTCGCGTTCCTGGGCGCGATTCCCTTTGCCATCTACACGCGGATCAAGCGGCCCGGCCTCATTCAGATCCTGCCCCGCGTCGCGCCCGTTGCGTTCTTCTTCGGCGGATGGGCCAGCTTCACCGCCTACGGGATCGTCGTCTGGGCCTTCACCCAGGCCCCTCTGGCCCTGGTCACGGCCTTGCGGGAGACGTCGATCGTCTTCGCCCTGCTCATCGGCGCCTTCGTCTTGAGGGAACGGGTCGACCTGGCCCGAATCGGATCGACGTTCGTTACCTTGTGCGGCGTGGCCCTTATGCGGATCGCCAGATAACTGCGACGATCGGTTTTTGGCCTGCGATGCATTGTCCGCTGGAACTTCCCGCTATGTTCAGGCTATCAGCGCCCGGATACGTGCCGGGCAGATGCCCAAAGACCCTTAAGACGTCGCCGCACCTGCGGCGGCAACACGACGGGAGACGCTTTAAGTGTCACATGCAGACGATCAAACGGGGACCCGCCGCGACTTTCTGTATTACGCGACCGCCGGAACGGGCGTGGTCGTGACAGGTGCGGCCGTCTGGCCCCTGATCAACCAGATGAACCCTTCGGCCGACGTTCTGGCCCTCTCGTCAATCGACGTGGATATCTCGACGATCGAGCCGGGCAGCCAGATCACCGTGTCCTTCCTGGGCAAGCCGGTCTTCATCCGCCGCCGCACCCCGGAAGAAATCGAGGCCGCCCGCGCCGTTGACGTGTCCGAACTGCCGGACCCATTGGCAAACAACGAAAATATCGAAGATGGCGCGCCCGCGACCGACGAAAACCGGGCCACGGGCGAAACCGGCGAATGGCTCATCCAGATGGGCGTTTGCACCCATCTGGGCTGCGTGCCGCTGGGCGATGGCGCCGGCGATTTCGGCGGGTGGTTCTGCCCCTGCCACGGCTCCCACTACGACAGCGCCGGCCGCATCCGCCGCGGCCCGGCCCCCCGGAACCTACCGATCCCGCCGGTGGCGTTCCTGGATGAAACGACAATTCGATTGGGCTGAGGAGAGACACCATGTCTGGCATTCCCCACGATCATTACGAACCCTCAACCACGGGCGAAAAGTGGGTCGAAAAACGTCTCCCGATCATCGGGTTGATGTACGACACGCTGATGATTCCCACCCCCAAGAACCTCAACTGGATGTGGATCTGGGGTATCGTCCTGACCTTCACCCTGGTGCTGCAGATCGTGACGGGCATCGTCCTGGTCATGCACTACACGCCCCATGTGGACCTGGCCTTCGCCTCCGTCGAACACATCATGCGCGACGTGAATGGCGGCTGGGCCCTGCGCTATATCCACCAGAACGGCGCCTCGCTGTTCTTTGTCGCGGTCTATGCGCACATCTTCCGCAACCTTTACTACGGGTCCTACAAAGCCCCGCGTGAAATCACGTGGATCCTGGGCATCATCATCTACCTTCTGATGATGGGCACAGCCTTCATGGGCTACGTGCTGCCCTGGGGTCAGATGTCCTTCTGGGGCGCGACCGTGATCACCGGCCTCTTCGGTGCCATCCCGTTCATCGGTGAGGGGCTACAGACCTGGCTTCTGGGCGGACCTGCCGTGGGCAATGCTACGCTGAACCGCTTCTTCAGCCTGCACTATCTGATGCCGTTCCTGATCCTGGGCCTGACCATCGTGAAGATCTGGGCTTTCCACACCACCGGCAACAACAACCCCACCGGGGTAGAGGTGCGCCGCACATCGAAGGCCGAAGCCAAGGCGGACACCCTGCCCTTCTGGCCCTACTTCGTGATCAAGGATCTTTATGCTCTGGCGGTGATCCTGCTGGTCTTCTTCGCCATCGTCGGGTTCATGCCCAATTATCTGGGCCACCCCGACAACTACATCGAAGCCAACCCGCTGGTGACGCCCGCGCACATTGTGCCCGAATGGTATTTCCTGCCGTTCTACGCGATCCTGCGCGCCTTCACCTCCGACGTCTGGATCGTGATGTTCTTCAGCTGGATATCCGGCGGCATCATCGACGCTGCGTTCTTCGGCGTGGTCGCCATGTTCGGCGCCATCGCGATCATGGCCTTCGCGCCTTGGCTTGATACGTCGTCGGTCCGCTCGGGCCGCTACCGCCCGATGTTCAAGTGGTGGTTCTGGCTCCTGGTCTTCGACTTCTTCTTCCTGATGTGGCTTGGCTCCAAGGAAGCTGCGGAGCCCTGGGCGTCACTGTCGCTGATCGGGTCGGCCTACTGGTTCGCCTACTTCCTGGTGATCCTGCCGCTCCTGGGCGTCATCGAGAAGCCGTTGCCGCGACCCGCGACCATCGAACAAGCCTTCGATGAGGAGCATCCGCCAGCGTCCGGTGGCGCCATGGTCGGCGACAAAGCGGCGACCCCGGCGGAGTGAGGAGAAAAAAGATGAAACTCTTCACCAAAGCCCTCGCGATCCTCGCGATCTCCTCCTCGGCGGCCTTTGCCGCCGGGAAGGCCGGGGAAGTCATCGACTACGACTTCTCGTTCGAAGGCCCCTTCGGCACGTACGACCAGAACCAGCTTCAGCGCGGTCTGAAGGTCTACACCGAAATCTGCTCGGCCTGCCATGGGATCAAATACGTCGCCTTCCGCGACCTCGCCGCGCCCCACGGGCTCGGTTACACCCGCGAACAGGCCACGGTCTACGCCGAGAATTTCGAGGTTATCGAAATCAACGAATTCGGTGAAACCGAGTACCGCACGGCCACCTATCCGGACAAGTTCCCGGAAAACAACGCCGTGGGCGCGCCGGACCTTTCGCTAATGGCCAAGGCCCGCGCGGGCTTCTCCGGGCCCTACAATCTGGGCATCAATCAGATCGTCAAAGGCATGGGCGGCCCGGAATACATCGCCTCGCTCCTGACCGGCTATACCGGCGAGGAGAAGGAAGAGGCGGGCACCGTCCTCTACGAAAACACCGCCTTCCCGGGCGGCTGGATTTCCATGGCACCGGTGCTCTGGGGTGACGACGTGGAATTCGACGACGGTTCACCGACCGACATCGAATCGACAGCCCAAGACGTCGCCGCCTTCCTGATGTGGACCGCCGAGCCGAAGCTCGCCGCGCGCAAGCAAATGGGTCTCACCGCGGTGATCATGCTGACGGTTCTCTCTGTCCTGCTCTACCTGACCAACAAGCGCATCTGGGCGCCGGTCAAAGCAGGCCGCAAGGAAACGACCCCGGCGGAGTGATCCGACACCGCCGCGTCTGCGCGAAAAATCGGGCCGATCCGCAAGGGTCGGCCTTTTTCCTTGGCCAGCCCGCGGGCCAGGCCCCATGATGGGGCGAAGGAGGCCCGCCGCATGTCCGAGACCAAGCGCTACCGAGGCGGCCGCGCCATCGCCGTCGTGCTGGACAAGCTGGGTTGGCTCGCCGCCTTGGCCGGGATCGCGCTCGCTGGCATCGCGCTGGTGACCGCCGATACTGGCTGGATCGGCCAACTCGCCGCCACCGTGCCCGGCTTGATCCTGTCCATCGTGGGCCTTATCGCCGTGACGGTCGCCCAACTCACCCGCGCGTCCATCGATACCGCCGAAGCCATGCGCGAAATGATCGACCTCACCCGCGGCGGCTCCCGATCTTCTCAACCCGATCCAGAAGCCCGCGCCGCCCTGCGCGAAGCCGCCCAATCTCCCGGCGCATCGCCGGACACACCGCCCGTCCCGTCCCTTGGGCGGCGCCTCAAGGGCGAAGAAACGCAGCCGCCCAAACTGTCGCCCCCCAAATCCGACCGCAAGGCCAACAAGGTCCACCCGATCTTCAGCGCCCGCCGACCGGATTCATCCTGAAACGCCCAGAAGGCGCGGCGATCCACGCGCGCTGGACTCCCCGATCCACAAGAATCAAAAAGGGCGCCCCCATGGGACGCCCTTCACATCAGATGAGACCAGACCTCACGCCAGCGTCCGCTCGACCTCTTCCCGCTCGAAGATTTCGATCACGTCGCCCTTGCGGATGTCGTCGTAATTCTCGAACGCCATCCCGCATTCCTGGCCCGACTGGACTTCCTTCACCTCGTCCTTGAAGCGCTTCAGCGTCTTCAACGTACCCTCGTGGATCACCGTGTTGTCGCGCAGCAGACGGACACCCGCCGACCGCCGGGCCACGCCCTCGGTCACCAGACAGCCCGCCACGTTGCCGACGCCGGTCACCCGGAAGGTCTCGCGGATTTCGGCGTAGCCGATGAAGTTCTCGCGCACCTCGGCCGACAGCAGGCCCGAAGCCGCCGCCTTAACGTCGTCCACCAGATCGTAGATCACCGAATAATACCGGATCTCCACGCCTTTCTGGTTCGCCGCTGCCCGCGCCGGGGCGTTGGCCCGGACGTTGAAGCCAATGACGGGGGCACCAGAGGCTTCCGCCAGGGTGATGTCCGACTCCGTGATGGCGCCGACGCCCGAATGCAGGACGCGCACGCGCACCTCTTCGTTCCCGACCTTTTCCATGGCTTGCATGATCGCTTCGGCCGACCCCTGCACATCCGCCTTCACCAGCACCGGCAGTTCCGAGACATTCTCGTCCGCCTTCGCATTGGCCAAAAGCTGGTCCAGCGTCGTTGCCGCGCCCGCGGCCGCGCGCTTGTCCTTGGCGGCCTGCTCGCGATAGGCGGCGATCTCGCGCGCCTGCGCCTCGGTCTCGACCACGTTCAAGACGTCGCCCGCTTCGGGCGTGCCGTTCAGACCCAGCACCTCCACCGGCACCGATGGCCCGGCTTCGTTCACGCGCTTGCCTTGGTCGTCGACCAGCGCGCGGACCTTGCCCCACTGCTCGCCCACAACGAAGATATCGCCACGCTTCAGCGTGCCGTTCTGGACCAGAACCGTGGCCACCGGCCCCCGTCCCACATCCAGTTGCGCTTCGATCACGGCGCCCATGGCGGCCCGGTCCGGATTGGCCTTGAGCTCCAGGATCTCGGCCTGCAGCGCGATGGCCTCCAGAAGTTCTGGCAGACCTTTCCCGGTCATGGCAGACACTTCCACATCCTGCACCTCGCCCGACATGGCCTCGGTGATGACCTCATGCTGCAACAGTTCCGTCCGCACACGGTTGGTATCGGCCGCTGGCAGGTCGGTCTTGTTGATCGCCACGATCATCGGCACCTCGGCCGCCTTGGCGTGATTGATGGCTTCGATGGTCTGCGGCATCACCGCGTCATCGGCGGCCACAACCAACACCACGATATCCGTCACCTGCGCGCCCCGGGCCCGCATCGACGTGAACGCCGCGTGGCCAGGCGTATCCAGGAAGGTCAGCTCCGTCCCGTTGGTTTCCACCTGGTAGGCGCCGATATGCTGGGTGATGCCCCCGGCCTCGCCCGACACGACCTTGGTTTTGCGGATCGCGTCCAGAAGCGACGTCTTGCCGTGGTCCACATGGCCCATGATCGTAATCACTGGCGCGCGGTCCTTCAGATCATCGGGCGCGTCTTCCGTCGTCTCGATGACGTCCTCGACATCGGCTTCCGAGACCCGCTGCACCTTGTGTCCGAATTCCTCGATGATCAGCTCGGCGGTATCCGCGTCGATCACTTGGTTCTGCGTCACCATCATGCCGTTCTGCATGAGTGATTTCACGACTGACGCCACCCGCTCGGTCATCCGGTTCGCCAGTTCCGACACGACGATCGTCTCGGGCAACTGCACCGTGCGGACCACCTTTTCCTGCGGTCCGGTATTGCCGCCGCCCTGGCGCCGCTGCCGTTCCTGCTTGCGCCGCATGGAGGCCAGCGACCGCTGCCGCCCGCCTTCGCCCCCGGCCAAAGCCTGGTTCACTGTCAGCTTGCCGCCCCGGCGTTCGCCGCCGCGCGGCTTGCCGCCATCTTCGTCGCGTTTGCGCGGGCCATCATTGCGCCCAGGCCGCGCATCCGGGCCCAGGTTCCGCTGGCGCTCGGGCTTGTCGGCCACCGGTTCCGCGACGGCCGGCGCCGCGTCTTCCTTCTTGGTCTCGCGCTGGCGGCGCTCGTCTTCCTCGGCCTTCTGCTTGAGAAGCTCCTCGCGCTCCTTTTCTTCGCGCTCCTTGGCCTCCTGCTCGGCCCGCCGGCGCTCCCGTGCCTCCTGGGCCTCCTGTTCTTCCCGCTTGCGGCGCTCGGCGTCTTCCGCCTCGCGGGCCTTGGCGGCCTGCAACGCCTTGAGACGGCGCTCCATCTCCGCGTCGGTGGCGCCGCCCTTGGTCTTGCCGCCCTGGGCATTCACGGCCGCCGCCGATTGCGCACCGGGCTTGGGCACATTCACGCGCTTGCGCTTGGTCTCCACGACCACGTTGTTCGTCCGTCCGCGGGCAAAGCTCTGCTTCACCGTCCCGGCGCGCGCGCCGCCAGACAGTCCGAGGGGTTTCTTGCCGTCCTGATCGCTCATGCGTTCCCGATATCCTTCTCAGCGGCCGGATCGCCGCCATTTACCCTGATGCCCTGGAGCCTTGCGGCGTCCTCTACAATACGTTTCGCCAAGGTGCCAGCGGCCACCGCCGCATGGATCACCCGATCGCGGCCGAATGCCTGTCCCAGCTCGTCGGCTGTCAGGAACCCGATCCACTTGCCCCCTTCCGGGGTACTCAGTTTGCCCTTGCCTCGCTCCGATCCATCCGCGGCCTGCAGAAGCACCTGCGCTTCCTCGGCCATCAGCATGGATTTCACCTTCTCATAGCCCGCCACGGCCCGTCCGGCCTTCCGCGCGATCGCGATGCCGTCCTGCAGCCGCTTCAGCAGCCCGGCTTCCACCATGGCCACCAGGTCGTCCGGGACGGAGACCTGCATCTTCGCGCCCCGGCTAAACATGCGCTTCTCCACGGCCTTTTCCAAGGGGCTACGGGCCGCGCTCACGTAAATTCCCCGTCCCGGCAGCTTCCCGGCCAGATCCGGATAGATCATATCGCCCGGACCGACCACGAATCGGACCAGCCCCGCCTTGGGGCCGGTCTCGCCGGTCACGATGCAGCGCCGTTCAGGCTCACTGCGATCCTTCGCTTTGCCGCCGCGGGTCAGGACGCCAACGCGGGGCGATCACGCCCCGGCCTCCTCGGTCTCGGCGTCATCCTCGCCTTCCTCTTCCGACGCACCCAGCGCATCTTCGGGCGTGACCCAGCCCAGCATCACACGGGCGGTCATGATCATGTCCTGGGCTTCCTCCAATGACACGTTGAACGGCTCCAGCACGCCGTCATCCTTCTGGCGCTCGCCATCGACGACGGTCCAGCCGCCCGCCAGTTCCCAATCGGCGCAGGTGGCGAATTCTTCCAGATTGGTCACACCGTCCTTCGTCAGCGCTTCCAACATCTGAGGCGTCAGCCCTTCGAACCCGGCCAGGTCGTCCTGCAGCCCGGCCGCCCGCGCCGCTTCCATCGCCTTGGCATTCTGCGCCTCGATGTAGTCGCGGGCCCGCGCCTGCAGTTCGCTCGCGGTGTCCTCGTCCACGCCGTCGATCACCAGAAGCTCGTCCACTTCCACATAGGCCACCTCTTCCAGGTTGGTGAACCCTTCCGACACCAGCAGCTGCGCGAAGAATTCGTCCAGATCCAGCGTCTCCATGAACAGCTTGGTCCGTTCCTCGAACTCGGCCTGCCGACGCTTCGATTCCTCTTCTTCTGTCAGGATATCGATGTCGAGCCCGGTCAGTTGGGAGGCGAGCCGCACGTTCTGGCCCCGCCGCCCGATGGCCAGCGACAACTGCTCCTCCGGCACAACCACTTCGATCCGCTCGGCATCCTCGTCCAAGACCACCTTGGTCACCTCGGCCGGTTGCAGCGCGTTCACCAGGAAGGTCGGCGCATCGTCATTCCACGGGATGATATCGATCTTCTCGCCCTGAAGCTCGTTCACTACGGCCTGCACGCGCGAGCCGCGCATACCGACGCACGCACCCACCGGGTCGATGGAATTGTCGTAGGAAATCACGGCGATTTTCGCCCGGCTCCCGGGATCGCGGGCACAGGCCTTGATCTCGATGACGCCGTCATAGATCTCCGGCACCTCCATCTTGAAGAGTTCCTTCATGAATTCCGGATCGGTCCGGCTCAGGAAGACCTGCGGCCCCCGCACTTCCCGGCGGACGTCGCGGATGAACACCCGGATCCGGTCGCCGGGGCGATAGCTTTCGCGCCCAATCTTGTCGTTGCGCCGCAGAACGCCCTCACCGGGGTTCAGATCGACGATGACATTGCCGTACTCCTCGCGCTTGACGGCGACGTTGATGATCGTGCCAGTGCGGTCCTTGTATTCCTCGAACTGCTTGTCCCGCTCGGCCTCGCGCACCTTCTGGATGATGACCTGCTTGGCCGATTGCGCCGCGATGCGGCCCATATCCACCGGCGGCACCTCGTCCACGATGGTGTCGCCCACCTTAGGGTCGTCCAGATAAGGCTTCGCTTGCTCGACCGTCAGCTCGGCCTTCTCGTTCTCGACCAGCTCATCCTCGACCACGGTGCGGACGCGGGTGAACGTCGCCCGCCCGTTCTTGCGGTCGATGCTGACCCGGATGTCCATCTCGGAGCCGTAGCGGCTCTTGGCGGCGCGGGCGAGCGACTCCTCCATGGCCTCGATCACGAGGACCGGGTCGATCATCTTCTCGCGCGCCACCGCGTCGGCGATCTGGAGCAACTCCAGCTGGTTGGCGGATGTGATTGCCATGTCAGTCTTCCTCACCGTCCATAACTGTCTTCACTTCGTCGAATTGGGCCTCGTCGATCTGGCCCTGGTCCTTGCGGGTCTTCAGAACCTCACGGATCAACTCATCCGTCAGGATCAATTTCGCGTCGCTCAACCACTCGAATTTCAATCCGATGGTCGGCCGGTCCTTACCCTGCTCGATCTCGATCAGCACCTCGTCGCCCTCGGTGCCCATCAGCGTCCCCTTGAAGCGCCGCTGCCCATCGATCAACTCGGTCGTCTCCACCCGGGCCTCATAGCCATCCCAGGTGTCGAAATCCTTGAGCCGGGTCAGCGGTCGGTCGATCCCGGGGCTCGACACCTCCAATACGTATTCATCCGCGATCGGGTCCTCGACGTCGAGCACGGCCGACAGATCGGTCGAAATCCGCGCACAATCGTCCACTTCGATCCCGCCTTCGGCTCTGTCCGCCATGACCTGCAACGTGGCCGTCTTCCCGCCCTGCATCCGCAGCCGCACCAACTCGAATCCCATGTCTTCGATGACCGGGGTAACGATCTGGGCGAGGCGCTTATCCAGCGCGGTCTTGGCGATCAGATCCGACATGCGTGTCCGTGAAACAAAAAAGCGGGCCGTGCGGCCCGCTGACTTTCCGGTGGAGCCCGAAGGCGCCGCTGTTGATCGGCATATAGGAGCAAGCTGCCCTGGACACAACCCAGGACGTGCCATGCCGGCTCTGCTATCAGAACGTGCCCCCCCGGGGCCGCTCCATGTGCCCGCCTTCGGCCAAGTAGACCAAGGAAGGACGGCCCGCTTCGCGACAAGTCGTCTATATCAGCGCTCTGGTTCGACTAGCCTCAACAGGCGCCGGCTTCTTCCTTTCAGAAATATCCCGGGGAGCGCCGGAGGCGCGGGGGCAGCGCCCCCTCGACAGAGCACTTAAGAAACCGTCACCAAACCCGTACGAACGCGCGTTCGCACAGGGGGTGTACAGGGGGTGCACGGCGGGTGCCCCCTTCGATCCGGCAGAAAATCAGCCGCAGATGGAGGTCATTCTCAGACAAGAAATTCTGATCCGATCACCCGCAATCCAGCGCCGTGATCGTCCCGTCCGCATCCAGCCGCACATTCAATCGCTCGGGCACGAAATCCATCGTCACCGACGTGTCCGGCCCGATCACCCGCATGTTCAACTCCGCCGGAAACAGCACCGCCGCGATGTTCGATCCGATGGTCGTCGCATAGGCCGCCGCGTTGCACGGATCGTCCGTGGCCGCCTGCTCCTCGTCATCCTGACAGCCGACCAAGGCCAGCATCGCCACCAAGCCCACCCAGCGCATCCCGGACCTCCATCGTTGCAATCCAATCGATCCCGGCCCAAGGCTAGCATGCAAGATCAAGGGGAGGGACCACATGCGCACCAAAGCCGCCGTTGCCGTCGAAGCCGGCAAGCCGCTGGAAATCATGGACGTCAACCTGGACGGCCCCAAGGCGGGCGAAGTCCTGGTCGAAATCAAGGCCACTGGCATCTGCCACACCGACGAATTCACCCTCTCCGGCGCCGATCCGGAAGGCATGTTTCCGGCCATTCTGGGCCATGAAGGCGCTGGTATCGTGCAGGACGTCGGGCCCGGTGTCACGTCGTTGAAGCCGGGCGATCACGTCATCCCGCTCTACACGCCCGAATGTCGGGAATGCGAATATTGCCTGAACCCGAAGACCAATCTCTGCCAGAAGATCCGCACGACCCAGGGCGCCGGTGTCATGCCCGACGGCACGTCCCGGTTCAGCACTTTGGACGGCGATCCGATCCTCCATTACATGGGCTGCTCGACTTTCGCGAACCACACGGTCCTGCCCGAGATCGCGCTCGCCAAGGTCCGCGAAGACGCGCCCTTCGACAAGATCTGCTACATCGGCTGCGGTGTGACCACGGGCCTCGGCGCGGTGATGAACACCGCCAAGGTCGAGATCGGCAGCCGCGCCATCGTCTTCGGTTTGGGCGGCATCGGACTCAACGTCATCCAAGGCCTCCGGCTTGCCGGGGCCGACCAAATCGTCGGCGTGGATCTGAACTCAGATAAGAAAATCATGGCCGAAAAATTCGGCATGACCGATTTCGTGAACCCGTCAGAGGTCGACGGTGACCTCGTGGCCCACCTGGTCGAGCTCACCAAGGGCGGAGCAGACTATACCTTTGATGCCACAGGAAATGTGGATGTCATGCGCACGGCCCTGGAGAGCGCGCATAAGGGCTGGGGCGAAAGCGTCATCATCGGCGTCGCCCCCGCCGGCGCCGAGATTTCGACCCGTCCCTTCCAACTCGTCACCGGCCGCGTCTGGCGCGGCACGGCCTTCGGTGGTGCCAGGGGCCGGACGGATGTCCCGAAGATTGTGGATTGGTACATGGACGGCAAGATCGAGATCGACCCGATGATTACGCATACGCTCGATTTGCCAAGCATAAACAAAGGTTTCGATCTGATGCATGCGGGGGAGAGCATTCGGAGTGTGGTGGTGTATTGACTCTGTAGTTCAGATCAGACTGGGCACGATTCGCTAGGAATGCTATGTTGCTCATGGAAAGAACGGCGATGTGAGATGGCAGACCTATCAATACACGAAACCTATCACGTGGAGCGCGGAGCACTGAAGTTTCGCGAACTAATTCTCTATGTCGCGGGGAAGTCTGAGGCCGACGAGTATTTTGGCGCGACAAAGTTAAACAAGATCCTGTATTATTCTGACTTCAGAGCTTTTTCACGGCTCGGCTCTCCAATAACTGGCGTTCGGTATTTCAAGCTCCCGCAGGGGCCTGCGCCAAAGTCTCTCCTACCTGTCCAGAAAGCTCTGGTCGAGGAAGGCGCGATCAAAGTCGAAGAGCGTCCTTTCCCTGGCGGGAAAATTCAGAAGCGGCCAATCGCCCTTCGAAAACCAGCCCTATCTCTATTCACTGGCGACGAACTGGCTATCGTCGATGAAGTCATCGAAGACCTGTGGGAGGAGACGGCTCAGCAAGTCAGCGATGCTTCGCATGACGTCCGCTGGCGAGCGGTAAATATGCGTGATGCAATCCCCTACGAGTTTGTGCACCTCTCCAACGACCAAGTGACAACCGAAGACCGGAACAGAACAGAAGAGCTCGCGAGACGCTTTGGGTGGTAGCGGTTGGGAGATTGTTGAAACAGACTCCTACAAGCTAGGCGTCGCGCAGTGTGGCGGGGCGGAGCATGTTGACCACGTCCTGGCTCCAATCCTCTATTCACTACATAGAAATCCGCAATCGTGGCCATTCGTTGACGAGGGTCGGAAAATAAGGATCGCAAAGACAGACCTGCGATTTGATGGTCCAGAGATCATTCTTCAGCATTCCGTCAGGTTTCGGATTCTCGAAGCCGAGAATAAGGTGGAGTTACTCTTCGTGGAGATCACACCAACCGATGATTTTGAGTCGTGAGGACTGCTTTCAACATAACTGTCAACGGACCCCGTACTGCACCGCCTTATTCCGCAAAAACGGCAACCCCCGCTCCAGTACGACGTCCCGACTTTCGGCCACGGGGCGCCAGACGGCG
Organism: Pseudomonadota bacterium; assembly: GCA_039181205.1. GTDB lineage: Bacteria > Pseudomonadota > Alphaproteobacteria > Rhodobacterales > Rhodobacteraceae > Jannaschia. The sequence continues at coordinate 14,146 of JBCDCS010000025.1, forward strand.
AGGCCGTGGGCGATCTCGGGCGGCATGTCGATGAAGCTCTCCATGGCGAGGCCGCCGTCGAAGCCGATCGCGGCCATGGCGCCGTAGACCTCGTCCCAGCGGACGTTGCCAGCGCCGGGCGTGCCGCGGTCGGACTCGCTCAGGTGGATGTAGGCCAAGTGCTCGCGTGCCTCGAGAACGCCCATGGCCATGCCGCGTTCTTCGATATTCATGTGGTAGGTGTCGAGGTGAAGGAACAGGTTCGCGGCCCCCACCCGCTCGATCATCTCCACCCCCTGGCGGGCGGTGTTGATCAGGTGGGTTTCGTAGCGGTTCACGGGCTCGATCCCAAAGCGCATCCCCAGCGATGCCGCATGGGCGGCGGCCGCCTCCAGCGTGCGAGCGACGTTGTCCAGTTCCGTGTCCGTCGGCGGCTTGCCGGTCGTCTCGCCGATCCCGCCGTAGGTTACGCCCGACAAGGCCAAAGCGCCCATCCCATGGGCCACATTCAGCGCCTGTTTCAGGAAGGCGACCGCATCGTCGGGCCCATGCCGCGATGGCCAGACCGCCTCAGGCAGCCCTAGGGAACAAACGGCCGAGAGCCCCGCCTTTTCCAGTAAAGCCCGCGAATGGGTGGCGTCCACGATCTCGGGTGACAGCAACGCAATTTCGATGAAATCGAAGCCGTGGTCCACCGCCGCTGCCACCGCCTTTTCGGCCCCGGCGCGATCCCAATGCATCGTCCACATGCTGGTATGGACCCCAAACCCCTTCATCCGTTCCTCCCGTTTGACGGCTCCCCCGACGGGACCTTAGACATCCGCGAGCAGGGCGCAAATGGGGGCGGACATGAGCTATGTGATCGGTATCGATGGCGGCACGGAGAGCCTGCGCGCCCGGGTCTTCGACCTGACGGGTCAGTCCCTGGGTGACCATGCCGCGACCTATGAGACGGACTATCCCGCCCCCGCCCAAGCCGAGCAGGACCCCGAAGCCTGGTGGCGGGCTTGCGGCGAAGCGGTGCGCGGGGCAGTGGAGGCCGCGGGCGTGGACCCCGGGCAGATCGCCGCGCTGGCCGCCGATACGACGTCCTGCACGGTCGTGACGTTGGATGCAGAGGGAAAGCCACTCAGACCCTGCCTTCTTTGGATGGATGTTCGCGCCCATCAGGAAGCGGCCGACATCCTCGCCACCGGCGATCCAGCCCTGCATCTCAACGGCGATGGCGCAGGTCCGCTCAGCCCGGAATGGATGCTGCCAAAGGCGCTTTGGACCAAACGGCACCAGCCGGAGATCTGGGCGAAGGCCGACAAGGTGGGCGAATACCAGGACTTCCTGACCCTGCGCCTCACCGGCCGTTGGTGCGCTTCGCTCAATAACCTGACGATGCGCTGGCACTACCGGACGGGTCACGGCGGCTGGCCGGACAATCTGCTTGCAGCATTGGACATGTCCGACCTGCGCACCCTCTGGCCCCAAGAGATCGCCGCCCCGGGCGAGGTGATCGGCCCGCTCACCCCAGATGCCGCTGCCCATCTGGGCCTGCCGGAGACCGTCAAAGTCGTCCAAGGCGGCGCCGATGCGTTCATCGGCATGATCGGTCTCGGCGTCACGCAACCGGGTGATATGGCCCTGATCACAGGCTCGTCCCACCTGCATCTCGGCATCACCGAGGTCGAGACCCATGCGCCGGGCATCTGGGGCACCTATGCCGATTGCGTCTATCCGGGCCGCCACGTGATCGAGGGCGGGCAAACCTCCACCGGCTCCGTTATTGCCTGGTTCAAGCGCAATTTCGCGGCCGAGACGTCCTACGACGACCTGAACGCAGCCGCCGCCAAACTACAGCCGGGGGCCGAGGGGCTGGTGGCGGTCGACCATTTCCAAGGCAACCGGACGCCCCACACCGACGCCCTGGCCCGGGGCGCCATCAGCGGGCTGACGCTGAAACACACGCCCGCCCATCTTTATCGTGCGCTCATCGAAAGCGTCTGCCTCGGCACCCGCGCCATCGTCGATGCGTTTGGGGACGCCTTCGAGGCCAAGCGGATCGTCGTTGCGGGCGGGGCGACCAACGCGCCATTTTGGCTGCAAATCCACGCCGACACGCTGGGCGTGCCGCTCGAAATCACCGAGCAGCCCGAAGCACCCTGCCTTGGCTCCGCGATCCTGGCCGCCGTCGGCGCCGGGTGCTTTCCGACCATCGACGACGGCTGCACCGCCATGGTCCGCACCGCCCGGGTCATCGAGCCGGACATGGATGCACATGCAGCCTATGCGCCGATCTACGGCCGATATCGGGCGGCCTACGAGGCGTTGAAGGCGGTGCGGGAGTAGGTGATTTGGCTTTGAAAGGCGCTCATCGGACGGCCGCCGGATGGTTGAGAGCAGGTGGCAAGAAGGAGAGCATGGTCCACAGCGTCTCGCGCCCGAAGCCGCTGTCCAGATGTTTGAGGTTCGGACCCACGCCATGGTGAGTATCGGCACTGAGTTCGCTGACCAGGATCGGTTGCAGATGAGCCAAGTCATTTGGAGCGGGCTCGGCCACAACTTCAACGTGTTCTTTGGGCCGGAAGAGCGCGGGATTGCCTATTGGGCCGAGGCCATCGTTCCGGGTCTTATAAACGTCGTCCGCGACGAAGACAGTACGGTTGTCGGCGTGTCCTGCGCACGGACCCACAACAAGAATTTCATGTCAGACGACCGCGCGCTCCTGGTCAAACACTACGGACAGATTGGAGGCACAGTTCGGCATACGGTTGCCAAGCTCGACGAAAAAGTCCCTGCAGATCGTTACCTGATCGATGTTCTATGTGTCGATCCAAGTCGGCGCGGCCGCCGTCTTGGCAACAGGCTTCTGCAGGCGTGCTTCTCCCAGGCGGAGGCCCTGGGGAAATCCAACGTGGCACTGGGTGTCGATGCTCAGAACGTCGACGCCATACGTCTCTATGAAACGGTGGGATTTCGGGAGATTGAACGAAAGAAGATGGGCTTGTTGCGCCCAATTTTCGGGATCGACACCCTGATCAAAATGGAACGCAAGCTTTGAATTCCAGAGCATGAACGGGCCCACCGTGTCGCGCGAACCGACCGAATGGAGGTGAAGGACTTTGGTTCACACCCGACACGCACGCCGCCCTGCACATGGACCCGCCCGACCCACCAACGGTCCACCTGCCAACCGTCACGGACGGATCGTCCGCGCGGTCGGGGACGTCAACAAACCCCCGCCACCGAAGGAATCTTCTTGAACCCCTCGCCACGGTCCTTACGCTGCCGTCCATGACCCCGGTCCAAGCCGGGGCAATTTCTGGGAGGAACATCATGAAAAGATTGACCGTGACCGCCGCCGCTCTGGCGACGACGATGCTGGCTGCGCCCGCCTTCGCCGATGGCCATGCCAAGGACATGGTGACCGTCGTCAAGATCGACGGGATCGCCTGGTTCAACCGGATGCGCGAGGGCGTAGACGAATACGCTGCCGAGACCGGCATGAACGCCCGCCTGGTGGGCCCGGCCGAGGCCGATCCGCAGCAGCAGGCCGCCCTGATCGAGGACATGATCGCCCAGGGCGTGGACGCGTTGCTGGTGGTCCCGATGTCGCCCGAAGCCATCGAGCCCGTGCTCGGCCGCGCCATGGAGCAGGGGATTACCGTCATCACCCACGAAGCCGCGCAGCAGCAGAATACGGTCTACGACATCGAGGCGTTCCGCAACGAGGAGTTCGGCGCCAACCTCATGGACCGCATGGCCGCCTGTATGGGCGAAGAAGGCGAATATGCCGTCTTCGTGGGCTCGCTTGGCAGCCAGACCCATAACCAATGGGTCGATGGCGCCATCGCGCGGCAGCAGGAAGCCTATCCGAATATGACCCTGGTCGGCGACAAGAACGAGACCTTCGACGACCAGCAGGAGGCCTATGCGCGGGCGCAGGA
>JBCDCS010000026.1:0-17561 GCA_039181205.1 Pseudomonadota bacterium
CCTGCGCTCTTCGGTCGTGATCCCGATGCATTGGTGGGGGCGCGGCTCCTTGGATCGCTTCCTTACGGGCATGTCCGAGGACTTCGCCATCGACATCCGCAACAGCTCCCATATCGAGGTATCCCTGCGCAGCCTGCCGGACCGACCGACGGTCATCGTGCTGCGGCCGGAATTCCTGTCCCAGCCCTAGTCGAGCGGCGGGCCCACAAAGGAGATGTTGTGATCGGCCGCGATGGCCCGGACCCGGTCCATATCGGTCGTCGGGTCCACGCCCGCGGCCGTCACCGCCGCGAAGAAGCCGCCTGCCATGCCCGGCATCAGTTGGACCAGGGCGACCGCATCTTCCAGAGCTTTGAACGTATGGGGCATGCCGGGCGGGATCATCATCACGTCGCCGGGCCGGACTTCATGCTCCACCCCATCGGCCACGAAGCGCATCTGCCCCGACAGCACGGTGAAAATCTCATGCTCTTTGCCGTGGATATGCAGGGGCGGCCCAGCCCCGGCGGGGACCTCTTCTTCCCAAAGCGCGAAAGCGCCACCGACGTCTTCGGACGCGATACGGGTGCGGCGCTTCAATCCGAAGGCTTGATTCAAGGCACCGCTGCCTTGGGGGGCGTGGATGGCGGGCATGATGGGGTCCTCCGGTTGGTTGTCCCCCAAAGCTAACCCACACCGGCCGCCCGTGCGATGGTGTCAATCGTCCGGCCGCGCCAATTCGAACACCTCACGCACGGTGGTGTAGTCGCGATATCCCATCCGGGCCAGCGGCTGGAACCGTGTGACATCGAACCGCCCGCCGATCACGCAATCGTCGCGGATATGCACGCCCGTCACCTCGCCGAAGACCACATGGTTCGCCTCGCCCGGTAACTGGACGATCTGGGTCAGTTTGCATTCCAGCGATGCCGGGGCATCCGCCACCCGGGGGCAATCGATGGTCTCGCATTCCGCCTTCGCCGCGCCGGACACGGTGAACTCATCCGTCCCGGCCTCCAAGGCCGCCGAGGACGCGTTCATGACGTCGCGCATCTCATGGGCCACGATATTCACACAGAAGACGCCGGTCTCTCGGATCTGGGCGACGCTGTCTTTGGTGTTGTCTCGGTCCGCCTTCGCGGCGGTGGACGCGAACATCACCTGGGGCGGTAGATAGGCGACCGCGTTGAAGAAGCTGTAGGGCGCCAGGTTGTCGCCCAATGCGCCCCGGGTCGATATCCAACCGATCGGGCGAGGCGATACGATCGCATTGAATGGGTTATGCGGCAGGCCGTGGCCGTCTTCGGGGCGATAGAACATCAGGGGCGCTCCTTCTTTGGCGGCAGGACTAGCGGGCCGACGCCGGGGACGCCACAAGCGGCTTGATGGAACTGCTGCGCGAAACCGAAGCCGATGCCTGGGAGGTGGAGGCCCTGCTCGACACTTGTTTCGCGCCGGGGCGGACGGCCTTGTCGTCTTACCGGTTGCGCGATGGCGTGCCACCCGCGCGTGAACTCTGTCTGCTGATCCGGGGCGACCTGGGCGAGGTTGCGGGCGCGGTCCGGTTTTGGCCCGTTCGGGTTGGGACCCATGACGCCATGCTTCTGGGGCCCATCGCCGTGCACCCCACGCGGCAGGGTGAGGGGCTAGGCGCGCTGCTGATCCAATCGGGTCTGGACCGCGCCACGGTGGCCGGCGTGGAACGGGTGCTGCTGGTGGGCGATGCGCCCTATTACCAGCGCTTCGGGTTCGAACGGCTGAGCGGCGTGGACATGCCGCGGCCGACCAATCCCGACCGCGTTCTGGGGCGCGGGAACTGGGTCGATGTCTCGGGGCCGGTCTTGCCTGCGACGTAACGGCACCCCACCTAATCCTCATGAATGAACGTCTGAAAACCGAACAAGTCTTCCCGCCCATGGATCGGGAGGAGGAGTTGGACCGCCTGGCCCAGATCATGCGCCAATCGAACGGTGTCGGCATGCAAGTTCTGCATCTGGTGGGGCGTCAGGCCGAAGGTCTTTTGGACATGCTTCCCGATCCTGTGCGCAAGGGCCTGGAAGAGGCGACGGCGCGCGCGCTGGAACATAGCTTCGACATTGCCGCGAAATCCCGGGGGCAGGTTCGGGATGGTTCGGATTGGTTGAACCGTGCGGTTACTGTGGGAACCGGGGCCGCCGGCGGGTTCGGCGGCCTGGGCACGGCGCTGGCCGAATTGCCGGTGACGACGACGATCATTCTGCGCGCCATTCAGGGCATCGCCGATGAACACGGTTTCGACCCGGCGCGCCCGGAAATCCGCGCCGATTGCTTGCGGGTTTTCGCTGCGGCCGGACCGCTGGATGATGATGATGGCACCGACCTGACCTTCCTGACCATGCGGCTGACGGTGACGGGTGCGACGATCAAGAACCTGATCGCCAAGGTTGCACCGCGGCTGGCCGTGCCGCTGGGCCAGAAGCTCGCGGCCCAGGCCGTGCCGGTCATCGGCGCGGCGGCCGGCGCGGCGACGAACTATGTCTACACGACCTACTACCAGGACATGGCGCGGGTGCAGTTCGGGCTCATGCGGCTGGGCGAACAGACCGGAGAAACCGTCGAGGTCCTGACCCACGATCTGAAGGGACGCTTGATCTAAGCAGGATTGGCGAAACAGAGCTATTGCTCTGCCAGCAGGCGCTCCAAGGCATCCAGGTCCGGTCCGTCGAATTGGCCGAAGCCTTGCATCCAGACCGAGGCGTCGCGCAGGGCGTCCGGCTCCAGTTTGCACCAGACCACCCGGCCCCGGCGCTCGCGCGAGATCAGGCCTGCGCGTTCCAAGACCTGCAGATGCTTGGAAATCGCGGCGAGCGAAATGTCGAACCCAGCGGCCACATCGGTCACCGCCATGTCGTCTTCTAGCAGCATCGACAGGATTGCCCGGCGCGTCGGGTCGGCCAGGGCCGCGAAGATAGATGAAACCGGGTCGGACATGGCCCATTGGCCTGGACCGGCATCGTGCGCGCGTCAAGAATGCTCAACCGGATCGTTGAATGTGACGCAGGTCAGTCTCAGGGCGCTAACGGGAATTTCCACGATATAATGCATTGGAAAATATTGACTTTCGGGGCACGTTGACTCCACCGACCCCGGTTCATAGACGACTTCTCGACATCCGTGGGGTGCTGCCCATGTCCGACGATGACGTTTCCGACCGCCTGCGCGCCCTTCAGGCGAAGCTGGAAGAGAAGCGGCCCGAAGAAAAGCACCACATGGAAGAGCATTATTCCCAGGCGCAACTGGCCTGGCGGATGGTGATCGAACTTGTTGCCGGTCTCGGGATCGGCCTCGGGATCGGATACGGCCTCGACGCCCTGCTGGGGACCCAGCCTTGGCTCATGGTCGTATTCACGCTGCTCGGCTTCGCGGCCGGGGTGAAGACCATGATCTCCTCGGCGCAGGAGATTCAGGTGAAAGCGGCTGCCAAGGCCGCGTTGGACGAACCCGGCGCGGGCGCGCCGAGACGAGAGGACGACGATGGCTGACGAAGCATCCGAAGGCGGCCTGTCTTTCCACCCGATGGATCAGTTCATCGTCAAGCCGATCTTTGGCGAGGCTGGCGACCCGGTCCATTGGTATACGATCACCAACTCGACCCTGTGGCTTGCGCTGTCGGTCCTTTGCGTCGTCGGTCTGTTTGTGCTGGGCACCCGGGGACGTGCCATCGTGCCGAGCCGGGTGCAATCGGTGGCGGAACTGTTCTACGGCTTCATTCACAAGATGGTTGAAGACGTGGCAGGCAGGGACGCCATCAAGTTCTTCCCCTACATCTTCACCACCTTCCTCTTCATCTTTTTCGCCAACTTCCTGGCACTGATCCCGATGTCATTTTCGCCGACCTCACATATCGCGGTCACCGCGGTGTTGGGCTTCGGCGTATTCTTCACGGTGACCGCCATCGGCTTCATTAAGAATGGTGCCGGCTTCCTGTCGCTCTTCTGGGTTTCCTCCGCGCCCTTGGCGCTGCGGCCGATCTTGGCGCTGATCGAGGTGATTTCCTACTTTGTCCGACCCGTCAGCCACTCCATCCGTCTCGCCGGCAACATCATGGCCGGTCACGCGGTGCTCAAGGTATTCGCAGGCTTCGCTGCGCTCATCGCTGTGGCGCCCCTGTCGATCTTGGGTGTGGTTGCAATCTACGGCCTCGAAGTGCTCGTCTCCGCCATCCAGGCGTACGTCTTTACCATTCTCACCTGCGTGTACCTGAAGGACGCGCTGCACCCGCATCACTAGGGTGGACCGGAGGTCCGCCCTGCCCAACGGGTCATGTGACTCGAAACAGAAATGCTTCCAATCGTAAGGAGAACACCCAATGGAAGGTAACGTCGCAGAAATGGGCCAATTCATCGGGGCCGGCCTGGCCGCCATCGGCTCCGGCGCCGCCGCCATCGGGGTGGGGAACGTCGCCGGGAACTTCCTGGCGGGCGCCCTGCGCAACCCCTCGGCCGCCGGTGGCCAGACCGCCACGCTCTTCATCGGCATCGCCTTTGCGGAAGCCCTGGGCATTTTCGCCTTCCTCGTGGCCCTGCTGCTGATGTTCGCCGTCTAAGATCGGCACGATCATCCTTACGAGCGGCGGGACGGTCCGCGTCCCGCCCCCGTCACCCAAGACATTCCGAAGGGTCCGCCCATGGCCGACGTCGCCGACTCCACCTCCGCATGCGTCAACACCCTCGGCAATGCCGTCGGCATGCCGCAGCTCTGCGATGCCTGGTTCGGGAACCTGATCTTCTGGCTCGTCGTCGCGCTGGTGGCCATCTACTTCGTCCTGACCCGCATGGCGTTGCCTCGGGTCGGGGCAGTGCTGGCCGAACGATCCGGGACGATCTCCAACGACCTCGCCGCCGCAGAGGATTTCAAGCGGCAGGCTGTCGAGGCTGAGGCGGCCTATGAAAAGGCCCTGGCCGATGCCCGCGCCGAGGCGCAGCGCATCGCGGGCGAGGCTCGGGCCGCGATCCAGGCGGAATTGGACAAGGCTATCGCGGATGCCGACGAACAGATCGGCGCTAAAACATCAGAAAGCGAGGCCGCGATCGCGGAAATCCGTGCCGGGGCGACCGCCTCGGTGGCAGAGGTGGCCCGAGACGTGGCGGGCGACATCGTCGCGGCTTTGGGCGGGACAGCCGACCAGGCCGCCATTGACGCCGCCGTCGATGCCCGTGTGAAAGGAGCGTGATCCCATGCGCTACGCCCTGCCGCTGATCCTGCTCACGACGCCCGCCTTCGCCGCCGCTGGCAAGCCATTCTTCAGCCTCGCCAACACCGACTTCGTCGTTACCATCGGCTTCCTGATCTTCATCGGCATTCTGGTCTACTTCAAAGTCCCCGGTCTACTGATGGGGATGCTGGACAAGCGGGCCGATGGCATCCGGAAGGACTTGGATGAAGCCCGCGCTTTGCGCGAGGAAGCCCAGACGCTTCTGGCCTCCTACGAACGAAAGACCCGCGAAGCTGAGGAACAGGCCGCCGACATCGTCGCCGCCGCCAAGCGCGATGCCGAGGTCAATGCCGAACAGGCCAAGGTCGATCTGCAGGCCAGCGTCGAACGCCGTCTTGCCGCCGCGACCGATCAGATCGAAAGCGCCAAGGCGGCCGCCATCAAAGAGGTGCGGGACCGCGCCATTACCGTGGCGACCGCCGTGGCCGCCGATGTGGTCGCCAAACAGCTCTCTGCCGCCGATGCCAACAAGTTGATCGATCAATCCATCGACGCGGTGTCGTCCAAGCTCCACTAACCCCGCGTCGCACGAAGAACCGGGTCGGGGACGTCGCTGAAAGGCGGCGTCCCCTTTCGTTTCCGGTACCTCTGCACCCTGCGGCTGTCGGGCATCGGGCAGACGTCCACCCACGGACCGGCCGGCCCGCTATATGCCCAAAAAACTAGACCCTCCCACACCCCATTTGCGCGCCGCCCCCACCGCGCGATAGGCTCCCCTCGGAGAGGTGGCGACCATGGACAACTGGCAGGATATGACTCAGGCCGCGTTGGACGATGCCTATGCCAACGCGTCCCACATTCCCGACGGCGACGCCTATCCCGACAGATGGGCCCATGACGCCGCTGGCTTCCGCGCCACCGCCCGGCACCAAACCCTCGATTATGGGTCGGGCCCCGCCGACCGGCTCGACCTCTTCCACCCGCCGGGCCCGCCGGAAGGCCTCATCGTCTTCATCCATGGCGGCTATTGGCGCCGCTTCGCCCGGTCCGATTGGTCCCATTTCGCCGAAGGCGGTCTGGCCGCCGGACACGCCGTGGCCATGCCCGGCTACCCGCTAGTCCCGTCGGTTCGCATAAGCGACATCACTCGCCGTATGGCACAAGCCGTCGACACCGCCGCTCACCGCATCCCGGGCCCGATCCGCCTGACCGGCCACAGCGCGGGCGGTCACCTTGCCGCGCGCCTCGTCATGGCCGATGCCGCGCCCGACTGCGCAGACCGGATCGCTGCCTGCGTCCCGATTTCTCCCCTGACCGATCTCCGCCCGCTCATCCCGCAAAGCCACAATGCCGATTGGCGCCTGGACGAGGCTGAAGCCCAAGCCGAAAGCCCCGCCCTGGGCCAGCCTATCCCCGGCCCCAACGTCGCTGTCCATGTGGGCGCCGACGAACGCCCCAGTTTCCTCTGGCAGGCCCGGGCCCTCTCCGACGCCTGGTCCGTCCTGCTTCGCATCGCGCCGGGCAAACACCATTTCGACGTCATCGACGCCCTGCGCGACCCAAGCTCGCCGCTCATGGCAGACATCCTCGCCTGACCTTCTTCCTTTCAACAATATCCCCGCCGGAGGCACCGCCCCTCACCCCCGCGGCTTCGCCCGGGTCGTCGCCTCGGCGTTGGACGGATCCTCCGGCCACAGATGCCTTGGGTATTTTGCCCGCATATCCTTGCGCACATCCGCGTAGGACCCGGCCCAGAACCCCGGCAAATCCTGGGTGATCGCGATGGGCCGCTGGGCCGGCGACAAGAGCTCCATCCGGAGCGGCATATCACCGGCCATGGGATGCGCCGTCACCCCCAACACCTCCTGGAGCCGCAGCGACACCGTCGGCACCTCGGGGCCCCAATCGATGGGCACCCGCCGCCCCAGCGGTGTGACGAAATGCGCCGGCGCGATCCGGTCCAGGCGCTGCCCGTCCTCCCATCCAAGCCAGGCCTGCAACGCCTCGAACGGGTCGAGCCGCCCCAATCCTTCGGCGTCCCGTACGCCTGCCACCCAGTGCAGCAGCCAGTCTTTCAATCCCGCAAGCAGCGCATCATCCGAGACGTCCCGCAGACTTGCCGCCGCGATCCGCGCCCGCAGAAACCGCGCCCGCCTGGTCCAATCCAGACATCCGATACCCAGCGCCCGCACACCCTCCAGCACGGCCGCGGCCACGGCCTCGGGCGGCGCGTCGCCCCACGACCGATCCTCCAAGGCAATCGCACCGAACATCTCCCGGCGTCGCGCCTCCACCCGCCGGTGCCGCTCCGACCAATGGCAGCTTTCGACCCATCGGATCGCGTCCCCATGCACGGCCCTGAGCTCCGCCTCCGAAATCACCAGGGCCCGCCGGACCCGCGCCTCCGTCCGATCCCCATCGAGGTCACAGGCCACGATCAGCCGGGCCGCCGCCAGCGCATCGCCCTTCTCCATCCGCGCGCCCTTGCCCCCGGACAAGAGCCAGCGCGGCGCCTCCCCGGCGCGCCGCAACCCAACCCGATCCGGATAGGCCAGGGCCAATTGCTGCGCCTCCGACAGATCCGGCCCTGACTCGAACCGCCGCAGCCGCTTCGCCTCCGCCCGCGCCTCCTGGGATGGCTGCCGCAACGCCTCCGCCAAATCCACCGATCCAGCGCCCAGGCGCGTGGCGAGAACGCCCGCCAGGACGGCCGAGCCCTTGCCCCCGCGCGTGACCATATGCCCGAGCCGGGGATGTAGCGGCAGCTTCGCCAAAGCGCGTCCATGGGCCGTGACCCGCCCGCCCTCCAGCGCACCTAACCGCTCGAGCAGCAACCGCGCCTCTGCCAAGGCCCCCTCCGGCGGCGCATCCAGGAACGCCAAGTCGTCCGACCCCCAGACGGCCATCTCCAAGGCCAACCCCGCCAGATCGGCCCGCGCGATTTCCGGCGGCGGATAGGCCGCCAACCCGCCTTCCTCGCCGCGCATCCAATTCGCGAAGGCCACACCATCGGCCACCCGTCCCGCGCGGCCCGCCCGCTGCAACGCCTCTGCCTTTGTGACCCGCTCGGTCACCAACCGCGACATGCCCGAGGCCGGGTCAAACCGGGCGCGCCGTGCCAGCCCGCCATCCACGACCGCCCACACGCCCTCGATCGTCAGCGAGGTCTCGGCAATCGCCGTCGCCAACACCACCTTCCGGCGCGGCCCGGGCGCGATGGCCGCCCGCTGCTCCGCAAAGGGCAGCGCCCCGTAAAGCGGCCGGACATCCGCCGCCACGTCCTGCAACATCCCGGCACAGCGCCGGATCTCCCCTTCGCCCGGCAGGAAGGCCAAAACATCGCCCTCCACGGCATCCAAAGCTTCCACGACCAGGCCCGCCACCTGCGCGTCCACCCGGCTGTCTCGCGGCGGCGGACGATCCCGCCAGCGCCGCTCCACCGGGAATGCCCGCCCTTCCGAGGTCACCACCGGCGCGCCCAGCATCTCCGCCACCGGCGCCGCATCCAATGTGGCTGACATTACTACGACGATCAGATCGGGTCTGAGCGCCTGCCGCGCCTCCCAGGCCAGTGCGAGCCCTAGATCGGCATTGAGCGACCGCTCGTGGAACTCGTCGAAAATCACCGCGCCCACGCCCGGCAACTCCGGATCGGCCTGCAGCATTCGCGTGAGAATGCCCTCGGTCACCACCTCGATCCGGGTCGCGCCCGACACCTCCGATGCCCCCCGCATGCGGTAGCCCACCGTCTCCCCGACCTTCTCGCCCAGTGTCTCCGCCATGCGGACCGCTGCTGCACGCGTCGCCAGGCGCCGCGGTTCCAACATAACGATCCGGCCCGTCACATAGGGTAGCAAGGCCAACGGTACCCGCGTCGTCTTGCCCGCCCCGGGCGGCGCCTGCAGGACCGCCAGGCCGCGATCCGTCACCGCCTTGATCAAGGCGGGCAGCGCATCGTCGATGGGCAGCGGCGTCATTGGCGGCGCAGCACCGCATCGCCATAGCGCGACCGCGCGCGCATCTCGATCAGACGCATCCGGTCGCCATCCGGGGCCCAAGTCAGCGTGAACGGAAAGCGCGTCCGCTCCGCCATATCCTCGGGAGCATAGCCCGCGATCCGCCGCCATTCCCCACGGCAGGTCATGGTCCCGTCGGCGCGGGCCTCCGGCGGGGACAAAATCAAATCCCCGGCCCGTCGCCCATCGAAGGCCCGAAAGGTGACGTCACAGATGCGGTCGGCGGGCTGGGCTCGGAACGCCGCCCAAATCACCGAGAGCGGATCGGCCCGCCCGGTCTGCTGGGCCGCGTCCAGGTCCCACGGCTGGGGCTCGCGGGGCGGAACGATCTCGACGTCCGGCACGCCGCCAGGATACCGCATGGTGATGGAGCCGCGCGCGCGGCGGGTTTCGTTTCGCAGACTGGCCTGCCTGGGGGCCGGTTGCGCGCGCCCCATCCGCCCCTGGGAATCGGCGGCAAAAGCGAATTCCCTGAAAATCCCGACCAGCCCGGTGGATTCCATCCGCAAGGACACCGCATAGGACGCCCCGCGCAGAGACCCTGTCATGGCGATCTGGGCCGCCGTCAGCCCCCGAAACCCCACATCGAAAAGGAACGTTTCCTGCGCGGCGCTGGCGGGCAGGGCGAAAAGCAAAACGGCAAAGGCTGCGGCGCGGCGGGGGGGCATGGCGGCTCGGGCGGATAGGTCTGCCTTTCGATGTAGCGCGCCTTGCGCGACGCGTCACCCGCGTTGACCCTCGGGCGCGCGCGCGTCATGTCCAAGGGCCATGGACCCGCTACACGACCCCATCCTGGCTGGCGACCGCCGCGCGTTGGCCCGCGGCATTACCCTGGTCGAAAGCACCCGCCCAGATCATGTGGCCCGCGCCGCTGACCTGCTTGACGGCCTGCGTCAAGTCGATCGGCAAGCCGTGCGCATCGGCCTGTCCGGTACGCCGGGTGTCGGCAAATCCACCTTCATCGAAGCTTTCGGTACCATGTTGACGGGGCAGGGGAAGCGCGTCGCTGTCCTGGCCGTCGACCCATCCAGCGCCCGTACCGGCGGCTCGATCCTGGGCGACAAGACCCGGATGGACCGCCTGGCCCGCGATCCCAACGCCTATATCCGGCCGTCGCCTTCGGCCTCGCAACTGGGCGGCGTGGCTCGCCGCTCGCGCGAAGCCGTCAGCCTCTGCGAAGCGGCGGGCTACGACGTCGTTCTGATTGAAACCGTGGGCGTCGGCCAATCGGAGACCATGGTCGCGCAGATGTGCGATCTGTTCGTCCTGCTCCTAGCGCCCGCTGGCGGCGATGAACTCCAAGGCGTCAAACGGGGGATCATGGAAATCGCCGACCTGATCCTGGTCAACAAGGCGGACGGCGATCTGAAGGCCACCGCCATGCGGACCGTGGCTGATTATGCATCTGCGCTACGCCTATTGCGCAAAAGAGCGACCGATCCTGAGGGCTTTCCCAAGGCGCTGCCCGTCTCGGCCGTGGAGCAGGTCGGTTTGAATACCGCCTGGGGCGAGATGCAGGCCTTGGCCGCCTGGCGTCAAGCGGAAGGCCATTGGGCCGCCACCAGGGCCGAGCAAGCGGCCCATTGGTTCGAAGATGAGGTCCGGGCCGGTCTGCTCGCCCGCCTGACGGAGCCTAGTGTCCGTGCGCAAATGGCCACTCTATCGGCGGATGTCGCCCGTGGCGATCGCGCCGTTCGTGCCGCCGCCGCGGAGATGCTGGCGGCGCTGCAGAGTTAAGCGTATCATATCCAGTAGTTTGGTCCGTTGGCCGGCTGCGATCACTTGCCAATTGGCTTTGGGAGGCCACTTGAAGATGTGATCGCCTTTGGGAGTTCTGGAGTATCGCTCATGTTGGACGCGTTTCCCGATCCGGCCGATTCTGTGCCCAAGATCACAGGGTCCAATATCACTGAGCTCGTGGACCGCGCAGGCGCGCTCGGTGTCTTCGATGTCGACCACGAGAGTTCCGAACGGAACACAGTGTTCCAACAATCCCGGTTCACCGGTGGCACGCACCAGGCCGTGGTCGAGTGCAGCGATGTCGCGGTCCTTGTTCTGACCATGGAAGGTGAAGGCAGCCTCCACGCTGAATATGATGACACCGCTTTCGACAGCGATGTCCGCCCGGGTGTGTTCACATGGGCGCCCCGAGGGGTGAGCCAGTTCTACGATTTCATCGGCCGGACCACCAATGTCGCCACGACGTTCCCGACCGCCCTGCTCGATCAGATTCGCGAACAGGACCCTGAATTGCGGCATGTGACGTTGGACGAGGCCTGGGCACCGTTCACCCAGTTTCGCCTGCAACGGCTCATCGCCGAACAAAATCGCCTGGTCGCGTCCGGCGAGCTGGGTTGGCGCTCCTTGGCCGATGCACACATGGTGCAGCTCGCGGTGGAACTCATGTGCTTTGCGGGCAATAAGACGCCGCGCTCTTGCCGCCCGCTTTCGCCAAAAGAACTGAGTCGGGTCGAAGACTATGTCCGCAGCCACTTGGACCACAACGTCGCCCTGGTGGATGTCGCCGCCTTGCTCGACCGGCCGGTTTCGGGCTTCTGCCGGGCGTTCCGGGCGGCCTCGGGCGAAAGCTTCCATCGCTTCGCGCTCACCGCTCGATTGATGGAAGCCCAGCGGTTGCTCACGGAAACCGAGATGCCGGTGATTGAAATCGCCTATGCCACTGGATTTTCATCGCAATCTCACCTGACGAGCACGATGAACAGCAAGCAGGGGATTACGCCCGGACGCCTGCGGACCGAAGCCCGGCGCGCCCAGTGATCGGTATGGGCGGTGTTGACGCCACTCCGCCGCTCCCCTAAGACGCGCCGACCGCGGGGCCGTTTACGGCCCTGCATCTGTTTTCGAACCTCAAGCTCGGAGTGGCCATCATGTCTCGCGTCTGCGAACTCACCGGCAAAGGCCCCATGGTCGGCAACAATGTCAGCCACGCCAACAACAAGACGAAGCGCCGTTTCCTGCCCAACTTGAACGACGTGACCTTGCAATCCGAAACGCTGGGCCGGGCTTTCAAGCTGCGCATCTCGGCCGCTGCTCTGCGCACTGTCGATCATCGGGGCGGTCTGGATGCCTTCCTGGCCAAGGCCAAGGATGGCGATCTCTCGCCGAAGGCCCTGAAGATCAAGAAGGACATCGCTAAGTCCTCCGACACGGCCGCCGCGCTCGAAGCCTGAGGCGAATTGGATTACGGGGGCCCTGAGGCTCTCCAAACGACCCCTCACCGCTTAACCGTCGACTGGACTCAGGCCTGTAAGGCGCCGATTCATGGCCGGGCCGCCTCCAATCCGGCGATCTGGTAGACGTCGGCGCATCGCCTTGAGCTTCTTCGGATGCGTCAGACGTAAAGTACCTTCGAAGGTCCGTCGGATCGCCGCCTCTTGGCCCGTCGACGGATCGGGTTGAACTCGGCAGGCAAACCTCTTGAACAGCTCATCGCTGCCCCGGATTAGTCGGCACCGCTTGGTCCGGACGTGAACATCACACGCCCCGCGAAGAGATCCGCAACGCAACCGATCCAAGTACCCGCTCCCGGAAAGCCCAGTCTTTCTTGGCCCGAGATGACGGCATGTCCTCAAGGCCCTGCCCTATCCGAATCGACCAACCGCGCGCCGGGCCCATCCGCGCCCTTCTCATCATCCGGGTTGTACAGGGGACAGGCCGCCATGCTCAGACACCCGCAGCCGATGCACGATGCCAGCCGGTCCCTGAGCCGCGTCATCGTCTCGATCCGTTCAGTCAACTCCGCATGCAATCCGTCGGCAATCGCCTCCCACTCCTTCGGCGTCGGCGCCCGCCCGTCCGGCACATCCGCCAGCGCTGCGCCAATGCGCGCCAGGCTCAGCCCCAATCGCTGCGCCACCCGAATGAATGCCAATCGTCTCAGTTCCGCCCTGGGATACCGCCGTTGCCCACCCCGGTTCCGGGGCGGTGTGATCAGGCCTTTCCCCTCATAGAACCTTAGCTGGCTGATCGTCAGCCCCGTGCGGTCAGCCACCTCACCGATGGACAATTCGCGTTTCATGCCGATCTCCGCTTGACCTCGACTATAGTCGAGGTCCCATCAGAGATGGGTCAATAGAAATCGGAGACCGAAATGGCCCATCTCGAACACGTCAACGTCACCGTCCACGACGCGGATGCCTTCGCTTCCGTGCTGGTGGATCTCTTCGACTGGCAGATTCGCTGGACCGGCGCATCCCTCATGACCGGCTACAGCGTCCATGTCGGCACCGACACCGACTACATTGCGCTCTACTCGCCCCAGGAGACCCTCGCCGAGGGCCCGTCGACCTACACCACGGCGAGCGGACTGAACCATATCGGCGTGGTTGTCGATGACCTCTCCGCCACCGAAGCCCGCGTCAAAGCCGCCGGTTTCACCCCTCGATCCCACCAAGACTACGAACCCGGCCGCCGCTTCTACTTCGACGGTCCCGAAGGGGTGGAAATCGAGGTGGTCAGCTACCACTGACGCAAAGCGCGGCCCCTACAGGCTTTCGACCCAAGCCGGTACCACCTCCGTCGCCGGCCCCTCCCGCACCTCGTCGAAGCGTCCGCCCGACGCCTCCAGGTTCAACTCCAGCGTCCGGGCCCCCGCCATGCGCGCCATTTCCACGAACCCCGCCGCGGGATAGACCTCGCCCGATGTGCCGATGCTCACGAACAGATCGCAGGTCCACAAAGCGGCTTCGATCTCATCCATGCGGTAAGGCATCTCGCCGAACCAGACCACGTCCGGTCGGGTCGATTTCGCGATGCAAGCGGGGCATGGATCATCGGGCGACATCTCTGCCGGAGCATCCCAGCGATGGCCGCACATGTGACAGAGCGCCCGCAGAAGCTCGCCATGCATGTGGATCACGCCTTTAGCCCCAACCCGCGTTAGTAGATCGTCGATATTCTGGGTCACGAGGGTCACGCCCGGCCGCTGGGATAGCCGCGCCAGCGCCCGATGGGCATCGTTGGGCGCCGCATCCAGTAAATTGGCCCGCCGCGCATTGTAGAAATCGTGTACCAACTGTGGGTTGCGGGCAAATCCCTCGGGCGTCGCCACTTCGCTCAGGTCGTATTCCGACCAGATCCCGCCCGCATCGCGGAACGTGCCCAAGCCAGATTCCGCGCTCAGGCCCGCGCCCGACAGGACGACGATCTTCATTGCAGCGACCGCTTGGTGGCGCGCATCACGCGCAGCGGCGCTCCGCCACTTCGACGAATGTGCGGTATCGCTGCCAAAAGGCCTCGTCCCGGGCGCGATCCGATTGGCGGATTTCCTGGGCCAGATGGGGCGTGCGGAAGAACTCCACAGCGCGCGACTGATCGTTGCCCGACAGCGAGATATTCGCTGCCGCCTGCACGCAGCCGCACAATTGGCGCGAAGCGCTTCGTCGGTCCGACCGCAGGCACGCGATCTGGATCGGGCCGCTGGCAAAGGCCGGGGCGGCGTTCATGTCGGAACGGGTTCCGTTGCTCCCGCCACAGGCGGCGAGCGCCGTGGCAAGTGCCAGGGCTGCGAGTGGTTTGGTCGAGGTCATGACTGCTCTGCCTTCGATTATTTTAGCGCCGACAATGCCAGAGCAGCGCCATTCAAGCAATCATTTTAGCGTTGTGTCAGGCAGATTTACGTGGCCGTCTCCTCCGATTTCTCCCCGATTTCGCACCCTGCGATTTGGTCCCCTGCGGCCGCCCTGGCCCGCGTCGGCGGCCGCCGCTGCCGATCCGCTTCGGCTTTGCCTCTTCCTGGGAAGGCGCCCAGCGCCGCCCCGACGCCACTGGGATTTCGCCCTTGATGACTTTTTCGATCTGCTTCAACTCGCCCATCTCATCGGGCGCGCACAGCGTGACCGCCGCCCCATCGCGCCCCGCCCGGGCTGTGCGCCCGATGCGGTGGACATAGGTCTCCGGCACGTTGGGCAGGTCGTAATTGTAGACGTGTTTGACCACCGGAATATCCAGTCCGCGCGCCGCCACATCCGTGGCCACCAGCACCGGCGCGTCGCCACTGGCGAACGCCTCCAGCGCTCGCTGCCGTTGTCCCTGGCTGCGGTTCCCGTGGATCGCCACGGCCGTCACGCCGCCCTTGGTCAGATGTTTTGCCAGCCGGTCCGAGCCGTGCTTGGTCCGAGCAAAGACCAGCGCCGCCTCGCTCGCATGCCCCTTCAACAGCTCCAACAGAAAGCCGGGCTTCTCCGCCTTCGCGATGAAGTGGATCGATTGGGCGATTTTCTCCGCCGTCTGTCCCGATTTGGCCACATGCACCCGCACCGGCCGGTCCAGATAGGTGGCGGCGAGCCCCTCCATTTCCTTCGGCATTGTGGCGGAAAACAGCAGCGTCTGCCGATCCTTCGGCAGCTTCGGCTCGATCTGCCGCAGCGCATGGATGAAGCCCATATCGAGCATCTGATCCGCCTCATCCAGCACCAGGAAATGCGTGGCCGACAGGTTCACGGCCCGCCGCTCCATGAGGTCGATCAACCGGCCCGGCGTGGCGACCAGCAGGTCCACGCCCCGTTCCAACCGCTTGATCTGCGGGTTGATCCCGACGCCGCCCATGACCCGCGCGACCCGCAGATGCGATCCTTTGGTGAACCCGGCCAGGCTCTCGACGATCTGGTTCACTAGTTCCCGCGTCGGCGCCAAGATCAACGCCCGCGCCCCGCGTTTGATCGGCCGTTCCTCGGTCGCCATCAGGTGTTGGCAGAGAGGCAACCCAAAGGCCGCTGTTTTGCCCGTCCCCGTCTGCGCGAGCCCCATAATATCATGCCCGTCCAGCGCCGGCGGGATTGCCTGCTTCTGAATCGGTGTTGGCGCGGTGATCCCCATCTCGCCCAGGGCGGCGATGAGGCGGGGCTTCAGCCCCAGCATATCGAAATCCATCGTAAGTCCTAACGGCCGCGCCCCTGCGCGGCAATCCGGGGTCACGGAGCCTTTTGCCCCGCGCCTCCCCGGCGTGATCCTTGGGAAAGCATCCCGCCCGTCGCTCTGGCATGTCCCTCGCGGACACCCGGCTCACGCGGCCCAAGGGGCGGGGTCGGATGGCAGTTGGGGCAGATAACGGCCCCTGTCAACCGCTCTCCGGCGTTGAGCTTCATGCCGAGCCATTCCATCATCCAATCGAAGCCCAAATGGAGGACAGACCGATGACTCGATCAAAGATGGCCCAGGCGGGATGGATCGCGGCGGCACTTCTTGCGGCGCCCCAGGCCATGGCCCAAGACACCGACCAATGCGCGGCCCTCCTAGGCCACCCGCTGGATGGCGGCGCGGTCACTTCGGCCCGGGTGATACAGGCGGCCGATGACGGACCCTACGGGCCATTCTCCGCCTATTGCGAGGTCCGCGCCACGGCCCGCCCTGCCATCTCCATCGAGGTGCGCTTGCCGCTGGAAAACTGGAACGGCGGTCTCTACCAATCCGGCTGCGGAGGGTTCTGCGGCATCCTCGGACGGGCCGACGCATCAGGCAACAGGATCAACGCAATGGGCCCCGGCCTTGCCCGCGGCTACGCGACGGCCACGTCGGATTCCGGGCATCACGGGCTGTCGGTCGTCGATGCCAGCTGGGCCCATGAAAATCCCCAGGCCGAACGCGACTGGGGCTGGCGCTCGGTTCCCGAAACCAACCGGGTGGCGCTCGCCCTGATCGACGCCTTCTATGGCGCCGCGCCCGATCCCGCCATTTTCTCCGGCTGCTCCACCGGCGGCCGCATGGCCATGCGCGCCGCGCTCGACGGGCCCGAGATGTTCGACGGCATCATCGCCGGCGCCCCCGCCATGGATTATCCAGGCCTCGTGGGCACCAAGATGGCCTATCTGATGCAGTCCAACACCGCCTCCGACGGCACCCGACTGCTGGGCGCCGATGATGCCGCGCTGATACAGGAGGCTGTACTTACCCAATGCGATGCCGCCGACGGGGTCGAAGACGGCGCCATCGCCGATCCCGCCAGCTGCACGCCCGACCTCTCCGCGCTCGCCTGCACCGGCGCCGACGACAACTGCCTGACCGAGGCCGAACTCGGCGCCCTCGCCGCCTGGCGCCAGGGTGCCCAATCCGCCGACGGCACCCAGCTCTATCCGGGCGGCGTGCCCGTGGGGTCAGAGCCCTTCTGGCCCCTCTGGCTCACCGGCCCCGAAGGCGGCACCCCGCTCCTCGACGCCTTCGCCGCCAACTTCCTGGCCCATATGGCGTTCCGTGATGATCCCGGCACGGGCTACGACCCCCTGACGTTTGACCTGGACACAGACCCGGCCCGCATGGCCGAGGCCGCCGCCACCTACAATGGCGATAACCCTGACATCTCCGCCTTCCACGCCGCGGGCGGGCGCATGATCGTCTGGCACGGCTGGGCCGACCCC
>JBCDCS010000027.1:0-17292 GCA_039181205.1 Pseudomonadota bacterium
CCACCATGGGGCGCGGCACCGCCATAGGTATCCACGATGATCTTACGGCCGGTCAGGCCCGCATCCCCATCCGGCCCGCCGATCACGAAGGTTCCGGTCGGGTTGACCCACCATTCCGTCGCCTCAGTCAGCCAGTCCTGTGGCAGAACCTCCCGTATGTAGGGCTCCACAATGGCGCGGATATCGTCGCTGGTCTGGTCTTCGCTCTCATGCTGGGTCGACAGCACGATCGATGTCACCTCAATCGGCTTGCCGTCTTCGTAGCGCAGTGTGAGTTGCGATTTGGCATCGGGCCGCAGGGTCGACTCCTGCCCCGATTTTCGAACTTCCGCCAGCCGTCGCAGGATCGCGTGGGCATATTGGATCGGCGCGGGCATCAGGTCTGGCGTTTCATCAACGGCATAACCGAACATGATCCCCTGGTCGCCCGCCCCTTCATCCTTATTGTCCCGGGCATCGACGCCCTGGGCGATATGGGCCGATTGCTCGTGCAGGAAGTTCAAGACGTGGCAGGTGTTCCAATGGAACTTGTCCTGCTCATACCCGATATCTTTAATGCAATCCCGGGCGATCTCGGCGATGCGGCCCATGTAGTTCTTCAGTTTGTCCTGGTCGGACAAGCCGACCTCGCCGCCGACCACGACCATCCCGGTGGTCGCCAAGGTCTCGCAGGCCACGCGGGCCTCGGGCTCTTCGGCCAGGAAAGCGTCCAAAACGGCATCGGAAATGCGATCGCACACTTTGTCCGGGTGACCCTCGGAGACGGATTCCGAGGTAAAAGAAAAGTCCTTGCGACTGCTCATGGAATGCTCCGGTTCTGAATTCGCCGCCCCGTCAGGAAGCCGTTGGGGAGCGTCACATCCCGCTAGGGACTAACGGGAGGGTGTTCAACCCGATTCCGCCGGCGCCACGCCAAAAGCGCCGTGCCCAGGGCTGCAAACCACAGCAGCGCCATGGCATCACCGACCCGTACGTAGATCGTCGGCGGCAGGACGCCGGGCAGGGCCGCATCCACATGTCCTGTCTCGCCCAAAGGCAGGTAATCAACCACTTGGCCTCGCGCATCGATGGCGGCCGAAACGCCTGTATTGGCAGCCCGCAGCAACGGCAAACCAGATTCGGCAGCGCGAAGGCGGGCCAAGGCCAGATGCTGCTGCGGACCTGCCCGCGTCCCGAACCACGCATCGTTGGTCAGATGCAAAATGGCCCTAGGACGATCCACGCGGCGGATGTCCTGGGGAAAGATCGCCTCATAGCAGATCATTGGCAGGACCGGCCCCACGCCCGGCAGATCGATGAGACTTGGACCATCCCCGGCAGCAAAGATGCCCGCCAATTGCGCGGCCATTGGACCAATGCCCAACCTGTCGAACACGGCCGGAAAAGGTAGGTATTCGCCGAAGGGCACCAGCCGGTGTTTGTCGTGGACCAGCGAGATATCTCCATCCTCTCCGGTTAAAACCACCAAGGCATTCCGAGGCCGTCGATCTTCCCCGTAGCGCTGCGCCCCTGCCACAACGGGCGTCCCACCCGACGCCGCGGCGATCATCGACCGGATGTCTCCGGAATGCCGGAGCAGTTCCGGTAAAGATGTTTCCGGCCAGATCGTCGCCACCGGATCACCGGGCGCCGCCGTTTCCTGCAGGCCCCGGCGGAAAAATACGTTGATCCAGTCAGGGTCCCATTTCAGGTGCTGCGGCGCGTTAGGCTGCACCAATCGTATGACTGGTCCATCGGCCGCAGGCGCCGAGGTCAACGTCGCGGCATATAGGAATGGTGCCGCCCATAGCGCCAAGCCGAGACCCGCCGCCATCGGGCGACGCATAGCCACCAGCCCAGCGCCGACCAGCACCGCAAAGCCCAGACCGTGGGCGCCCGCCAGCGATGCCGCCGTCAACGCATCGGTTCCGATCAGGATATGCCCAGGAAGCGCCCAGGGAAAACCCGTCAACACATAGGACCGCGCAACCTCCAGAAATCCCAGGCCCAGCGCCGCGCCCAACGGGCCGCCCAGGACCCTAACACCGGCCCAACAGCCGACCGCCCAGAAGAGCCCGAAACCGAAGGCCGACATAAGAAGTGCGACGGGTGCTAGAAACGCCGTCGCAGCCGCATCGACGAAAAATGGCTCCACGATCCAGTTGAGTGCCAGGCCAAAATGGGCCGCCCCGAAAAGCCAACCCATAAGGAACACCCGCCGGGACCGCGCCACCGCCCAGAAGCCCAGCGCATAGCCAATCAGCGCCAGCCACGATAGTTCCCAGGGCGCTTGACCCAGCGCAGCGGCGAGCCCCGCAATCACCGGTATCAACAGCGCCAGGGCGCGGTTCACGTCAGGCAGCCTGTGGGATCCGCAAGCGCAAGCGCTTGATGCGACGGGGATCGGCGTCGACGACCTCTATCTCGGCACCGGATGGGTGGCGGATCATTTCACCGCGCGCCGGCACCCGGCCCGCCAGCATGAAGACCAGACCACCAAGCGTATCCACTTCGTCCGCGTCCTCGGCATCGACCAACTTCAAGCCGATCTCTTCCTGGAAGTCTTCCAGCGGCGTTCGCGCCAGAGCCAAATAGCAACCGCTCTTTTCCTGCCGCCAGAACTTGCCTTCCTCCTGGTCGTGCTCGTCCTCGATCTCACCGATGACCTGCTCGATCAGGTCTTCCAGTGTCACCAAGCCATCCACGCCCCCGTATTCATCAATGACCAACGCCATGTGGATCCGCTGGCTCTGCATTTTGGTCAGCAGCACATCGATGGGCATCGACGGCGGCGCATAAATCAACGGCCGTAGCATGGCCTTCAGGTCGAGTCCCTTTTCGCGATCGCCATTGAAGCCATGGTTCAGTGCCAAATCCTTCAGATGGATCATTCCCAACGGGTCGTCCAACGTGCCTTCGAAAACCGGCAGACGCGTCATCCCGCTTTCGCGAAACTTGGCCACCAGGTCGGGAAGCTCGGTATCGCTGGGGATCGCCACGATCTCGGCCCGCGGGATAAGAACGTCATCCAAGCGTTTGGTGCGCAGGGCCGACAGGCCGGGTCGGGTGGACGGCGGCGAGGTAGCCACCACGGCCGGCTGCGGTTCCGGTAAGATCCCGCCAAGCACGCGGGTGATGAAGCCCGGGCGCGATGTGGGGCCGGTGATCGGTTGGTCTGTTGTGTGGTCTTGGGGCGCGCCGGGCGCGGCGCTAGACGATCCGTCGTTGTCCATCGGACCCGGTGGGCCTCCATTCAGAACGGCCTAACTGCCGCAAGATCATATATTAACATCGGCATAGGGATCCGGAAATCCCAGAGCCATGACAATTCGACGTTCCGTGGCTTCCATGCGCTTGGCCTCGGCCTCCGCCTCGTGATCGTGCCCGAGCAGATGCAGCGTGGCATGGACTAGAAGATGGGTCACATGGGCCTCGAAACTCTTGCCCTGCTCGGCAGCTTCCCGCACGCACGTCTCATAGGCTATGGCGATATCGCCCAGTTCAGTGTCGGAAGGCGGCGTGTCCGGATGCCGGGGTCCCGACGGCCATGACAACACATTGGTTGGCTGCGGCTTGTCGCGAAACCTGCCGTTCAATCCTGCGATCCGGGCATCGTCGCAGCCCATCACCACGACCTCATAACCGCAAGTAACGTCCAAAGCCGCTGGCACGGCGACGGACGCAATGCGGTCCAGATCAGACCAGCGGGCGTCTTCGACCACGACCTCAACCCTGTGCTGACCCGTTGCCACGGCTGGCCGCCTAACCCCAAACCGCCCAGAGACCACACACGACCACGGGCACGAAAAGCCAACCCTGGGGCAACCGCCCGTAGCT
Organism: Pseudomonadota bacterium; assembly: GCA_039181205.1. Taxonomy (GTDB): domain Bacteria; phylum Pseudomonadota; class Alphaproteobacteria; order Rhodobacterales; family Rhodobacteraceae; genus Jannaschia. The sequence continues at coordinate 3,817 of JBCDCS010000027.1, forward strand.
GACACCCAAAACCGGTGCCGCGATTAGCCCCGCAGCCATGACCCCCGCCGATATGAGTGTCCCCGCCAAGAGCAGATCGGGCCGAGCCGACGCAGCGCCCCAAGCGAACAGGACAGCGGTCAGGAATAGAGTGGCGGTCACCATGTGCCAGCACATCCAGGCCGTTGTCCGGACCACTTCTGGCAATGCCGCGTCCCGGCGCAGCGGGCCCGCCACTTGGCGGCCACCGACAATCGTATGGACCAACGCCCAGACCATAATCAGCCCGCTCGCGATCCAAGCAGCGATCATTCGTCACGGGCCAGGCGCTCGGCCTCGCGCCTGGTATCGTTGGCGTCGTAGGCCGTGATGATCTTCGCCACGAGGGGATGCCGGACGACATCCGTGGCCGAAAAGTAGTTGAAGCTTATTCCGTCTACCCCACGCAGAATACTCTCGGCGTCTCGCAAGCCCGATTGCACGCCGCGCGGTAAATCCACCTGGCTGCGGTCACCGGTGATCGCCATGCGCGACCCCTGCCCCAACCGGGTCAGGAACATTTTCATCTGCATGGTCGTCGCGTTTTGGGCCTCATCCAGGATCACGAAGGCATTCGACAACGTCCGCCCCCGCATGAAAGCCAGCGGCGCGATCTCGACCTTCTTCTCCTCACGGAGTTTACCCAATTGCTTTCCAGGCAGGAAGTCATGCAGCGCATCGTAGAGCGGCTGCATATAGGGATCGACCTTTTCATCCTGGGTGCCCGGTAAGAAGCCAAGCTTTTCGCCCGCCTCCACGGCGGGCCGCGTCAGGATGATCCGATCCACCTCGCCGGTGATAAACTTCGACACAGCGACAGCCACGGCGATATACGTCTTCCCCGTTCCCGCGGGCCCGATCCCGAACGTCAGCTCATGCTCCAGCAGCGCCTGGGTATAGGCCTTCTGCGCCTCGGTCCGGGGCTCCATGGTCTTCTTGCGGGTCCGGATTTCCAGCGCGGGCCCAGGAAACATCTCGGCCTGATCGCCTTCGCGCGCTTCGTCCACATCCTGTCGCAGCCGGATCAGTCCATCGATGGCCCCCATATCGACCTGTTTCCCGGCTTCCAAACGGGCGTAGAGCGCGTTCAGCACCCGCTCGGCTTCAGGCGCGGCTTCGCCATGAATAACAAGTGTATTGCCCCGGTTCACGACCTGCACCCCCAATAGCTGTTCCACCTGCGCCAGATGAGCGCCATGTGGGCCGACGAGATCGATCATGAGGCGGTTGTCAGGATAGTCGAGCTGAATCGCCAGCGCGCGCTCCGGGGTCGCGGTCAATGCCAAATGGGTCTCCTCATCTCGGATCCTATCTAACAGGTGGGGCGTTTGTTTGGCATGTCATCCCCCCAAGGCAACGAGGTCGTGATGTTTCCGCCACGGCTCGGTCTATTGGTCCATATTGGGTCATTTCACCGGCGCGGTTGATGCCGTGGATGCCCTGAAGTTACAGGCAATAGATACGGTAACGCCTCGCTGGATTGGACGTGCGTTCCACTACGGCTAATGCGAGCCTGAGAGAGATTCGTAGGCCTTCAGCAATCAGCCGGTGTTCTCAGTACCGATAGCTGGCGTAAAAGATGGCAGGGCCGGCACGCGGACCGAACCATCAAAATCATGCCCTTACGCGGCTAAATCAGCGACCCGGCCAGTGAATTGGCCGATGCTGCGTCGATATGCACCCGTGCGACCTGGCCTTTCAGCGCAGGCGGTGCAGTCACGTGCACGGCCTGCAGATAATCAGACTTGCCTACTAGTTGCCCTGGCAGACGCCCGTCCTTTTCGAAGAGAACGCTGGTTTCGCGTCCGACCATGTCTGCCTGCGCGGCGCGCTGTTGGTCTGTCAGAAGGGCCTGCAGGCGCTGTAGACGGTCGGACGCTTCTTCTGAATCAACGTTAGGCCGTTCGGCTGCGGGCGTGCCTGGCCGCGCTGAGTACTTGAACGAGTAAGCCTGAGCATATCCCACCCGCGCTACCAAGCACAGGGTTTCCTGGAAATCGGCCTCGGTCTCACCCGGGAAGCCAACAATGAAATCCCCAGACAGCGCCAGATCGGGCCGCGCCGCCCGCAACCGGTCGATGATCTCCACATAGCTTTCGGCTGTGTGCTTACGGTTCATCGCCTTCAGCACGCGGTCCGAACCCGCCTGAACCGGCAGATGCAGATAGGGCATCAGCTTGGCGCATGTCCCATGGGCCTCGATCAGATCGTCGGTCATGTCGTTTGGATGGGACGTCGTAAACCGGATCCGCGCGAGCCCCTCGATCTCGTCGAGCGCCCAGATCAGATCCGCCAAGGACCAGGTCCGGCCATCGGGCCCCTCGCCATGATAGGCATTCACGTTTTGCCCGAGCAGCGTGATTTCCTTCACGCCCCGATCCACCAAGGCCCGCGCCTCCTGCAGGAGTCTCGCTGCCGGGCGGCTGACCTCGGCCCCCCGGGTGTATGGCACCACACAGAACGAACAAAACTTGTCGCAACCTTCCTGCACCGTAAGGAACGCCGAAGGGCGTGTGGCCGGCGTCCGCGCTTGCGGCAGATGGTCGAACTTGTCCTCTTCGGGCATGTCCGTGTCGATGGCCGTGGCCCCGTTCCACGTCCGCGCCAAGAGGTCCGGCAACCGATGGTATGCCTGCGGCCCAACCACCAAGTCTACCGCAGGCTGCCGCCGCACGATTTCTTCGCCCTCGGCTTGTGCCACACAACCCGTCACACCGATCTTCAGATCGGGGTTGTCGCTCTTCAGTCCTTTCAGTCTTCCAAGCTCGGAATAGACCTTCTCGGCCGCCTTTTCCCGGATATGACAGGTGTTCAGAAGGATCAAATCGGCCTCTTCCGGCCGGTCCGTCGTCACATAGCCTTGGGCGCCCATGGCCTCGGCCATGCGCTCACTGTCATAGACGTTCATCTGACAGCCATAGGTTTTGACGTGCAGCTTTTTCGGCGCGGTCATGAGCCCGGTCCTTCAAGGGATGCGCCGCGGGAATACCGCAGGTCCAGCGCGGCGGCAACGCGGAGGAGTTCCATCATCTCATGCGGACACCTACTAAATCGTCGCAATCGCCAGAAGTTCTTCCAGGAAACGGTCGGCTGCTTTTGTCCGCGCGGTGTTCTGGCGGGTAAACAGGACTGTGTCCAAGAGCTCGGGCGCTTCCGTCAAAGGACAGGCCGCCAAACTGCCATCGGCGATTTCGACGCTGATGGCATATTCCGGCAAGATGGTAATCCCGCCCGTCGCCAGCACGTGGCGTTTCGCGATTTCGATATGGTTGACCTCGAAGGCGATGGTGGCCGTAATCTGGCTTTTCGCCATGGCCAGGTCAAAGACCAGCCGAGTCATGAAACCCCGATCCAGCATCGTCAATGGCTCATGTGCCAGGTCGTGCAGGGATAAGACGCCTTCCCGGTTCAGGTGGTGATCGGGGCGCATGACGGCCAGAAGCGGCGTGTCATACCGCCGGAGGATATCGACCCCTGGCCAGCTCTCATCCCAGACGACCACGCCGAAGTCGAGCCGTTCGGCCATGACCATCTCATATGCTGCTTGCGATCCGAGGATTCGCGCATCGAACTGAATTCCAGGATGACGCCCGCGAAAATCGGCCATGGCGGGGATCAACCAGGACGCCAGAACGCCCTCGATTGCTGCAAAACGGATGGTCCCAGTGACAAGTCCGTGTAGGTCGTCGATCTCGGCCTGGGCCATTTCGATCTCGCGCGCGGTACGGCGCAGATGCCGAGCCAAGATGCGCCCCTCGGATGTCAGGACCATCCCGGAGGCGAAACGTTCAAACAGCGCATGGCCGAATTGATGCTCAACCTGTTGAATTTGCCGACTAATGGCAGAGGCCGCCACATTGAGCGTCTGGGACGACGCTCGGATCGAACCGGTCTCAGCTACGGATAGGAAGTATCGATGAGCCGTGGAGAGCACGCGCTGGTTCCTCTCGCGTTCGAATATCGGCAACGTAACATTCGTCAATGTGAAATACGAGTGAACGCCGACGCAGGGTAAAGAGCCAGCATGACACCTGAAAGGACGTGACAATGCTTCTGCTGCGACGCCTGATTGGGGCGACCCTTGTGACCGGCCTGGCGATCACCGCCCTGCCCTATCTTGGCATCTTCTCCGCCCCCGACTTCATTGGTCCCTTCCCGCAAGCCCTCGCCATCGTACTGGGGGTGAATGTCGTGCTGACCGCCTGCGTCATTGCGCTCTATCCGAGCTGTTTCCGCCCGCTACAGCGGAAGCTCGACGCGCATCCAGTCGAGGAGATGTAAGATGGCCGCGCTTCCCACATTGTTCATTCTCGCCGGCTTCGTCGGCATCCTTCTCTCCATCGCCTATCTTGCCGCAAAGCGCGGCGGTGAGGCCCAAACTTCAGAAGACTTCATCGTCGGTGGCCGTGCCATCGGCACAACCGTGCTGCTCCTGTCCATGGGCGCCACCTATTTCTCGACCTGGACCCTGCTCGGCTCCTTCGGCGCCTATTTCCGTGAAGGCATCTGGTTCGCCGGCTTCGCCGTCTGGACCATCTTCCACGGTGTCTTCGTCTGGCTCTTCGGCACGCGCATCTGGCTGGCCGGTAAGCGGTTCGGCTTCCTAACCCCGGGCGAGATGGTCGAGCATTACTACAACAGCAAGCGCCTGCGGCTGCTGGTGGCTTTGGTGGGTATCACGGCTTTGGTGCCGGTGATGCTGATCCAAGTCAGCGGCGGCGCCCGCGCGCTGGAAACACTGACCGACGGCGCCGTACCTTATGCGCTGGGCGTGACCATCGCGTCGCTCATGGTCGGGGCCATCGTGCTCTGGGCCGGCTTCCGCGGCACGGCTTGGACGGACATGTTCCTGGGCCTCTTCTTCGCCGCGATCATGATCTTCACCGCGCTCTATGTGCTGAATTTGGTCGGCGGCTTGGACCTCTTCGCCCGCGTGGCCGAGATAAAGCCCGAACTGGTTACCAATCCCGGCAAGCCCACCAACATGTTGGAACTCTGGCTCGGCCTCGGCTTCGGCGCATGGGTGCTGCCGCATATGTGGCAGAAGTTCTACTCGGCCAAAGATGCCGAGACGCTGGGCAAGGTCGCTGTCGCCACCCCGTTGTGGAACTCCTGGATGATGGCCATCATTCCGCTGATCATCGGCCTAGCAGCCGTGATCCCCGGCGTAGTGCCGTCGGTCACGCCCGAAACCTCGGACACGATCCTGCCGCAGCTCTTCGCCGAGCATGCGCCAGTTCTGGCCGCCTTCGTCGTCGCCGGTATCCTGGCCGCCGCGATCTCGACCATCAACAGCCAGCTTCTGTCTTCAGCCAGCCTGGTCGCGGAAGATATCTGGGGGACCGTTCGGGGCCGTTCAGTCACAGAACACGAAAGCACCCGCGTCACCCGCATCGTGGTCGCCGGTCTGACCGTGCTGGTCTTCGTCCTGGCTCTGACGCCCGGCGGTGCGGGTCACCTGGTCCCCGTCGCGGCGCTCGGCTTCGGCCTGGGTCTGCAACTGGTGCCCTCGGCGCTGGGCATGCTGTACTTCCGCAAGATCACCGAAACCGGTGCGTTCGCAGGCCTGCTGGCCGGTGTCGCCACCCTCTTGGTAATCAAGTTCGGCGGGTTCAGCATCGGCTTCGGCCCCGGCACCACAGGTCTGGTCGTCAACGCCGCGGTCACCGGGCTGGTCAGCCTGATCACCAAGCCGGTCTCCGACGCCTCGGTCGAAAACTACCACGGCATGTTCGCCCGCTACATGTGCGCCGATGCTGGCCCCGAGGACACGCCCATCGTGGATGTCCCGGCAACCGCAAAGGCCGTATGATGAAACCGACCGTCAAAGCCGCCGTCATCCAGGACAGCTCCGTCCCGTTCGACGCCACGGCCACCACTGAAAAAGCGTGCCGCCTCATTCGTGAGGCGGGCGCAACCGGAGCCGAGATCGTCGTCTTCCCCGAAGCCTTCCTGGGCACCTACCCCAAGGGCCTGAACTTCGACGTCTCGGTCGGCATAAGGCAGCCCTTGGGCCGCGAAGAGTTCCGCCGCTACTACGATGGCGCGGTCACGCTTGACGGCCCCGAGATCGCCGCGATCACCGAGGCCGCCCGCGAGGCGAACACCTTCGTGATGCTCGGCATCATCGAGCAAGGCGGCGGCACGCTCTACTGCACGGTGGTCTATATCGACCCCCGCGCGGGCCTGGTGGGCAAGCACCGCAAGCTGCAGCCCACCGGCGCCGAGCGCCTGATCTGGGGCTTCGGCGACGGCTCGACCCTAGGTGCCGTGGAAAGCGAGCTGGGCACGATCGGCTCGGTCATCTGCTGGGAAAACTACATGCCGGCCACGCGCATGGCGATGTATGCCCAGGGGGTCGAGATCTACTGCGCCCCCACCGCCGATGACCGCGACACGTTCATCGCCACCATGCGCCACGTGGCAATGGAAGGCCGGTGCTACGTGCTGAGTTCGTGCCAATACATCACACTGGGCGAGTACGGACCCAATTATCGCAGCCAGATGGGAGAGGCACCCGACGACGTACTGATGCGCGGCGGCAGCATGATCGTAGGTCCCCTGGGTGAAGTCCTTGCCGGTCCGGTCTTCAACGAGGCCACGATCCTCTATGCCGAACTGGATCGGATGACCCTGACCCAAAGCAAGCTCGATTTCGACCCCGTCGGCCACTACGCGCGGCCCGACGTGTTCTCACTCCAGGTCGATGATCGGTCCAAACGTCCCGTGGTGTTTGGTGCCGACAAAGCGACGGCCGATGAAACGCTTCCTCAACCCATGGCCCTTATTGGCGCAGGCCAAGGTTAAGGTCGCTTTTCATCGACTCAGAAAGCGGGGCCCCAGCCCCGCTTTCTTTGTACGCTCAAATGATCTTCCAGGCCGAAAATCACACGGCACCGGCCCGTCACGGGCATACGAGCCCTGGATCTACTCCTCCTCCAGACCGAAGGAGTCGGGCGTCGGGTCGACGGCCTCTTTCGATTCCGGTGGCAGCAAAGTGCCCGCAAGATACAGGCCGTAGATAAAGACCACCGGGATGATGACCGTCCCGGCCGCCGCTGCCGCGCCGATCAGCATCTGCTTGAAGATGTCGCGACGCATGGCCTGCGGCTTGGCATCGGTCTCCGCCATTGGACGGTCCTCCTATTTCGACGTTATCACGAAGCCCTCAGGCTGGGTTCAATCCAACGGCGCATAGCCATGATCCTGCGCCCAGACATACCAGTTATCGACCACTGTACCCGTCAGCAGGATACCGATACCGCCAGTGATCGGCGTAAGGATAGCGAACCACCAAGCCCAACGATGGATGCCCTCCATCGTGGCGTTGAAGCCCATCGTCCAGCGCCAGAACAGACCCGCGCGCTCGGACGCGGTGCCACGGTCTGCGATCTGCTCAAGCTCCCGATCACCGCCGTAGCGCGAAACCGCCAGAATAGTGGCGCCATGCATCGCAAACAGCAGCGTCGAGCCATAGAGGAAGACGATCGAAAGGGCGTGGAACGGATTGTAGAACAGGTTCCCGTAGAACACCGAGAAGTTCATCGTCCAATCCAGGTGACTGAAGATGCCGTAGGGCACCGCTTCGGACCAGCTTCCCATCAGGATCGGCCGGATCAGACCCAAGACGAGGAACAGCCAGATCGCCGCGCCGAAGGCCCAGAAGACATGCTTTCCCATCTTCAACTGCTTGGCCAGGACATAGGATCGGGCCCACCAGGTCATGACCGAAATCAGAAGGAAGAAACTGGCGATCAGCCACATGCCCCCCTCTCTCATGGGCGGAATGCGCAGGCCGTATTCCGGTGGGGGCGGCTCCAACGAGAAGTAGAACAGATCGCGCGCGAAGACGGCCGGGTTATAGCCCGCCTGCGCCCAATAGCTTGCGCCAACCATGAAGAACCAGATCGCCCCGGTGGCGAGGGATACAACACCCAGACCGCCCAGATAGATCGGCCCGAGCTGCGCATTTCCGAACCAACCCAGCAGTTCGGAAAACCCGGCCTTCTTCGTGCGCTCGGTCAGGTCGACATCGTCCACCATTCCCATCTCGGGCGCACCCTGCACCTGAACTTGCGTGAAGATGTTCTGATACTCAGCCATTGACGCCTCCCTCGAGGTCGATCCAGAACGGCAGATCGACGTACCAATACCACCACTCGAACCAGGCATCGAACCAGACGGTCCCCGAAACCACAATACAAATGGCCGACCAGAACCCGGCGTTCAGCGCGAGCAGAAGCCCCAGGCGGTGAATGCCCAGCGGTCCGATCGAATAGCCGATGAAGTCGCGGAAGAACGTGTCCTCGTGATCCGGTGTGCGCATCTCATTGCCCTTTTCAGGGTTGGCCGCGGACAGGATCAGTGAGCCGTGGAGCGCTAGCGCCAGCGTGGTGGTGAAGAAGAACGTCACCGCCAGCATGTGGGCCGGGTTGTAGTGGAAGTTCCCGTAGGCGTAGCCAACGTTGTTCACCCAATCCAGGTGCGACCATATCCCGTAGGGAAAGCCATGGCCCCAGGCACCCATCAAAACTGGCCGGATCACCACCAGCGTCGTGTATGCGAAGATGGCGACACCAAAGGCGAATGGCACGTGATAGCCGATGCCCAACTTACGGCAGATTTCCACTTCGCGCAGGGCCCAACTGATGAAGGCGCCGTGGGCGCAAATAGTCACCAGTTGCCAAATACCACCCTCGGCCAGCGGCGCCATGCCGAGACCGACGTCAAGCTCGGGCGGTTCGATAGAGATCAGCCAGGGGTTCCAGGTGTCACCCAGCGCGGCCCCGTAGAATATCAACAACGTTCCAAAGAGCGCGAAGAAGATCGTCGTTACTCCGAAGAAGCCCACGTAAAATGGGCCGACCCAGAAGTCGAACAGATCGCCACCGATCAGGGTCCCCCCCCGGATTCGGTACTTTCGCTCGAAGGCGAGCAAAGCCATCGGAGCCTCCTTTCTCTATCTGCGTCTGCGCCGGTCGACTGGCCGCCGGGCGTTCGTGGTTTGGTGTTCTGGGATTGGCGGCCGCAGATCCCTCGTCTCGGATCAGCAAGCTCAGCCTGTCATTGATGAAGGACATCGCCGGTATGGTCGAAACGGCTGACATCAGGCGGAGAAAATCATCGGCGCGATGCAATGTGCCTGCCGCCAAGCCATCGCCACTGGGCCGGACGACGGCGGTTCTCGCGAAAGAATGGCCGTACCAACCCAGCGGCAAACCGCCAATGGCAGCGCCAACACAAAGATCACTGCGAAATAGAACCGGTATTCCCGGTAGTTCGAATATTTACCATGAGTTCCCGCGCGTCCGCGGCGACCGTCCTTTGGCGCTCTGGGTGCCGTCGCCCAAGTTGCGTCGATCTGCGATACGGCATCAGACATTTTTACGGCCCCTCTTGCCAGTCCTGTCGCCCTTGGGCGTGAACCGCAGGCGAAGATTTGGGCGAGCTTTCCGGCCGATCCAGTCGGCACAGCACGGGGCTTATCGACAGGACGGTGATCCAACCATGCACGATCACGCGGGTTGGCGGTCATCTCGCGATGTAAAAGAACTGGCTACAAGCTGGTTCGAACTTCGGGCCGAAGCCCATCCGCTGCCTGGACCGTCCCAGCGCTCGACTGATCTGCCATCGATCCTCCGGATGATACATCTGCGAACGCAATGCTTGTTACCGGGAATGGCAGCGCCGAGGAGACAGTTTTTCGGTGGCATCATGCCTAAAAGCTGACCCAGCTAATCAGGTTAGTCAACTAATATCTACACTATAAGTGTAAATTTAACGGTACACTATTCAGCCGCTAAAAGCGCTCGGAATGCACCCACATTATCGTCGCCGAAGCTGACAAGTTCGGTTTCGCGACCGGTCTCCGGATCGAACAGAGACAACCTATCACCCGCCCGCAGGCGAAGAACGAAGGGGCCCTGAGGATCGCCTTTTACCTTCATACGTTCCCGGTCCATGACGCGCGCAATCGTCGAAATGAAGACACCCTCACCAGTTGCATATTCGGCGATCACGCCGCCATCGGCGTCAGTGACACGTGCCGACCCGTCCAACTCCGCCGACATCTGAATCACCCGCTCCTGCAAAACTTCACCTTTTGGCGCCTGTGCCGCCAAAGGCCGATCCGAAACCCGCGCCCAAAAGACAAGCGCGATAACCGTAAGGATGAGGACCAGCAACGCGCGTATCATCATGGTGGGCACAAGCGCCGTGTCGGTCTTACGGTCCGGTTCAACGTCGGCCATCTTCTGCGTCTCCATGTCACCGGCGGGCCAAATGCTCGAATAGGTCCGGCGGGTAATCCTCAACTATTTCTATAAAAAATATGGTATTATGGATTACGAGGCAAGTCAGCCGGCGCGATCATCAAGCCGTCGCCCGCACCCGCATGTCCATGCCTAACTGTCTCAACGGTGCGTCCCAGACATCGACCGCTCGTCCGGCAAAACCAGCGACGCACAGAGCCCACCTACCCCATCGCGCAGCCGCAGGGTAAGCGTTCCGCCCTGTGCCTCGGCCAGCATCCGCGAAATCGCCAGGCCCAGCCCCGAACCGGCTTGGCCTTGCGTGCGGGCTTCGTCGGCCACCGTAAACGGTTCCAGCATTCGCTCCAAATCTGCCTCCGCGATCCCCGGACCATTGTCGCAGACCGTCACCGTCGGCGGGCCGTCCGAAACCCGCACCTCCGCCTCCGTCGCGAATTTCTGCGCGTTCTCCATGAGATTGATTAAGATCCGCTCCAATGCGGCGGGATCGGCCTCGGCATAGACTTCATCCATTGGCTCGAACTGGATCGGGATCTGCGTGTGGTCCTCTAGCATTGCCCCAACAAAGGCATTCAGTTCCAGCGTTTCCTTGTTCACCGGCGCCTCGTCCCGCGCCAGATCGAGACAGTTTTCCAAGATGCGCTCCATCTGCGCGATGTTGCGTGCCAGCCCTCGTTCCTGCCCGATCCCAGTATCCTCCAGCTTCAAGCTCAAGCGTGTCAAATGCGTCCGCAGATCATGGCCAAGCGCGCCGAGCATCACCCGCCGACGCGTGAGCAAGTCTTCGAGCCCGGTCTGCATATCGTTGAACGTAGCAATCAACGACCGCATGTCCCGCGATCCGGTGGGCTTCACGTGTCTCGGCTCGCCATCGCGCCCAAAGGCATCCGCCGCCGAAGCCAGCCGCACGATCGGGCGTGTCTCCACATGCAGAGCGAACAGGACGATCAACGCCGCGATGGATGCGAAAATGCCCGACCACCAGCCGATTGGAACCGAATAGACCTGCGTCAGCAAATCGTCGCGGGATTCGACCACCAACGCCCCGCCCCGGTCTAGATCGATGGCGATCCGCATGGGGAACCGGCTCCAGATCGATCGGTCGCCGATGCGGATATCCTGCTCGACGATCTCCTCGGGCACCGCGACATAGACCGCCACATCCCGGCCAGAAAGCTGAGCCCGATACTCGTCGAAGATCCTGTCGATCGCGGGCAGACGGTCTTCCTCCGGCGCGAAGGCGCCAACCGGGTCATCGACCAGACTGACCAACAGATCGGGCCCGTTCAGGGCAATCAGTACCGGGCGCGGATCCTGCGCCGCCTCCATCATATCCGCCATGGCGATCACCCGCCCGGGCAGCGGGAAGCGATATCCCGGCTCATCGCCCTCGCTGCGGTCGCGGATATAGAGCCAGACCAGAAACAGCTGGATCATCAGCAGACCCAGCGCGAAGATCGCGGCCAGCCGGGCAAATGCCCCCAAGGGCCGCGGCTTCACTTCGGCACCTCGGCGGTGAAGATGTACCCGGCATTCCGCACCGTCTTGATCATGTGCGGGTCCCGGGGGTTTTCACCCAGCTTGGTCCGCAGACGGCTGATCTGAACGTCAACGGTGCGGTCAAAGCTGTCGGCCATGCGGCCCTGGCTCATATCCATCAACTGATCTCTCGACAGAACGCGCCCCGGATGTCGGACGAACGCCCGGAGCAGGGCGAACTCGCCCGAAGTCAACGGGATCGGCGCGCCCGCGCGGGACAATTCCATCCGGTCGAGATCAAGCTCGAAATCCTCGAACAGGACCCGCCCATTGCCCGGCACGTCCACCGGCTGCGCCCGGCGCAGAATCGCCCGCATCCGCGCGATCAACTCGCGCATCGCAAACGGCTTGCCCAGATAATCGTCGGCGCCGATCTCCAGCCCGACCACGCGGTCGATCTCATCGGTGCGGGCGGTCAGCATCAAGATGGGCACCGTGGATCGGGCGCGCAGCCGACGGCAGATGGACAGCCCATCTTCCCCAGGCAGCATCAGGTCGAGAATGATCAGATCGGGCGTCTGCCTGGCCAACAGATCGTTGAGCGCCGCGCTGTCCGTGGCCAGCGCCACGTCAAACCCCTCCCGCACCAACCGATCCTGGGTCAGCGGTCCAATCTCGGGGTCGTCTTCAACCAGAAAAACCTTGGGCGCCGGTGTCATGGCGAGACCCTACGCGGCGCCTCCCTGCCCGCGCCAGGGGCTTCCAACGCCTATTAACAAAACGTCACAAACCGCAATACAGGCGAAAAACCCGGGCAACAAAGGGATGACAAAACCCTCGCATCACATCTTTCGCAGAGGGCAGATGCCATGAAGACACTCTCCATCCTCACCGCGCTCGCACTGGGCCTTGCCGGCGCCGCACAGGCCGATTGGCGGTCAGAGCGCACCACCACCGCCAACGGCGTCACCTCAAACGCACTCACCACGGTGACGCGAAACGGCAATACCAGCGTCAGATCGACGACCGTCGAACGCAGCAACGGCACCGGCTACACCCGGGATGCGGTTCACACCTGGGACCCGGAGACGCGGAGCTGGACCCGATCCGTCACCGGCGCGACCGCCAATGGTAACACCTGGACAAACAATCGTGTCGGCACCTGCTCGGGCAGCACGTGCAGCAGCCAATCGACCTTTCAGAACTCGAACGGCAGAACCATCGAAGGCAGCAGCGAAACCACCTTCCGCAAGGGCGAGGCACGGCAGACATGGAGTTGGCGGTCCAACAATGGTCGCGGCGCTGAAGGTCAGCGCGTCTGGCGGCGCGTGCGATGAAGGCGGTCGTCTTTCTGGTGGCGGTGCTGGGCCTTCTGGCCGAGCCCACGCTCGCCCAATTGTGGCAGCAAGAAGCCCGGGCCCAGATCGCCACCATCGAACAGGCCGTCGCGCCCTACCGCAACATCCGCAACGCGCGCGCCGATGGCTGGCGCCGCTCCACCGGCCACGTCCCTTTGATGGGCGAGCATTGGTCCCAGCGAAATGGCGTGGATTACGTCGTCGGCGATCGGCTCGACCTGACCCAGCCCTCCAACCTCATCTATGCAGAGATCAATGGGCGACGCGAACTGATCGCCGTATCTTACGTAGTGCGGATCGGTGCCGCGGACCCGATGCCCGAAGGCTTCGCCGGGCCAGCGGATGTCTGG
>JBCDCS010000028.1:0-16679 GCA_039181205.1 Pseudomonadota bacterium
AAACAGTTGCGTTACTTTGAAGCGCTGGCCCGGCATGGCCATTTCGGCCGCGCCGCCGAGGCTGCGGCGATTTCACAGCCTGCGCTATCGGTGCAGATCCGGGATTTGGAAACGGAATTGGGGGCGGCGTTGTTTGAACGGGGCCCGCGGGGCGTGCGGTTGACGGCTTTAGGGGAGACCTTCGCCCCGAGGGCGCGCGACATCCTGCGCAGTGTGGAGGAGTTGGGCGATCTGGCTCGCGCGGCCCAAGGTGGGCTCGCCGGACGGTTGCGGATCGGGATGATCCCGACGGTAGCACCCTATCTGCTGGCCCCGGTGATGCGCGCAGTGGCCGCGGCCCATCCCGATGTCACGCCAGACATCCGGGAAACGGTCACGTCCACACTGCTTCAGGAATTGGGCGAAGGACGGCTCGATTGCGCCATCGTGGCCTTGCCGCTGGGTGAGCCAACGCTGATGGAGCGGCCGCTTCTGAAGGAAAACTTTGTGCTGATCCGGCCCGAGACCGATGCGGATCAGCCCATTCCGACGCCAGAAGGTCTCGCCACCATGCGGCTCCTGCTCTTGGAGGAAGGCCATTGCTTCCGGGATCAGGCGCTGGACGTCTGTGAGATGCGGCCCCAGACGACGGGCTTGGATGGGTCTTCGCTCGCGACCCTGGTGCAAATGGTGGGCGCGGGCCTGGGCGTGACGCTGCTGCCGGAAATGGCGCTGGGTGAGACAGTCGATGCCCCGGTCTCGGTCGCGCATTTCCGGGCGCCCGCACCGTCGCGCACGATCGGCCTTGTCTGGCGCCGCAGTTCGCCCTTGGCCGACCCGCTTCTGGCCCTGTCGCAATCCATGGGTCGTGCCGTTGCGTGACCCGAAGGCCGGTGGCAGGCTGCTGGCAGGGAGGCAATAGGATGCAAGATGTGCGCGTGCGGCAAGATGGCCCGCCGTCCTTCGAAAATTGGGTGGCTCTGGCGCCCGACACCGTGGCCGACCGATTGGCCAGCTATCCAGAGGTTGCCGCGCGGCTGGGAGGCGCACCGGGCGATTGGGCCGTACGTGAAGTAGGCGATGGCAATCTGAATTTCGTCTACATCGTCGACGGACCGGCCGGGTCCGTCTGCGCCAAGCAAGCCCTGCCGTTTCTGCGGCTGGTGGGCGAAAGCTGGCCTCTGCCGCTGGCCCGCGCCTGGTTCGAATGGTCGGCGCTGACGCGGCAAGCACAGGATGCGGGCTGTGTGCCGGACCTGATCTGGTTCGATGGCGAACAGGCCCTGATCGTGATGGAGAATTTGGTTGACCACGTGATCTGGCGGCAGGCGCTGATCGACCGGCAGCGCCATGAGACTGCTGCCCCAGTGCTGGGCCAGTTCTGTGCGGACACGCTTTTCCGGTCTTCCGATTTGGCGCTGGATCCGGCGGTCAAAAAGGCCGAGATGTCGCGGTTTGCCGGGAACGTGGCGCTGTGCCGGATTAGCGAGGACCTGATCTTTACCGACCCCTATCACGACCATCCAGGCAACGATTTCACACCAGGCTTGGAAGAAGCCGTGGCCATTATGCGCGAAGACGCGGCCTGGCGGCAGGGCATTCAGCGGCTGAAATGGGATTTCATGACCCGGGCCGAAGCGATGCTGCATGGCGATCTGCATTCCGGTTCCGTCATGGTCACGCCGCCCGGCCCGAATGAACGGGTGCGCGTCATCGACCCTGAATTCGCCTTCTACGGCCCTATGGGGTTCGATCTGGGGGCGGTGCTGGCAAACCTTTTGCTCAATGCGGCGTCTCAGCCCAGTTGGGGTGGCGATTGGCGCGATCAGCAGGATTGGGTTCTGATGCAAGGTCTGCGGTTTTGGGATGCATTCCGACGCCGGTTCAGCGAGCTCTGGCAGACCGAGCGGCGGGGCGAGGCGATGGTAGACCGAGTGCTCGGCGATGCGGCCGACGGGGCGCTGTCGGCCATGCTTGCCCGGATCGAGACCGATGCGCTCGGCTTTGCCGGGGCCAAGATGACCCGTCGGATCGTGGGGCTTGCCGGGGTCGCCGATCTGGGACGGTTGGACCCGGCGGTTCGGGTGCCGTGCGAGGAACGGGCCTTGGCGATGGCCGGCCGCTTGGTGAAAGGTGAGGTGCGGTCGGTGCAGGCCGCGACCGAATTGGCGAGAGACATGCTGGGAGACGCGACATGAAGGTGAACGGAATCCCGACCCGGACGATCTGGCCCCTGCGCGAACGAGGGTGCTTGGGGATCATCGATCAGACCCGGCTGCCCCATCTCTATGAAACGGTGGAACTGGCGACCCTGGAAGATGCGGCTCGCGCCATCGCCGATATGCTGGTCCGGGGCGCGCCTTTGATCGGCGCGACGGCGGCTTATGGCGTCGCGCTGGCGATTGCCGACGACGCGTCCGATGCGCGTCTTGGTCAGGCCTATGACGTCCTCCACGCCACCCGCCCCACGGCGATCAATCTGCGCTGGGCGCTCGATGAAATGATGGGCGTTCTGAAGCCGCTGCCCGAGGGGGACCGTGTCGATGCCGCCTGGCGCCGGGCCGCAGAGATCGCCGACGAGGATGTGGAAATCTGCCGCATGATCGGGGTCCACGGGCTAGAGTTGATCAAGGAGATCGCCGCGAAGAAAGATGAACCGGTGAATGTCCTGACCCATTGCAACGCCGGTTGGCTGGCTACAGTCGATTGGGGGACGGCAACATCGCCGATTTACCACGCTCACAATGCGGGGATCGACGTGCACGTCTGGGTTGACGAGACGCGGCCGCGCAATCAAGGGGCGGCGCTGACCTCCTGGGAACTCCTGAACCACGGTGTTCCGCATCATCTGATCCCCGACAATTCCGGCGGCCTGTTGATGATGCGCGGGATGGTCGATCTGGTGATCGTGGGCACCGACCGCACGACCGCCGCCGGGGATGTCTGCAACAAGATCGGAACCTATCTGAAAGCGCTGGCTGCAGCAGACAACGACGTGCCGTTCTACGTGGCGCTGCCATCGCCCACGATCGATTTCCGCCTCCTGGATGGCCGCGACATCCCCATCGAGGAACGCAGCCCCGAAGAGGTCACTTGGGTCCACGGCAAGACACCTGAAGGCAACGTTTCGAAGGTGCTGATCTCGCCCGAAGGTACGCCGGCGGCGAACCACGCGTTCGACGTAACGCCCGCGCGTCTCGTCACCGGGCTGATCACCGAGAAGGGTGTCGTGGAGGCGAACCAGTCGGCCATAGCCGCGCTCTTCCCCGAGCGGGTGGCCGCAGAGTGAGACAGGCCATCATCGACGTCTGCCGCGCCATGAATGCCAGCGGGCTGAACCAGGGGACATCGGGGAACGTTTCGGTCCGGGATGGCGAGGGGATGCTGATCACCCCGTCCGGCGTGCCCTATGATGACACCACGCTCGACATGATCGTCCCGGTGGCAATGGACGGCACGGTCGACGGCCGTTGGAAGCCGTCCTCCGAATGGCGCATGCATCTCGATATCTATCGCGCCCGGCCTGAAGCGCAGGCCGTGGTCCATGTCCACTCGCCCTATGCAACGGCGCTCTCGTGCCACCGGCGCGGGATCGGGGCGTTCCACTATATGATCGCCGTCGCGGGTGGCGCCGATATCCGCTGCGCCGACTACGCAACCTTCGGAACGCAGGCCTTATCCGACGCCATGCTGACCGCACTCGACGGCCGATCCGCCTGCCTTCTGGCCAATCACGGCCAGATCGCCTTCGGACCTACGTTGGACAAGGCGCTGTGGTTGGCGACTGAAGTCGAAACCCTGGCCCGCCAGTACATCCTGTCCCGGGCGCTGGGGGATCCCACGGTTCTGGGTGCTGCACAAATGGACGAGGTGATCGCGGCGTTCCGAACCTACGGCAAGCAAGACGGCACCTAGGTCGGCGCGCTCGGTGTCAGAGCGAAGATCCGCGGCTGACTTTGTTGATCTGGCCTTGAGCGGCCACGCTTGCTTCGCCGCGGACCGGCTTATGCCGCAAGACCTACTCGCAAAACTGCACACTTTCCTGCAAAATCAGGTACTAACGTTCAAGTATGATGTCAGACGTGGATCAGACCTCGGTCAGATGTTCGTTTCGGGCTCACAGCACATCCAATTGACGTCGCGGATCGGCAGAACGGCTCTGGCCAGTTCGGACGGATAAGTCGTCATGAAGGCCGGTTCATCATCCCAATTCAAGGCGGTTCCAAGCACTGGGTGCGAACGGCCTCAGGACATCATGGCAGAGATTGCGTCGATCCGCTCGGGCGGGAATTTGGTGTTTTCTTCCGGTGCGGCCCAGGTCAGAGCGGCGGCGATAAGGGTGGTGGCGGTGGCAAGCTTCAGCATCGGATTGGTCCTTTGTCATGTGCGGCCCAGTAAGGGCGACGTGGTTCGATGACAAAGATGTACCGGGTGCGTATCGTGCTCGATTGAACGGGCTCCGTCGCGATTTGAACAATCCTGCTTAACCGTTCGCTTTGGCCCGCAGCTTGGCCATCAAGTCCTTCAATCCTTCATGGTTGCGCGCGTTGGTCAGCCGACCTTCGTCATCGAAGGCTGACTCGTTGGAGCCGACCAAAACCTCCGGCCCGGCCAGCACATCGGGCCGAAACGGCAGAAGGCAGAGCCGCAGAATCCATTGCGCCCGCTCTCCGCCCGCCCGGCCTGCGGTACTGGACATGATCGCCACCGGTTTGTTGCGCCAAGTTGGGCCCGGTACGCGGCTGACCCAATCGAGCGCGTTCTTCAGCACGCCGGATATCCCCTTGTTGTATTCCGGCGTCGCGATGATGATTGCCGGTGCAGCGGCGATCTGCCCCGCCAATTTGGTGACCGTGTCCGGGATACCTTCCGTCTGTTCCAGGTCGCCGTCGTAGAGCGGTAGGCGTAGGTTGGCCTCTTCCATCCCCCCGTAAAGTCGTCCCGCCTCGTGTAGTAGCATGCGATTGGTGGAGGCGGCGCGGAGCGAGCCGCACAGGCCGAGAGCGGTGGACATGGGCGACCCTTCCGAAGTCGTGGCGTATGGCTGAGGAAAGGGATAGCGAGGCTGTCCCGCCGGGGCCAGCCATTTGCCGCTTTGTGGATCGGAGAAATAAGTGGCCTGGAGACAGGCCGCCGAAGAGTGGGGTCAGCTAGCCGACTTGCCGGTTTTGGAGTCGGAAGATGTTCTTCGACCCGTGCGGGACCAAGGCAGCACGATCTTGGCGTCGCGGGTGGCGTCGATGGTGCGGTCCAACCAGGTCTGCCGGGCCATGGCGATCTCCTCTGTTCTGGAAACAATGACCAACAGACATGGTCAGATAGGAGACGGAGCAGCGGCGATTCAGGGACGGCATTACGGCGCAACTCAGACACGGTTATTTTCTGCTTACCGAAAATCTGGTGTTGCGCGGTGCGGCTTAGATGCGGATGGCCGAGATAAGCCGCCCGTAATCGGCCTCCCCCGCATGGGTCGTGCGCCGGTAGGAATAGAACCGGTTTGAATCGGCATAGGTGCAATGGCCGATCCACTCCGCCTGGACCCCGGCGGAGCGCAATCGATGCAGGCCATAGCCCGGCAGGTCGAACAGGTATCGATCACCCCGAGCATTGGCGAAAAACCGGGTGGAGTCTTCGTCCTCGCCGATAAAAGTCTCCAGGAATTCCGGTCCAACTTCGTAGTTGCGCTGGCTGATCGACGGGCCGATGGCCGCCCGGATGCTCTTGCGCGCGGCGCCCAGTTCCACCATGGCGTCCACCGTCGCCTCCAGCACGCCGGCAAGGGCCCCTTTCCAACCTGCATGGGCTGCACCGACGACCCCGGGGGCCGCGAATAAGACTGGTTGGCAATCGGCCGTCAAGATTGTCAGCACCTGGCCTGCCTGCGACGTGACCAGACCATCGGCTTGGGGACGCGGATCGGCCAGAGGCCCATCAACAACCACCACTTCCGCGGAATGGACCTGATGCACGCCGTGGAGCGGCCCGCCCATCGCGTCTGCCACGCGGGCCCGGTTGGTGGCCACGGCTTCGGTCTGATCGGAAGATCCGGTCCCGCAATTCAGCCCGGCAAAGACGCCGGATGACGCGCCGCCCCGCCGAGTGAAAAAACCATGCCTGACGTCGTCCAAAAGGTCTGAAGTCAGGATTTCGAGGGTCATGTCATGGCCTCGGGCGGCAGCGGGTCGAAGCCCGGGGGCAGGGGAGTGGCAGGCGGAGCAAGTGCCATCGCTTTGAACAGGTCACCCATCTCCGCGGGATGCGTCAAGCGCCGATGGGCGGTGATATGGCTTTCCAGCGCTGCGCCGGTCATGCCCGCCGCCAAAGCATGCGCCCGCGCGGTGATGCCGAGCCTTTCGAGGAGGACGCCCTGCGTGGCCATCGCCGATGGTGTGGTGGGCCCGGCGGCGCGGGCGATGGCCTCGAAATCCACATGGGCGGTCAGATCGGTCTGGCCGGGCAGCGCGAGCGGATCAGTCTTCTCGCCTCCGCGGACGGCCTGCAGCGTGTCCCCTTGGGACCGCCAATGGCCGTAATCGATGAAGATCGCGGCGCCGCCCTGGGCCACGTGCGCGGCAACGGAGCCGACCAGGCCGGATAGGGCGGGGCAGCGTTCCACCAGGGTTCCGTCGGGCACATCCTCCCGTTCGTCCAGTTCAGGCACGGGTACGGGCGGGCCCAGGGCAAAGGCCAGAGCGCCGTGGGCCTCGGTCACCAGGCGCTCGCGCCAAGCCTCCCGGTCCCGGACCCATTGCCGGATCGGCAGGGCATCCAGAAATTCATTGGCCACAAGGAAGAGTGGACCGTCCGGCAAATCCTCCACGCGGTCATGCCAGGTGACCTGCCGACCGGCCAGCGTCTCCGCCTGGCGGTCGCGCAGAACTGGGGAGGCTTCGACCAGATGCACCGAAAGGGCGTCATGGAAGCCCGGCACGCCCTTTGTGGCCCGCAATAGATCGGCCATCAGCGTGCCGCGGCCGGGGCCGAGGTCGGCCAGCACCGCCTGTGGTTGACCTTGGTCCATCCAGGCTTGGGCCAGGCAGAGCCCCAGCATCTCGCCGAACATCTGGCTGATCTCGGGCGCGGTGGTGAAATCCGTGCCCAGCGGATCGCGTGTTGTGTAGTAGCCGAGCGTCGGATGCAGCAGGCACTCGGTCATCCAATCGGCGATCGTCAGCGGTCCTGTGGCGCGGATGCGCCGGATCAGATAGTCCGTCAGGTTCACGCGGCCTTCGGGCGGGCGCGGGACGCCAGCAGCATTACGCCAAGGCCTACCAGGATCATCGGGATCGACAGCGTCTGACCCATGGTGAGGCCGGCCTCTCCGAAGCGGATCACATGGCCCAAGGGATTTTCCGGGGTGATGTATTGGGCGTCGGCTTGGCGGAATTGCTCCACAAAGACGCGGACGGTGCCGTAGCCCGCGATAAACGCGCCGCAGATGAAGCCACGAACCTTCAGCCAGCCGCGGAAGGCCAGCGTCCACAGCAGGATCAGCAGGACCAACCCCTCCAACGTTGCCTGGTAGAGCTGGCTGGGATGCCGCGCGCAGAGGCCTTCGAGCTGACCGCAGGCCTGGGCCGCCTGGCCGGGAAAGATCACCCCCCATGGCACATCCGTCGGACGACCCCAGAGTTCAGCATTGATAAAGTTTGCGATCCGGCCAAGCCCAAGGCCCAAGGGTGTGCACAGTGCGGCCAGATCCAGAAGCGATGGGATCGGGATCGATTGTCGCTTGGCGAAGACCATGACCAGAAGCCCAGTTAGGATCGCACCCCCGTGGAAAGCCATGCCACCCTGCCAGATGAACGGGATTTCGATCGGGTTCTGGGCGTAATAGCTTGGCTGATAGAACAGCACATAGCCCAGCCGCCCGCCCGCAATGATGCCGATCACGATCCAGGTCATCAAATCCTCGACCTGTTGGCTGGTCGCCAGCGCCGTATTGCCCGGCCAGAACCGGGGTCGCGTGGCGATCCAGCGCGCCATGATCCAGCCGCCGACGATGCCGGTGATATAGGCCATCGCGTACCAGCGCAGGGCGAAGGTGAAGCCTCCTACCGAGACCTCGAAGATCTCCGGCGAAATATCCGGGAAGGGGATGGCGGCGATCATGGCCCGGGACATGCCCGCGCGCCCTCTGGGGGTCAACCTTGAGAAGGCGGTGCCAGCGGGCCATATGTTTCAGGACAGACCCGCACCGGAGATCAAGACATGCAGACCCGCAACCGCTTCATGGACGATATCGGTCAGTTGATGACCAACGCGATGGGCGTGGCCCAGGGCGCGCGGGCCGAGGCCGAGACAGCGATGAAGTCGATGATGGACCGCTGGATGGCCGATAGGGATTTCGTCACACGCGAGGAATTCGACGCCGTCCGCGCCATGGCCCAGAAGGCCCGCGAAGAGAACGACGCGCTCAAGGCCCGGCTGGATGCCATGGAGGCCGCCAAGAAGTGACCCGTTGGGATCGCCTCGCCGAACGCCGGATTCAGGCCGCTCGGATGAAGGGCGATCTGGACGGATTGGCGGGCGAAGGCGCCCCCATGCCGGATCGCAGCGGTGAGGCCCATCTCTCGGCGGGCGACGCGGCGGGGATGCGGATCATGGCGGAGGCCGGGGTCGTGCCGGACGAGATCGGGCTGAAGCGGGAATTGGACGCGCTCCGGGCCGAATTCGCCAAGGCCGACGGCGTGGCGCGGGCGAAATTGATGTCGCACATCGCCGAGGCCGAGCTGCGATGGAACGTCGCGCGCGAGTCCCGGAAGCGGTTCCTGAAAGACTGATCTGAGCGCCTAGTCGATCAGGCGTCGCGCTTCCAGCGCTTCGATCAGCGGTTTGACCTGGTTCCCGGCGGCCTGCCAACCGCCCTTTGACGTTTTGTAAATTGGCTGCCGCACCTGCGCGAAACTCAGCGTATCCACACGGCCGGCCTTCTCATGGAAGGACAGGCAGGCATCGTCCCAGGGCAGACCGCAGGCGGCGACCAAGCGGCGGGTCTCGGTTTCCGGATCGTTCAGCAGAGCTTCGTATTCGATCTCGTGGAATGTCCCGGCCGGTAGGGCGGACCGCCAGAAGGCCACCGCATCGCGGAACAGGGCGATGTGGTCCGCGATTCCGTCCCATGTGGCGGCATATCGGTGCTGGCCATCGGCGAAATCGTTGCGCCAGATGGATAGCCCGGTGTCCCGTGGGTCGCGGTGGACGACGACCATATGCGACTTGGGCAAAATTTTCCCGATGGCGCCCAGATGCACGAAGGAGTGGATGGATTTGTCCGTCAGCCGCAGCGTCGGATCGGGTGTCCCGGCCGTGCGGGCGGCGGCGTCGGCGTAGCTGTCCCCGGCCGCGCGCAGCGCGTCAGCCGTAGGGGTCTGGCCCGCGGCCATGTCTTGCCGCAGCTTGGTGAGTGCTCGGCGTAAGACGCCCAATTCGCCACCCTGCGCCACGCTCGGATGGGCCGCCAGGATGGTCTCGACCAATGTCGTGCCGGATCGGGGTAGTCCGGTCACGAAGATCGGCGTGGCGGGGCAATCGGAGGGCGCCACGTCTTTCAAGAGGGTCCATTCCGGCCCGATCACTCGGTCCAGATCGGCGCGGTCCGCTGCTGGATCATGGGGCCAGCGGGCGGCCGTAGCGGTATTGGCCTTAGCCAAATGGGCGGCCGCCTCGTCCGGATCATGCCGTTCCAGCGCCCGGGCCAGAGCATAGTGCAGCAACCGCTTGTCGTCTTGCGACGCGGTGGCGAGCGCGTCGCGCATGGCAGCCAAAGCGGGATCATCTGGGGCCAGCCGGGTGCCATAGGCCAGCGCACGCGCCGCGCGGCCATGTTTCGGTGCGTCCTCCAGGACTTTTCGCAGGACAGCCTCCGCCTCGTCCGTTCGGCCCAGGGATTGCAGCAATTGCGCCCGCGCCGTGCGGTTTTCAGGCGTATCCCCGGCGGCCTGCCAGGCGGCCAGGGCCTCGTCGGAGCGTTGCGCCGCGCCGAGGGCCCGGGCGAGAAAAACCGCTCGGTCCGGCACATTCGGGGCCAAGGCCTCGGCATGGACCACCGCCTGATCCGCCCGCTTGGCCGCCAGCGCGGCCTCGACCGCGAGAACGCGCGCGGCATCCGCTTTGGGCGCGACGGCCAAGGCCGCCTCGGCTGCGGTCAAAGCGTGATCGGCAAGGCCCGCGCCTAATGCGAGGCGGGCGAAAACCACCTGCGCCTGCGGCCAGGCGGGGGCGGCCAATGCGGCGCGGCGGGCTTCGGCCACGGCATGGATCGTCTTGCCCTGGCCGGCCAAGGCGCGGGCCAACCCGAGATGCAGATCGGTTGCCATGGGCGCCTGTTTGAGCCCGGCCCGAAAGGCCGCCTCGGCCTCGGCTGCCGCGCCGCGCAGCAGCCGCGCCTGGCCGATCAGCCCCAGGCTTGCGGGCCCGGGCTTGCCTTTGAGCGCGGCTTCAGCCCGGGCGGCGGCCCGGGCGTCGCGGGCCTCGATGGTCCGGGCTAGGGCCTGGAGTGGTTTGCGAGGGATGTCGCCAGTGCCGTGGGCGCGCACGCCCTGGCCGGACGCGGCGCTGGAAATCATCGCGATCAGGTCGGGCTTTAATCCGGCTGCCTTCGCGCGCCGGACAATGGCTGAACCGTCGCCCTGGCGATGGGCAAAGAGCGCGAAGTCCAGCCAGACCGCCGGTGCCTTGGGCGCCAAGTCCAATGCCGCGTCGAATGCGCCACGCGCGCCATCCACATGGCCCAAAGCCGCCAGGGCCCGCGCCATCAGAAACTGACCCTCGGCCAGCTTCGGCTGCGCGGAGACGAGGGGCGCCAAGAGGTCATGGGCGACCTTTGGACGGTCCGCATCCAGAGCATGTGCGGCTTTTGTCAGGATGGATTTCGGATGGTTCATACCGGCGGCCTAGCACGGGCCGCGGGCGGGCGGAACGAAACACAGAAACGCACTGTTTCAATTCCGGACATTGATCGGGCCTTAGCGTTTGGGCGATAACTCGATGCGCGGTGGGGGCCGCATCTGCCAGGACGGTTTCGATCATGACTGCGTATCAGCGGGTTGCATCCGCCCCCTATAGTAACGTCTCCGGATATGTTGACGCGACGCCGCCTGAGGTGGTCACGGCGGCCTACGATCTTGCCTGGATCGACCATCGCGGTGCCCCGATCTGGGATCGGCGGATGTTGCCCGATATGCCGGAAATCCGCGAGGCGGTGTCCAGCTTGGCCCGCGGTGCCATGCTGCAAGGCCCTCGCGGGCCGATCGCCATAGAAGATCTGATGCCCGGCGACCGAGTCGCGACCCGCGATGGCGGCACTGCACAGATCGAATGGATCGGCACGCGGACCTATGCGCCGGGCGGCGATCGACCGATGTTCTACCGCGTGTCAGCCAACGCGTTCGGCGCGTCGGGCCCCGAAACGGATGTGGTGCTGGGTGCGAATGCCCATGTCCTGATCGACAATCCGCGCTGCATCCCCCTTGTCGGGTCGCCGCTGGCCTTCGCGCCCATCGCGGCCTTCGAAGATGGACACGCCGTGACCAGCATCACCCCCCAAGGTGAAGTGGCGTGCTTTGGTCTGGCTTGCGCTGGCCAAGCCGCCATCCTGGTCTCGGGCCTGGCCGTGGAAAGCTACCACCCCGCCCGCGCAACCACCCGCAACTTGAATCGCAACATCCTGTCGGAAATGGGAAAACTCTTCCCACAAGCGGCTGGTGGCACAGGGTTCGGCGCGCCGCGGATCAATTATCTGAGCTTGGTAGAAGCCCAGGGCTTGGCGCTCGCAGGGGTCTGATCCCGTTCCATAGCCCTGGTTCCAGGGGTTGGTCCGGGGGCTGGACGCTGCGTACCAGTCCGATACCTCTCTGGGCGATAAGCTCGCGCCGGAGGCCCCATGCAGATCATCCAAGCCCTATCGGACATCTCGGACAAATACGCCGCGATGTTCGTGGATCTCTGGGGTTGCGTCCATGACGGCGTCCGCCCGTTTCCCGGCGCGGTCGAGGCGCTGATGGACTACCGCCGAAGGGGCGGAATCGTGATCTTGGTGACCAACTCTCCGCGTCCGCGCGACGGCGTGGCGGCGCAATTACGCGATGAAATCGGGATCAATCCCGAAGCCTGGGATGACATCGCCACCTCGGGCGATTCGGCGCGCACGGCCATGTATCGGGGCATCGTCGGCACCAAGGTGTGGCATATGGGTCCCGATCTGGATGTCGGATTCTTCACGCCACCGCGCATCGTCGATAATCCGGTCCCCATCGAGCGCGTGCCCCTGGAAGAAGCCGAGGGCATCGTCTGCACGGGGCCGGTCGATCCCTCTGCCGATCCTTCGGTCGCCAGGCCGGATTTCCTGGCCGCCAAGGTCCGCGGCCTGAAACTGCTCTGCGCCAATCCCGATATCGTCGTCGATCGAGGAGACAAACGGGAATGGTGCGCCGGGGCCTACGCCCGGCTTTACACGGAAATGGGGGGACAAAGCCTCTATTTCGGTAAGCCGCACCCGCCGATCTACGACCTTGCAAGGCGTCGTCTTGCGCAGATCGCCGATATTCCGGACAGCGACATTCTTGCCATGGGGGATGGCCCAAGCACCGACGCGGCCGGGGCCATGGGCGAAGACCTGGATTTTCTGTTCCTGACGGGCGGGCTTGGGGCGTTGGAAACCGGGACATCCACGGGCGGTGACCCTGACCCCGCGAAGTTGGACCGGTATCTGACGGACCACAACGTGGTTCCGATGTACGTTATGGGCACACTTCGGTAACGATTGGTCTTATCTGGTACACGTAGTGTAATTTAATGTCGTGATGACTTGCCGCAATGCGGCGAATGCGCTACCTAACCCACATCGGATTGGAGAACCGCCATGCTGGATAACGCTCCGCGCGGAACGATTTGTATAGAAGACATCGAAATCGGCATGTCCCGCTCGTTGACCAAGATCGTGACCGATCGGGATATCGAGTTGTTTGCCGAGGTCTCCACCGATCACAACCCGGTGCATCTGGACGATGCCTATGCCCAGGACACGATTTTCGAAGGCCGTATCGCCCATGGCATGCTGACCGCCGGCCTTATCTCGGCCGTGATCGGGGAACAGTTGCCCGGGCATGGCACCGTCTATCTGGGCCAAAGCCTGAAGTTTCTTGCGCCTGTACGCCCGGGGGATTTGGTGGAAGCCGTCGTGACCGTGACGGACATGGATCTTGGGAAGCGCCGGGTGACGATGGACACCCATTGCACCGTTGGCGGCAAGAAGGTCTTGAAGGGTGAGGCCGTCGTCTTGGCCCCGTCGAAGAAGTTCGACTGAGGCGGTTCTCTCGTCGACCGTCTTTGACTTGAGATCAGGCGCCGCCCGTCGGTTCCTCAATTATGAAATCCTCCCAATCGTCTTCCGGCACCGTCAATTCTGACACGGTTTCATCCATCAAAGACGCCCCTGCGCTGTGCGGCGACATTGGATCACCGGTCAGGAGCGGATGCCAATGGGGCAGGTCGCGACCTTCATGAAGACGGCGATAGGCGCAGGTTTCGGGAAAGAAATAGACCACATCGGGCAGCGTCTTCGGCGTCAGCACAACGCATTCGGGCACGAAACGTAGGCGGTCGGCGTAATTGCTGCACCGACAGGTCGAATCGTCGAACAGACGGCACGCGACCCGGGTCAGCGCGACTTCGGCCGTGTCCTCGTCCTCCAGCTTGTTCAGACAGCATTTGCCGCAACCGTCGCAGAGTGCTTCCCATTCCTTCTGCGACAATCCATCCAGCCCGTGTTCCCAAAACCCAGGCCTGAGGCCGTTGCGGTCGATGGGGTCATCCATCCAACGCCGCCAGGACCGCGCGGGCTTTGGCACTGTCTTGATCCATCTGAACTATCAATGCGTCGACACCATCGAAGGTCATTTCGGGCCGCAGGAACTCCACAAGCGCCACGGACAGATGGATGCCGTAGAGATCGCCCTCGAAATCGAAGAGGAAGGTTTCGAGATTGGGTTGGTTCTCGCCAAACATCGGGCGGACGCCCAGAGACGCCACTCCGTGATGTGTCCCGGCATGGGCTCCATCGGAGATATCGACCAGCACGGCATAGACCCCGAGCGTCGGCAGATGCAGCCCGTCCATGGACATGTTGGCCGTTGGATAGCCCAAGTCCCGCCCGCGCTTCTGACCATGGAGCACGGGGCCCACGATCCGATGCCAGTGACCCAACATCCGGGCGGCATCCCGGGGTCGGCCGTCGCTGAGCGCCGTGCGGATCGCCGTGGACGAGACCGGGATATCGCCGCCAAGTAGGTCGGCAATCGTTACGTCGAAGCCAAGTCGCCCGCTCCCCATGCGCAGGGTGTCCACATCGCCGGCCCGCGCCTTGCCGAACCGAAAATCGGCGCCGGTGACCACATGGGACAAGGCCAAGCCATCGGACAGAACGTCCGCCATGAAGGCCTCGGGCGTGAGCGGCGCGATGTCGGCGAAGGGCAGTTCGAACAGGGTATCGACCCCCAAGCGGGCCAGACGCTCGGCCTTTGCCTCGGCCGACATCAGCCGGAAAGGCGGGGCATCGGGCGAGAAGACCTCGCGCGGATGGGGCTCGAACGTGACGACGGCCAGCGGTGTACCGTCGCGCCGCGCCAGGTCCAGCACGTGTTGATGCCCAAGATGCAGCCCGTCGAAATTGCCGATCGCGGCAGAGGCGCCGCGTGCCGTATCGGGGACGGCGCGATGATCCTGGATGATCCGCATGGGCAGCGGGCTAGCCCGGGCCGTGCGCAAGGGCAAGCGGCGTCAAGGCCGGCGATAGACGCCTTCCGGCAGGTTCAATGCCGCGGCCAGGTCGCGGGCCTGGCCCATGGTCAGGGTGATCTGTACTGGCTCATCCTTGCGGGGATCGAGCTGGGTCAGCGTTACGCATTCCTCGAAAGCCGAGACCACGACGTCCTCGGCCGGGGGCGTATCCCCCTCACCCTCGTCGACGAGGGTGATGACGGTGGCATCGAAGGTGTGTTCGACCGAGAACACTAGACACGGTCCTTATATGCCTGACGCCGCAGATGCGCGCGGTAGAGCAGGGGCGCACCGACATAGTCATATAGAAGAGACATTCCATGCCGCAGCCCAGGCAGACCCAACACCCGCGCCACCCAGCGCATGCGTGGCATCTCGGACCAAAGCGCCAAAAACGCGGGGAAGCCTGATAAAACGTGGCCGTCCTCCAGAACGTGCAGTCGCCGGGCTGCCGTATCGGCGTCGATCCCCCAAGCTGCTCGCTCGGGCCCGTTCAGGTCGTCGAACCGAACCGGCAGGCCGTCGCGGGCTGCCACCTTGCGGTAGTGATCGATCTCGAACCGGCAAACGGGGCAGCTTGCATTATAGAGCACGCGCATCTCTTCTAGCGCTGACATCAGTGATCTCCGGTTTTATATTCGAGCAGGACGTAGGTCGACCATGAAGGAGTTGCCATGTTGCGGAAGATAATTGGCGTGCTCGGAGCGCTCACACTGGCCGGGTGCGTCACCGTGACGCCGACGCAACCGCTACCCGCCCCGGCGCCCAGCGGGCCGCAAACCGCTCGGGTGTCGAACTCGACGGCGGTGCAGAATTTCCGTGCCGCGGTGGCCCGGATGGAACCCGCGGCCGAACAGATGTGCCGGGACCAGACCGAGGGCATTAACTGCGACTTCCTGATCCGCGTCGATCCCAATCCGAACGCGCCGCCGAACGCCTTCCAATCCTTGGACCGCAACGGTCGGCCGCTGCTGACGTTCACCCAGGCGCTGATCGCGGATGCCCGCAACCAAGACGAAATCGCCTTCGTCATTGGCCATGAAAGCGCCCACCACATTCGGCAGCACATTGCCCTCCAGCAGCAGTCGGCCGTGGCCGGGGCGCTGGTCGGCGGGCTCATCGCGTCGGTGGCCGGGGCAGATGCCTCCACTGTCAATCAAATCAGCCGGGCGGGTGCCCAGGTGGGCGCGCGCAGCTATTCGAAAGAGCACGAATTGGAAGCGGATGCGCTGGGAACGGTGATCACCGCGCGCGCTGGGTACGACCCGGTCCGGGGTGCCGCGTTCTTCAACCGTATCCCCGATCCTGGGGATCGGTTCCTCGGCACGCATCCGCCTAACGCGGAACGGATCGCAACCGTCCGGCGCGTCGCCGCCGGCTTGTGACGGACGGGCCGTTCCGGCGACATAATCGGGCGAAGTGTGGTCTGACCGGTTCGTGATTGGCGTCTCTCCTGGGTCCGAAGCTATGTCCGCGCCATGCGGATATTGACCTTCATCCTTGCGCTTCTGGGTATGCCAGCGCTGGCCTGTACCGGCGATGATCCCTGTCCTCTGGGTGATCGCGCCTATCACGTCTTGGAACCCGAGGGCTGGGACGGCACGACGCCCCTGCCGGTGCAGTTACATTTCCACGGCTGGGGGCGGCAGGGCGAGGTCCCGATCCGGTCGCCGCGCACTGGCGGCGCCGCCTCCCAGTCCGGCGTCTTGTTCATAGCACCCGACGGGTTGGGCCGAACCTGGGATTTCCGGCGGCCCGGATCGCGGGACACGCCATTCGCTGAGGCCGTCTTGGCCGATGTGGCGGCGCGCTACCCGATTGAGGGCCCGCTCATCGTGTCGGGCTATTCCTGGGGCGCGCTCATGGCGGCGCGCTTCGCTTGTGAAACGTCGCTTCAACTGGACGCCGTCCTGCTGATCGCG
>JBCDCS010000029.1:0-16290 GCA_039181205.1 Pseudomonadota bacterium
AGCCGTCCGCGCCGTCCTCCGAGCTTCGTTTATTTTGAGTATACTTTCGGAACCGGGCGCTCGTGCGCAGCGCAGCGAAAGTCCGAAAAATGTCCCGTTGAGCGTGAGTTTGGGCTGCCTCGGGCTTCGCGCTTACAGCGAGTGTCAGCAATGCGGGCTGCGATCGCAGCATGACGAAGGGTTAGTCAGTGTCTGGTAAGGGCCGAGTCCTCATCCGAACGAAATGCTCTTGTTGAGCAGATGCTCCGTTTGCCCCAATGGCGACGATGGATCCAAACTGTGAATATGCCGTGGCGCAGCGGATGTCTTAGAACCGAAACGCGCCGCAAGTTTCATCTCGCTTTGGGGCGCCGAACGCCAATCTCGTCATGATGAATTGCTGTCTTATTCCTGAAGTCCGGCAGCCTTCTCAATGATGTACCAGTTGCCTTCGTTCCAGGTGATCGTCTGGACCATCTTCGTGATCTTCCATCCATCATCGGTTCGCACGAGCCAGTTGTCGTAATGCCCGATCATGGTCTGCACCGGATCGCCCTTGGCGTTGGGCAGGTGATGCTGGGCGTGCAACATCGAACATACATAGGCTGTGTCTTCGGTGATCTCGATCGAAAGCGGCATTGCGATATGTTGCGTGCCATAGAGACTGGCGAAGAACGGTTTGACCGCGGCCACCCAGTCATCAGCCGCCATGGTCTGTAATCCGCCGCCAAGCGAGGCTGTGAAATCCATCTGGATCTCGTCGGTGAACACGGACCGATGCAAGTCCCAATCCTGGATGTCGAACGCCAATCCGTAGTTGATGATCACCTGACTGATTTCTTCACGGTCAAGAAGGATCTGCAGTTTTTCTTCAACCGAACTTTCGGTGTCGGCGAACGGTGTTTGCTGAGCATTTCCGAAAGCGGGAAGCAGCAGGACTGCCGAGGCTAACGTCATAAGACGTGTGATGCGGTTCATTGGACTCTTCCTGATGAGGGATCGATGCATCCTGTGAATTCGGATGCATGGATCTCTTGAGTTGGGAACGATTAGCGCGCCAGGAAGCCGCCGTTAATGAACAGGGTTTGGGCGGTAACCCACTGGCTGCTTTCGGAGGCGAGGAAGTCGATCAGCGGGACGATGTCCGTAATCTCACCCAGCCGGCCGGCCACACTCATATTGCTGAGATAGGCGGTGGACTGTTCGGTTTCTTCGCCGTGGAAGAACTCCGTGTTGATCGGTCCGGGTGCCACGACATTCACGGTCACATCACGACCGCCGATTTCCTTGGCGAGCGCGCGGCTGAAGTCCTCGAGCGGCGCCTTTGACCCGGCATAGACACCGTACATTCCCGTGGTCGCGCCGAGAAGCGTCGTGCCCATATTGATGATGCGACCACCGTCTTCAATGTGCTTGGCCGCCTGCTGCATGGCAAAGAAGGCGGCTTTCGTGTTGATCCCAAAGGCCCGATCAAAGTCCGCCTCCGTGATCTCCGCGAAGGGCTTCTTGATCACCACGCCTGCGTTGTTGATCAGGATGTCGATCCGGCCAAAGGCGTCCTTGGCGTTCGCAAAGACCTCTTCGACCGCAGCGGCGTCAGAAAGGTCGCCGGTGGTGACCAAGGCGCGGACGCCGTTCTCTTGGACAAGGCGCGCCGTCTCTTCAGCATCCGCCGCAGAAGACGCAGAATGGTGATGGACCACGATGTCGGCGCCACGCGCGGAAAGTGCGGCGGCGAAGGCGCGGCCCATGTTGCGGGCAGAGCCGGTGATCAGGGCAACTTTGCCGTCAAGGTCGCGGCCATAGTTCACGGTGGATGTGCGTTCGGTTGTCATTGTGCTTCTCCGTTCAGGGGCAGTCGGGATCATTCCCGGCTTGCTGACGAAGGTGGCGTACGGGCCTAAAGTCATGTAGATATATAAATATCATTTACTACATGCGAAATTTGCACGTAATGATCGAAACGAACGAACAGCTTTTCCTGCGCGTAGTCGAAGCCGGCAGCCTCAAAGCCGCCGCCGAACAGGTGCACGCCGATCCTTCCGCTGTCAGTCGGAAGATTGGGGCCCTCGAAGATCGGCTGGGTGTCAAGCTGCTGCAACGCTCGACCAGACGTTCGACGCCGACGGAGGCCGGCGCTCAGTTCTATGAAGGCATGCGCGGGCTCATCGAGCAGCAATCAGCACTTGAAGCTCGGGTCGCGGGGCTTGTGGACACGCCTACGGGTAGGCTGCGCATCACCGCGCCAGTCGATTTCGGGGCTCAGTTTGTCGCGCCCGTGCTCAGCGAGTTGCAGCAGCAAGCGCCCAAGCTGAAGGTCGAACTCTTGTTGGGAAGCAGCTTCTCGGACCTAGTCGAACAAGGCATTGACGTGGCGATCCGCATCGGGCGCCTTCCGGATTCAAGCCTAATCGCTCGGCGGCTCGGGTCGGTGCCGAGGGTGATCGTGGCTTCAAGCGATTACGTGAAAGCCAATGGTTTGCCAGAAACACCCGAAGAAGCGCAAGCGCACCCGTTCATCATCTACAGACCGGAGCAGAACAATTCCTCGGTCGCGATGAAGCACAACAGTAAAAGTCACACCATGACTATGTCGGGCACACTTACCGTAAACAGTGTCTCCGCCATCCGAGAACTTGTACGCGCTGGGAAGGGACTGCATTTGGGGCCGACCTGGGCCTTTGCGGAGGAGTTGGCCGATGGGTCGGTCGTTCAAGTCCTGCCAGATTACGCGCTGGAGGCCTTCCCGCTCCACGCAGTTTATGTTTCGTCCAGCTACACACCGGCGAAAATCCTTGCCTTCATCGATCTCATGAGACGATCGGTCCGCTCCAATAACGCAATAGCCGAATGACGAGGAACGGCTCAATAAGCCGCCATTCAGATCGTGACGTAGAATTGTGGGTGTGTCCGCTTGCGTCATCGATGCTACGGTCATCTCGATGGTTCATGTCCACTTCCGGGGAGCTGCGATGCTGCAACGGATGACATGTTCAAGGTCAGCAAATGGGCCGTCTTCACGTAGTCAGGAAAAGCGCTGCAGTCTCGGCCGACTGCTTTGCCAGATCACCGAGTTGGGTCGGATAGTCTGATTGGCCACGGAGTGGATGTTGGTGCGCGTAGGTCAAGAGGACCGGGCCGGCAAGTATGATCGCGGCATGACGAAGGTTCTTTCCCGTTGGGATGTCACCTCGTGCCTCATGTGCCTTCAATCTCTGCTCCACGCCCGCCAGGATAGGTTCGAGCCCGTCTCGGACGAAAAGCGGTCCGATGATGTCGTGGTACATCCCTTCCGCAAGACCAAGACCGACAAGGTCGCCGACATCGTACTGCGTCAATCCCACTAGAATATGTGCCAGCGCGTCATTGAGCGATTGCTCCACATCGCTTGAAGACGGCTCCGCTAGAATGTGCAATGGCTCGGCGCCCTCCTGACGCTTCGCCTTGAGAACCGCCGAGACCACATCGTCCCGTTTGCCAAAGTGATGCGACAGCGTTGCAGGACCGACTCCGCCGGCGACGGCCATCTCGCGCCACGATAGCGGTTTCCCGCCGCTCTCCCGCATGGCCTTCCAGATACCGTCCAGTATCTCGCGCTTTCGATCAGCGCTGTCTTTGTTCGTCGCACCTTTGGTCCGTGCCATATTTTCCTTGATCGATTGATCTATATAATTATGTGCTGACCAGTTGATCAATTGATCAGTTTTATGGAGTCTCCAGACCGATGCAAGCCTATCTCACAATTGACGGTGTCCGCGCCTTACTGGTGCTGCTTCTCGCCATCGGACAAGCCCTGGCTGCCTATTGGCCGGATATCCGAAAGTGGGACAATACGATAACGAGCAGATCGCAGAACCTCGACACACCAGTCGTGCCATTCGGCCCCTTCTTTGCAATTTGGCTCATCATCTTTGCGTCCTGTATCGCCTTCGCGATCTGGCATGCCTTGCCTGGCAACCTCCACGACCCGTATCTCAGGAGCGTCGGCTGGCTCGCGGCCGCCCTGTTCGCCGGAAACATCGCCTGGGAAGCCTACGTTCCGCGTTACGGCTTCAGATGGCCGAGCTTCTTTCTCATTGTCCTAGAACTCGCGTTGGCACTGATCCTGATTGCGGTCATGCGATCTCTGATCAGTTCACTCACGAGCGTCGAGTTCTGGCTTGGAGCCGCACCACTCTATTTCTTCGCAGGATGGGTTTCTGTCGCGACCGTTGTCAGCTTGTCATCGACGCTGGTGTTGCATCAGTCCCGGGTAAATCCTCGCAAGGGCAAGTTCGCGGCCTCGCTTATCATTGCAGCCGGTCTTTTTGTGACCGCTATCTCAATTTGGACAGGATCCTGGGTCTACGCCGCATCGGCCATCTGGGGTTTGCTCGGAGTGGTCGTAGGGGCCCGCGTAAAGAACGAGCCGTCGGCGGCAATTTTTGCGGCAACAGCCAGCATCGCGTTCATTATGGGCGTGCTCACGCTGACATAATCTCATGCGTTGTCACGCATTGCCGTCATCTGAACAGCAATATCGGAAGACTTTCTGCAGCGGCGTCGTAAGTCCGCTCCAGGTCCAGCTTAGTCGGTCCTGGGCGAAATAGCGGACTCCGGGAGTTATGCTGCTCGTACAAGACGACGTTTCGTATGCTCCTGGATCCTCTCGCCGAAGCGTTTCGTGGGCTGCCAGAGACCCATTGCAGCGGCCGACCTGTTTTGGTCCGCTAGTCCGTCGGGGCGTGCTCACGAAGTAGGGGCACGCTTAGCTGGTGTTTCGGTCCATTGAGTCACGCCCGTGGCCAAGGCGCGCAGGTTGGGGAGGAAAGCGGCCAGAAAACGCGTGGTGGCCGGCATGAAATGGGAGCCGTGGTGGTAGCAGGGGTCGAGCGTCGTCGCCACGATGCGGCCGGGCGTCGTGACCTCGTCGACGTGGAAGAGCGCGTGGCCATCGGCATCTTCGACCAGGACCTCCGCGCCAGCAGAGGGCTCGAAATGGCCGTGGAGGTGCCAGGTGAGGGCCTGGCGATCCAAGCCTTCCAGCAAGGAATGGCCCGCGCCCGGGACGCGCAGACCGAGATCGGCGCCGGGGTCGCGCCACCACCACCAGTTGGTCGGGCGGGGCACGAAGACGTGACCGGGCAGCCACAGATCGGACCGGCTTTCGCCCATGGCGACGATCGTGCCGCCGGCATCGAGATGCGCGCGCAGGATTTGGGCCTGCGCGATCAGCCGCTGCGCCGGGCTGCGGCACGGCACGAAGAGGGTGTCGGCCGGTCTCAGCGTCTCCGCCAGATGCTCTGGCGGGACGACAGCGTCCCAGACATGCGGGGCGCGGGCACCTTCGAGGGTCTCGATGTGATAGAAGGTCCCGCAGGACGTCGCGATCAGGCGCATGGCAGCGCCCCGGCGGCCCAGGCGAGCGCGCGTTGCAGCAGGACGGGGCCCAGCCCGTGCTCAAGCCCGGCGCCCCAGAGGTCGTTGCCGGCGTGGCTGAAGACCGCGCCTTCGCCGATCTCCCAGTGCCAATCGACGGGAACCCGGTCCGCGCCCAAGCCGGTGATTGGCAATGCCCCCGGGGGCAGTGGGTTGTGCCCCCGGCCATAGAAGCCCGCGACGCCGCGGTTCGCCTCCAGCAGAGCTGGGTCCATCCCCTCCAGGATCGGGTGCGGCGCGAGACGGGTCTGGACGAAGTCGGCCCGCCGCTGGCTGGGCATCGGGATGTAGGGGTGCGCCACGGGCAGGATCGGGCGAACCATGTGGCCGTTGAAGAGCCAGCGGCCGCCCGTCTCCAGCCAATCGCGCAACGCCGGTGCCCAGGTCAGGGCGCGATCCTGGTCGAGCTGGCCGCCGGTGATGAGCCCGCGATGCCCGGCGAGGACCTCGGACGTCAGATCGGCCTCCTCCACGACCTCGGCCTGGCCGGTGCGTTCGGCCGCGCGGACGAGCTCGGGCGGTTCGGCGAAGGCAGAGCGCAACCAGATCGCGCCTTTCATCGGTCGGCCGCCGGTGCGGGCAGTTCGATCGGCTCGGCCAGCGGGCCGACGGACCAGGCGGTCTCGCCGGTGCGGCGGTCATCTACCTCGGTCTCCAGATGGACCGACGGGGGGAACGCGACATCGTCGACCTGGAACGACACCGACACCGCGCCCGACGCGCCGCGATAGATCGCCTCGACCACGATGGCCGAAATATGTGCGTCGGCGAGCGGGGTGCCGTCGACCGGCCCTAGTGTGACAGTCTGCAGCCTCGCCTCTGCCCCGTCTGCGGTAACGACCAACGCCTCGGCCAGCAGCGGGGCAAGCGCCATGGGCGGGGCGGTGGCGTCGATCCGGTAGGTCCAGCCCGCGCCCTCCGGCTCGGCGATGAGCAGCGGGGCCTGGACCGGCGTGCCGGTATGCGCCCGACCCGCCGCCGCTTGCGCGAAGAGGAGTGTGAGCGGCAGGCGGATCGTGACCCGCGTGCCGTCGCGTTCCTCCGCGACGATTACGCGGCGGAGCAGCACGTCGGAAGCGTGATGCGCCGCGACCGGGACGGCCAGCAGACAGAGCAAGAGAAGGATCCGGGTCATCATGCCTCCGCCGCGCTGAGCAAGGCGCGCGTATATGGGTGTTGGGGCGCGGCGCAGAGCGCTTCGGCCTCGCCCTCCTCCACGATTTGGCCGTCCTGCATGACGGCGATGCGGTCGCAGAAATGACGCGCCAAGGCCAGGTCGTGGGTCACGAAGAGGATGCCGAGGCCGTGCGCGGCGCGAACGGTTTCCAGCGTGGCGAGCAAGTCCATGCGCAGCGATTGGTCCAGCATCGAAGTCGGCTCATCGGCGAGAAGCAGGCGCGGCTCGGCTACGAGGGCTCGGGCGATGGCGACGCGTTGGCGCTGCCCGCCCGAGAGAGAGCCGACGCGGCGCAGCAGGAAGCCATCGTCCGAGGGCAGGCGCATCCGCGCCAAGGCGGCGCGGACGGGGGTGGTGCGGGTGTCCTTTGACATGCCATTGATCGCCAAGGGCTCGCACACCGCCTCGGCCACGGCCATGGCCGGGCGGAGCGATTGGTAGGGATCCTGGAAGATCATGGCCGCCGGTCCGCCGGGTTGGGGCGGCCCACCGTCGACCCGCACGGCGCCGCCAGTGATCGGCGCCAAGCCGAGGGCGGCGCGGGACAGCGTGGTCTTGCCGGAGCCGGAGGCGCCGACGAGGCCCACGACCTCCCCGGCGCGGACGGACAGCGACACGTTGCGCAGCGCCTCCGCCGGCTGTCGCCCGCGCAACCGGGCCGCAAGGCTGGTGCCGTAGGTCACGGACAGGGCCTGCGCCTCCAGCACCGGGGTCATAGGGGCAGCGGCCCGTGTCCAGGCCTTGGGCGCGTCCAGCCGCAGGATCGAGGCAAAGAGGGCCTCGGTATGCGGATGGTTCGGGCGGTCGGCGAGAGCCTCCGGCGCACCGTTCTCGACCAGGCGGCCGTCCTTCAGGATCGCGAGCCGCTGAGCGCGGCGAGCGATCATCGGCAGGTCGTGGGTCACGATCAGAACCGTCAGCCCGCGCGCTGCCGAGAGCTGCGCCAGCAGATCCAGGATCGCCTTCTGCACCAGGACGTCGAGGCCCGTTGTGGGTTCGTCGGCGATCAGGACCTCTGGCTCGGCGGCGAGCGCGACGGCGATTGCGACGCGCTGCCGCTGGCCGCCAGAAAGTTCGTGCGGATAGGCAGCGTAGCGGTCCGCGGGCAGGTCGACCTCCGCCATGAGCGCGCGGGCGCGGGTCTCGGCGTCTCTCAGGCCGTGGACCCAGGCGGCCTCGGCGATCTGGGCGCCGACCGGGCGCACCGGGTTCAGTGCCGCCATCGCGGCCTGCGGCACCAGGGCGATGCGGCGGCCGCGCAGGGCGCGCAGGGTCTCGGGCGGCAGGCCCATGAGGTCGAGATCGTCCAGCCATGCCGAGCCGCTGCGGATCGTGGCGGCCGGCGGCAGCAAGCGCAGGATGCCCATGGCAGCGGTCGACTTGCCCGACCCGCTCTCCCCGATGAGACCAATCGTGGCGCCGCGCGGCACGGCGAGCGAGACGCCATGGAGGGCTGGCTGGCCGCCATAACTCACCGTGAGGTCCGCAGCCTCCAGCAGCGCCTCGGTTCGCCGCGGGGCCGACGCGCCCGTGCGCGGGGCGGCCGCCACGGTGCCGTCGGCGTAGCGGTCGCCGATGCCGTGCCCAATCAGTGCCAGCGCCACGACCGAGGCGGCGATCAGCAGGCCTGGCGGCAGCACCCACCAGAGCCATGCATCGGTCAGAAAAGCGGTGCGGGCATTGGCGTGAAACAGGATCGTGCCCCAACTCTTGGCCAGGGGATCGCCGAGGCCGAGAAAGGACAGCGCGCTTTCGGTCAGGATCGCGGCATGGGCGATGCGGACGAATTGCGGCACGATCAGCGGCGCGAGTTCGGGCAGAATGTGCCGGGTGCAGACATGCCAGCCCGAGCCGCCCATGGCACGGGCCGCGTCGACGTAGTCGGCGGCGCGCAAGCTCTGCGCTTGGGACCGGAGTTCCCGCACCGGCTGGGTCCAGAGGACTAGGCACAGGATCGCGATCTGCACCCAGAACGAGGCGCCGAAGAAGGCGCTAAGCACGATGACCAGCGGCAGGAAGGGCAGCGCCATGACGGCGTCGACCATCCGCATGGCGACCACGTCCCAGAACCCGCCGCGCCAGGCGGCGGCGATGGCGAGCGCGGTGGCCACCGCGGTGGCGACGGTTGCGGTCAGCAGCCCTACGGCGAGCGAGATACGCCCGCCGACCAAATTCCCGGCCAGCAGGTCTTGGCCGACATCGTTGCATCCCAGCGGATGCGCGGCCGAGGGGCGCGCGAAGCCGGGGCAGACCGTCTCGGTCGCCGAATAGGGCAGCACCATCGGGCCGAGCACGACCAAGGTCATCAACCCCGCCAGCAGTACCGCGCCGGTGCGCTGGACCGGACGAAGCCGAGACAGTCGCGGCGGTGGCGCCGCTGGAAGCGCGAGGTCGGTCATCGCCGCACCCGCGGATCCAGCAGCGGATAGGTTAGATCAGCCAGGAGGTTCGCGGCGATTACCGCGAGCGTCGCCACCAGGAATACGCCCTGGAGCAGGTTGTAATCCCGCGCCTCGACACCCTGGACCACCAATTGGCCGATGCCGGGCCAAGAGAAGACGGTCTCGACCACCAACGCCCCGCCGAGCAGGCCGCCCAAGCCGATCGTGGCATTGGTATAGATCGGCAGGATCGCATTGCGGAGGGCGTGC
The DNA here is from genome assembly GCA_039181205.1 of Pseudomonadota bacterium. Taxonomy (GTDB): domain Bacteria; phylum Pseudomonadota; class Alphaproteobacteria; order Rhodobacterales; family Rhodobacteraceae; genus Jannaschia. Next base: position 9,226 of record JBCDCS010000029.1, read on the forward strand.
CGCCAGAACACCCCGCGCTCCGGCACGCCCTTGGCTCGGGCGAAGGTCACGTAATCGCGAGATAGGGCCACGGCCATCGACGCCCGCGCCGTCAGCCAGACGCCCGCTGTCTGCGCGATGGTCAGGGCCGTGACCGGCAGAATGGTCCGCTGCGCGACGCCGAGGATCCACTCCGCCGATCCCTCGCGCGCCATCAGCGGCACGGCGCCATAAGATGGCAGCCAGCCCAGATTGGCGGCGAAAAGAGTGATCAGCAGCATCGCGACCCAGAAGACCGGCGCCGACCCGACGGCGAGCACCAGCACCGTCGCCCCGATATCGCCCATCTCACCGCGACGCCGCGCCGCCATCACGCCAAGGGCGGTGCCCAGGATCGTGGAGAGCGCCAAGGCCCAGCCCATCAGGAGAAGCGTCCAGGGCAAGCGGCCGATGACCACGTCCCAGACCGGCGCGCCATAGGTCACCGATACACCCAGATCGCCGGTCACGATGCCGGCGGCGTAGTCGGCGAACTGCACCGGGATCGGGCGGTCGAGGCCGAACTCGGCCAGGACCCGCGCCTCGTCTTCGGGCGTCATCTCCGCCAGCACGTCTTCGGGCAAGAGGAACGACAACGGGTCGCCCGGCGCGATGCGCGGCAGGGCGAAATTGATCGTCAGCGCCAAGGCGAAGACGGCCGCATAGGCGGCGACCGTCCGAAGCCAGGGCATGTCAGTTGCCCGGGGGGATCATCGGGTCGGCCACGCCCTCGCGCGCCGACTCGGGCAGGAACGAATACTTGTGGAAGATTCCGTAGCCTGCCGAGGGGACGTAATTGTCGAAAGCCTCCCAGCGGTAGGCGAAGGTGGATTCCGGGTACCAGAGCATTACGCGGTTCGGATATTCGGTCTGGTAGCGCTGTAATTCATAGCTGACCGCCAGCCGATCTTCCCGGGTCTCGGCGGCAAGCCAGCGCTCCACGATCTCGGCCTTCTCCTCATCGACTGTCGGTTCGCGGCGGATGTCGCCGCGATAGAGGATGATCATCATGTCCTGGTCGGCGATGCCGTGCGGGGTGATGTCGGCGATGCGCATCTGGAAGTCGCCGCCGCGCCATAGCGCCGCGAGCGAGGCGGGGTCGATGGATTCGACGTCTGTGCGCAGGCCCACCTCGGCCAGTTGCGCCGACACCATCTCGGCGGCGCGCAAAAAGAGGGGCTGGTTCGACGCGATCTTCATGTCGAGCGTGAATGCGGTGCCGTCCGGACCCTCGCGCATGCCGTCGCCGTCGGTGTCGATATAACCCTTCGCCTCCAGGATCCCGGCGGCCTCGGCGGGATCGTAGGGCGCCGTCAGGTCCGGGTCGGTCCAGAAGCTGTCGACATGGGGCCAGGCATGGGTTCCGGGCTTGCCCTGACCCAGCATGATCCGGTCGAGCATCGGGGCCGGGTCCACGGCCAGCGTCACCGCGCGCCGCAAGTCCCGGTCGTCGAAGGGCGGTACCTGCTCGTTGAGGTGCAGCCAGGCGCCCCAGAGGGTCGGCGCGCTGATCATCTCCAGGTCCGGTTCATCCTGCCATTCGAGCACAAGTTCCGGCGGGACGGGCCGGGCGGCGCCGTCGATCTCGCCGGTTTTCAGGGCGGTGAACATGGTCTGCGGGTCCTTGATCATCACCAGATCCAGGTTCTTCACCACCGGCGCCCCGCGCCAGTAATCGTCGTTGGCTTCGAACCGGTAGAATCGGTCGGCTTCGTATTCGACCAAGCGATACGGTCCGGTGCCGATGCCGATCTCGGCGAATTCGCGCGGGGCCTCGACGCCCTCCCACTGGGCCCTCTGGATGATCGGCAGGTCGGCTGCGGTGATCCGGTCGAAATTGGGCATTGGGTTCTCGGCCGTCAGGCGGACGGTCATCTCATCCACGACCTCGATCCCGACCATGCGCGGCACCGAGGAGGCATGGTGCGTCCAGCGGTTGGGCGGCCCTTCGCGGTAGTATTCGAAGGTGAAGGCCACGTCCTCAGCGGTGAACGGCCTGCCGTCATGCCAGCGGACCCCCTCGCGCAGTTCAATCTCCCAGACGCGGGCATCGTCGCTGATCTGTTCGATCCGGGTGGCCAGCCAGTCCTGCGAATTGCCGACATAGGGGGAGGGCTCGCGCAGCTTGTCGTAGACCAGCCAGAGCACCCAATCGTTCCAGGAGTTACCGATCGTGTAGGTCGTGACGTTCCCGGCCGTGACCCACATGCCGAGCGTCAGGCGGTCGGCCTCGGTCGGCCCGTTATTGTTCGTGGCGCTGACAAAGCGGGCCGGCTCGACTTGATTGCCCGACTCCCCGGGCGAGAGCGACTGGGCCGCGGCGTTGCCGGCCGAGATGATCGAGAGGAAGCAAAGAGTGCGTAGAAGGGTCATTGGCGGCATCCGTTTCTTCAGCGAGACAAGGGTCAGGCTGGCGGCGTGCTTGCCATGTAACCAAAGGTTAAGATCGCCCGACCGGTGCGGTCAATGGAATTAGGGCAACGACCTGCCTGAAACTGACCCGCCTGCCAATCGTTGCCGGCGAAAGCAGCAAGGCCGCAGAAAATAGAAGCTGCTAACCTATGTGAACGTCGCCGACCTGCGTGCCCTGCTAGAGCGGATGACACGGATGGCTCCCGCCCCGCCGCCCCCCTGCCTGCCAAACTGCAGTCATCATCAAGCGCGGAGCGAGTAGCGATCCGACCGTTATCAGGACGGTTGGTCTGGTCGGGCCGCGGACGTCTTCCAGGTCCACGCGATCTCGGAGAACGAGCGGGTAATCTTCAACAGGGCGATAACCCACGCTAGGCTCCTGGTCTTCCTCGAACCCCTGCCGCGCTCTAAGGTCGGCATGGAGGTGTGCGGGTCGGCGCATGGCTGGGGCCGACCGGTTGGCGGGGTTCCGTCGGATCCGGCTCTGCATAGCGATTAGGTTTTGCCGTTTGGAGCCGCGGGTCGGCGGTGGCATGGTAGCAGGCCCATCGACGGGTCGCGATGAGGAGGGACGGTCGCGGCGGTGGCGCGGCGCAAGCCCGACGAACACGATCCGACAGTCGTTCTGACCACTTTATCTCAGCCAAGTCCGTCCTCCGTCCGTGCGGAGCGCCCAGCCTCAGTGAGATCGCTGTGCTGGGGGCGGTTGCCAGCGGTGCGACACTGGTTCGAGCACCACCGGCGACGCGATGGACAAGCTACCTGCGGATTTTGTTCCGGTCCGGGGCAAAACGGGAATGTCTGGTTCGAGCCGATACCTATCGATTATTGCGCGGTGCACGAAGGGCTGCTTTAGCGCTTCTCTCATCTGCTGGCGACCGAAGACCAGGTAGAGAAAACTTCTTGACACATTAGCCGTCACTAATACTTAAACTTATAAGTCATAACTAATGGGTTTCCATGTCGAGTTTCGATGACATCTTCCGCGCGCTCTCCGTCTCCGTCAGGCGAGATATGCTTGCCGCGATGATCGAGGAGGACCGGACGGTCACTGACCTGACGGCTCGAACTGATATCTCGCAATCAGCGGTCTCCCAACACCTCGCGGTTCTGAAGGTTGCAGGTCTCGTTCGCGACCGAAAGGTCGGACGCAACAGGTACTACGCCGTCGAAATCGGACAATTGCTGCTGCTCGATGATTGGCTGGACCCGTTTCGCAACCAGTGGGCTGGCGCGCTCGACGCTTTGGAGAGCCACCTCAACAAACAGAAGAACTGAAGGAGGCTTCGGCCATGAAAACGATACGCGTCACGCGCCGGTTGGCCTACCCGCAAGAGATGGTCTGGGCGGCTTTGACTGACAGTCGGCACATTGAGAAATGGCTGATGCCGAACGACTTCCAGCCGAAGATCGGGCATCAATTTCAATTCCTTACCAAACCCGCGCCGGGGTTCGATGGCATCGTCGACTGTGAGGTGCTGAACTTAGAGCCGCAGAGTCGGGTGGCCTTTTCGTGGAAGGGTGGCGGAATAGACACCAAGGTCACGATCCTGCTTTCGCCAGTGGAAATCGGCACAGAGGTTCAGCTTTTGCAGGAAGGATTCAAGGTTTCCAACATCATCCCGCGGATCATCTTGGGTCAGGGCTGGAAAACCATCATCGGAAAGAAGCTGCCGGCCGCGATTGATGGCATGGCGGTTGAGGGAGTGTGATGGCGCTTTCACCCAGAGAAATGCATGATCGGATTATTGGAAACTTAAAGGCCAAGACGGGCCATGCCTTCGATTTTTGGCACGAGGTTGTCACCGACGAGTGCGGTGACAGAAACGACAAGGATCTGGTGGCCCATTTAAAGGGTGCCCATGGGCTTGGGCACTACACCGCCGTCGCCATCATCAAGGAAGCCGCATCAGGTAACGAATACGAGGCGGCGGATGATCTTGTCGCGGCGCTCTTCGAAGGAAAGCCCGAAGCACAGCGTCTTTTTGAGGCGATAGACGCCAAGGTGACCAAGCTGCCGAGAACCGAACGCGTGCCTTGCAAGACGTATGTTGGGTATCGTGCGAAGACACAATTCATGATCGTTGCGCCATCCGGAGAGCACGGCTTGCGCTGTGGACTTGCACTGTCACCAGACGACCCTTGCCTGCTTCCATCCTCCAGCTTTGGGAGTGCAAGGATCAAGTCTCACTTTGAGGTTGGCGAGGGTGGCCCAACGACAGAGCAATTGGCACTCATCAAGACGGCCCACGGCCAAAACGCTTAAGTGTCTTTAGCGTTTGAGCTGGCTCAACGGATATTGGTCATGAGAAAACCAAGGGCAACTTGGTTCGCATACTGACGGAATTCTCACGCCATATGGCTGACAGATGTTGGTGTAGAATGGCCTGCTGTTCGGTTTGGCAGGCGCTTTCATTGCAGTCATTGTGAAGCGTTGGTGGGAGAAACTGCGTCACATCGTGCGGGTCATCATTAGAACCTATCTTAAGGCGTGAGGAGTACGCAGGCGGCAATCTCGAGCCTAATCAAGAGCTGGGCCGCTCTACAAACCTGTGGCTGTTTCAATGAAGGGCGCCCACGCGGATAATAAACTGGGAGATTAGGTCCTGAAAGTCCTCGCTTAACCCATTTTCTGCGATGAATTCTTGTACAGCCCGCTTTACTGGGTAATCGAGCTCCGGCTGCCAAAGATAATCGTCACCAGCGATAAAGCCACCCGCCTTTACCTTTTTTAGGCTAAGCCTCAAGTCTTCTAAAACAAATTCGTAGTGATGGTTTCCGTCGATGTAGACCCAGTCAAAATAGTTGTCAGGAAAGCTATCCAGCGCCTTAGCCGAAATGTCTCTGTGAATATGTACGACATCGTTGTCCTTGAACATTTCACGAACGCCTTCGAAGATTCCGTCCATGTCTTCCTGTGCTTTTGCGACCTTACCGCCATACCAACGACCTGGAAATTCGGGCTGAAACATCCATGGATCAATCAGGTGTAGTGCTTTAGGTTGGGTGGTATCGAGTATTCTCTTGCTAAAGCCACCTTTCCAAACGCCGATTTCTGCGCACACAGCATTCTTCGGCATCTTTGCCAGTAGAGTCTGCCGATTATCCTGTTTGGGGCCTGGCTTAGCTCCGAACGACTTCCAAATTTTTCTAAACACTATTCATCCGCTCCAATGTGATCTTCAGGCTACCCCAAAGTTCTTTGCCGACACTTTCCCAAGTAAGCTTGGTCTGGGTTGCTCTTTCCTGAGTAAGCGCCTTTCGTCGGTAGGATGCAGGCTGCACCGCACCCTGGCAACACGTTCCGATTTGAGGCGTCCCTTTGCAAGCCGTCCGGAGCGTTCGATGTCCCCATTCCACGAAGGGACCCAGCCAGTATCTGGCCTTTGCGCCCAGGCCGCTCCAGAATATCGCCATGACTTATCCGATCTCGCCCCGCGATCCCCGTGTGCATGTCTTCTCGGTCAGTGATGGCGCGCTCAAGCTTGATCACCAGACCTATCTGTCGCGTCTGACCGATCCCGGCGACGGCCCATCGTTGGATGAGGCCTTCGGGGCCGAGATCGATGAGACCTATGCCGAGGTCTTCGCCATCGCCGATATCGCGCCCATGAGCTTGCGCGATTATCTGGCCCAAGCCCATGATATATATGATGAAACCCTGGCTGCGGACGCCGCCAAGCTCGATAGCCTGTCGGGCGATGTTGTCGTTCTGGCGCCCCGCGCCCTGCGGCGTGCCGAGGCGTTGCAGCCGCGGTCGGAACTCACACCCATCGGCGCCTATGCCCCGGTCGCCGCAAACGACGCCATGGGCGATCTACCCAAGGCCTCGCTCGACCCCGCACCGTCCCCCGAAGCGACGATGTCCCCGCCGCCCCAGGGTTCGCGTCGGACGCTGATCGCGGTGATCGTTCTCGCCTTCGTGGTGACCCTGGGAATGCTCATCCTTCTCTGACGGGCCGCATTGCCAGGGCCGGGCCGCCCGGCTAGTCGAAGGCCATGACCGCGACGCTATTCCGCAACGCCCGCCTGATCGACCCCGTCGCGGGGACCGATGCGCTGGGCGATCTGCGGGTCGAGGATGGCGTGATCACCAAGCCCGGCCCGGCCGCCCAGACCGTCGATTGCCATGGCAAATGCCTGGCCCCCGGCATCGTCGATTGGGGTGTGAAGGTGGGTGAGCCGGGCGAGCGCCATAAGGAAAGCTTCTCCACCGCGGGCGAGGCCGCGGCCCGCGGGGGCGTCACGACCATCATCTGCCGCCCCGACACGCAGCCGGTGATCGACAGCCCCGAGATGCTGGAACATGTGCGTGACCGGGCCAGGGCATGCGCGGTGCACGTGCATCACATGGCCGCGCTGACCAAGAACCGCGATGGGCGCGAGATGGTCGAGATGGGGTTCCTGCGCGATGCAGGCGCCGCCGCATTTACCGATGGTACCCATGTCACCCGCGACACCCGCGTCTTATCCCGCTGCCTGACTTACGCGGCCTCGCTGGGTGCCCTTGTCGTCGGCCACCCGCAGGATCCGGGCCTCGCCGCCGGGGCCTGCATCACGTCGGGCAAGTTCGCCTCGCTCCGGGGCCTGCCCGGCGTGTCGCCCCTGGCCGAGCGCATGGGGCTGGAACGCGAT
>JBCDCS010000030.1:0-15896 GCA_039181205.1 Pseudomonadota bacterium
CGACCATCACCGCGTCGATCCTGGGCGTCTTCCGCCTGTTCATCGACCCCGACCTGTTCGATCCCCGGCTGGACTTCGCCATGCGCGGCTGGGCCCTGGGCGATGGGTCGGTGCGGCGCGCGCTCGACACGGCCGACGATGCACGCCTGGCGGCCCTCGCCGCAATGTTCGCCCGCCACGGCTATCCGGCGGAAGAGGCCGAGACCCGGGCCCGCGTGCTCTACTGGATGCAAGTCGGGTATTATTCGCTGGACCTGCGGGAGCCGCTGGAAAGCCGGCTGGCCCGGGTGCCCAGCTACCTGCTGGCGCTGACCGGCCAAGCCGGGACGGCAGAGGAAATCACCGCATTCACCGAAGCCGCCCGGGCGATCCGGCGAAGATAGACGGGAGTTAGAGACATGGATGCAATCGTCATCGGGGCCGGGGTGATCGGAGCGGCCGTAGCGTTCGAACTGGCCAAGCGCGGCCACGGCGTGACCATCGTCGACCGGGAACGCGCGGCCGGCCATGGCTCCACCGCCGGGTCCTGCGCGATCATCCGGATGCATTATTCCACCTGGGACGGCACCGCACTGGCCTGGGAAGGCTACCATTACTGGCGCGATTGGCGGGGCCACCTGCAGGCGCCCGACGGCGAAGACCTGGCCCGCTACGTGGAATGCGGATGCCTTGTGATGAAGACCGAAGGGAACGGCTATCTGGAAAAGCACATGGCCAACAGCCGTGACCTGTCGATCCCTTTGGAAGAATGGGACACCGACCAGATCAAAGCCGCCCTGCCCGGTATCGACCTGAACCGCTTCGCGCCTGCGCGCCTGATGGACGACCCGGCCTTCGGCGCGCCGACCGGCGGCCAGATCGACGGCGCGGTCTTCTGGCCCAGCGGCGGCTACATGACGGACCCGGCCCTGTCGGCCAAGAACCTGGCCGATGCGGCCCAACGGCATGGCGCGCATCTGCGCCTTGGCGCAACCGTCGAGGCCATCTTGGAGAATAACGGCCGGGCATCGGGCGTGCGCCTGGCCGGCGGCGAAGACCTCCACGCCGACGTGGTGGTCAACGTGGCGGGCCCCGCCTCTTCACGGATCAATCAGATGGCTGGGGTCACCGATGACATGACCATCCAGACCCGGGCCCTCCGCCAGGAGGTCACCCACCTACCCGCCCCACCCGATGTCTATGCCGGATCGGGCATGGTCCTGTCGGACAGCGATGCCTGCGTCTATTCCCGGCCCGAACATGGCGGCAACGTGCTGATCGGGTCCGAGGACCCGCCTTGCGACACGATGGAATATCTGGACGACGACACCACGTACGACCGCGACTTCACCGATCAATGGACGACCCAGGCCCTGCGCATGGCGCAGCGCTTTCCGTCCATTGGTATCCCGTCCCGGACGAAAGGCGTGGTGGATCTCTATGACGCGGCGACCGACTGGATTCCGATCTATGACCGGTCGTCTCTGCCGGGCTTCTACATGGCCTGCGGGACGAGCGGGAACCAGTACAAGAACGCGCCCATTGCCGGCATCCTGATGGCCGAACTGATCGACGCCGTAGAGGGTGGCCAGGATCACGACAACGATCCCGTCAAGATGACGCTGCCCTATGTGGGCCGCGAAATCGACCTGGGCTTCTATTCCCGCAAACGGCCGATCAACGAACAGAGCAGCTTTTCGGTACTGGGCTAGGTCCCCTCAAGCTGTCCCGGCGCTCCCCGCCGCGACCATCTCGTCGATACGGTCCTGGGAATATCCCAGATCGGACAGGATTTCCGCCGTATGCTCGCCCACCAGCGGGGCAGGGCGACTGATATCCGGGGGCGTCGCGCTCATGCCCACGGCTGGGCCGACAACCTTCACCTCCCCAGCCCGGGGATGATCATAGCTGGTTATCAGGCCCAGATGTTTGACCTGCGGGTCATCGGCCGCCTGGAGGTGGCTCTTGACCTCGCCGCACCAGATGTCCGCCGCCAACAGGGCTGCGATCAGATCGTCCGTCGTCCACGTCCCCGTCTCCACCGCCACGGCCCGCCAGACCGCGTCCCGTTCGTCGAACAACGTCGCCGGATCGTCGAAGCGGAGCAGGTCGTCATTGCCCAACACGCCCACCAAGGTCCGAAACGGACTCATGGCGATGGTCACCCAACCGTCTTTCGTAGGGTAAGTCCCGAACGGCGCATCCATGCCGGGATGACCGATCCCAGAATTGGGACGCTGGAAATCTTCCTGGAAATTGAGCGCCATGACCATTTCCTGGTTCTGGTGCGCCAGCATGCCCGCTAGAAGGTTGATCTTGACCTCCTGCCCCTCACCGGACCGTTCCCGCCAAAGCAGCGCCGACAAGATGCCGTAGACCATGTTCATGGCGCCGACCTGGTCGGAAAACCCGGCGCCCACGGGCGTGGGCGGCTGATCGGCCTGCCCGGTGGCGGCCATGATCCCCGTTAGCCCCTGGACCAGCATGTCCTGGCCTGGGCGATTCACATAGGGCCCGTCCTCGCCATAGCCGGAGCCCGAGCAATAGACGATCCTGGGATTGACCGCCCTGAAATCCTCGTAGCCATAGCCCAGCCGGGCCATGACGCCGGGGCGGAAATTCTGCACGACGACATCGGCGGTTTCGGCCAGCTTCAGGATCGCCTCGCGCGCCTCCGGCGCTTTCAAGTTGAGCGCAAGGCTGCGTTTGTTGCGGTTCCAGGCCAGGAAATTGGGGCTTTCCGAACCGCCCACCCATTTGTTGCGAAACGTCAGCGAGCGGAACAGATCGCCCGCGCCGGGGCGTTCGATCTTGATCACATTGGCCCCCATATCGGCCAGCAGCTGCGTCGCGAACGGTCCCTGCAACAGGTGGGAAAAATCCAGGATTGTGATGTGGGAGAGTGCTTTATCGGTCATTCTTCATGTCCTGTCATCATCGAGATCGCCCCGGGCCTTCGTGCGCGCCGCGCGCCAGCGGTCCCTCAGGGCTTTCAGAATCGTCATCTCGTCCGCGCCCGAGGCAAGCGCCGCACGCAGATCCTCTGCCGCCGCATTGGTGAAGGTCGGGAAGCCATCGAAACGCGGACGCAGCAGCGCGTGCTCCGCCGTCTGCAACGTATCGCGGTAGAAGCCGGCCCAGGCTGCGTTCACGGCATCGCTCTGCCAAGCCGGTCGGGCCGAGGGCTGGCCGCCATTGTCCGGGATGAACGCCGTCTGCGTCTCCGGCCGCATGAGCCAGGCGATATGCTCCACCAGGTCCGGCGCCGGAGTCGCGCGCGCCGAGAAGGCGATGCCTGTGCCGCCGAGCACGCCGCCTTTGCCGCCTGCCCACCGGATGGCATCTGAAAAGGCCAACGCATGTTTCGTATGACCCGGCCGGGCATAGGTCACGTAACCGAAGATCAGCGGGATCAACGCGATCCCATCGCCATTTCCCATCGCGTCCAGCAAGCCAATGGGGTTGAGCGTCTCCGTGCCCCGCGGTGCCTTGGCCGCCAACCGCCGCAGCCGCGCCAGGCAGGCCAGCGCCACATCATCGGGCAGCATGTCGTCGCCGCCAACCACATGCTCCTGCCCTGCGGCCATGGAAATCAGCGTGAGGAAGGCATGGGGCCCGCCCAGCGAAAGGGCGACGGGTTGCGATGCCGCGATGTCTTCGACGCTGTCCCAATCGCCGGGGGGCTCAGCGATCTTGTCCGCACGGCGGGCCATGACCTGGGTCGCCACGTCCAGCGGCAGCGCCCAATGGCGACCCGCCCAGCGATAGGACCCAAGGGCCGGCCCAACGGTCTGGGCTTCCCACTCGGCGATCTGCGCGGCCGAAAACAGGTCCTCCAGCGACCGCAAACAGCCCTCAGCCACCGCTTCGCCGATATGCGGATGGTCCAGCACGACCAGATCATAGCGGGCGCAAAGATCGGCGATGGGCGCGCTTTCGAACCCTTCCAGGGGCTGCTTATCCCAAGAAATCAAAGGCTCCGCCCGCCCTACATCGGCCCGGCGCGCCGCCTCGGCCAGCGCGTCATAGCCGCGGGGATGATCCCAGGTGAGGCCCTGCGCCGTCATGTCGATCGCATCCAGAGCGGCGGCGCACCCACATCCATCGCCACTTCTGTCAGATGCCAGCGGCCCAGATTGGCCGTATAGAGTCGGTCTTCGGCAAAAGCGATATTCGTCGGGTGACAGAAGACATGCGCCGTCGGGTCTTCGATCAGGATATCGGTCTTGCCGCCATCAGGGCTGATCCGCAACAGGCGCGATGGCTCATAGCAGCCGACGATCAAATGACCCGTCCGGTCGAAGGCGATCCCGTCAGGAAGCCCCGGCAGGTCATCCGCAAAAGGCATCGCCTCGCCCGCGCTGCCATCGGCCAGGATCGGGATGCGGGTAATCGCCGGGGCGAAGGTTTCGCAGACATAGACGCTGTCATCGCCGGGCCGCATGGCCAAACCGTTGGCGAAATTCAGATCGGCCCCATACCACAGCTCGCCGTCCCCGCTGGTCAGATCGTAGGCCCAGATCCCCGGGCCCGGCTCACCGCTGGCATGGCTGTCGGACACTAGAAGCCGCCCCCGCACCGCATCGACCAGCGGATAGTTCGGGATGCGAATGCCAGGCTGCGTGAACCGCGTGAGTGCCCGCGTCGCCAGGTCCAGCCGGAACACGGCCGCGTGTTTCAGATCGCAGATGAACAGGGCGCGGTCCCCTTCGAAGGCCAGGCCCAGCGCGAACCCGCCGGTCGAGGCGACGCGCTCGAACCCAGTACCGTCGGGCGCCACGCGGCAGACATCGCCATCCTGATTGCCCGCCCAGATCCAGCCGTCCGGGCCGACGGCAACGCCTTCCGGATGGCTCAGCTTCGGCGTCGTGAAGGTCCCGTCGAACAGAACCGACGCCCGGTCGAGCGGCAGACGCGGCGCGTCGGCGGTTGACCATCGAAAGTCCATTTCAGCCGCGTCTTTCGCCGCTGGCGCCGTCAAAAACGTGCAGCTTTCCGCGATCGAATTGCAGCGCGATGGCGCTGTCCATGGCACGCCCATCTTCCGGGCCGACCTTCACCGACACCATGGCATCCCCGGCCTTCACGATGACAAGCGTGCTATCGCCCAGCAGTTCGGAGGAATAGACGGACCCGGTCAGATCGCCGTCCGCCTCCACCACTCGGATATCCTCCGGCCGGATGCCCAAAGTGGCGGGCCCATCCGGCTGACCCGGCATGTCGAGGTCCCCGCTGGCATGGTGAAAGCGCCCATTGCGCATATCGCCCGCGATCAGGTTCATGGGCGGCGACCCGATGAAGCCCGCCACGAAGGTATTCGCGGGGCGCGCATAGATCTCAGCCGGGCTGCCCATCTGTTGGATTTTCGCCTCGTTCAGGATGACGATCCGGTCGGCCAGGGTCATGGCCTCCACCTGATCATGGGTGACGTAGATCGTCGTCGTGCCCAACTCCTTCTGCAGATGCCGAAGCTCGGCCCGCATAACGGTACGCAACTTGGCATCCAGGTTCGACAGGGGCTCATCCATCAAGAAAAGCTGCGGCGTGCGCACGATAGCGCGGGCCAGGGCGACACGCTGGCGCTGGCCGCCGGACAATTCACCCGGGCGGCGCATCAGAAGATGCGCCATTTCCACTTTGTCCGCGGCCGCTCGAACCCGGTCCAGCCGGTCCGCCTTGGAAACCTTCGCGATCTTCAGCGGATAGCCGATATTCTCGGCCACCGTCATATGCGGGTAGAGCGCGTAATTCTGGAACACCATGGCCAGATCGCGGTCGCGCGCCGGGATGTCGTTCACCTTGGTCCCGCCGATCAGGATATCCCCGCTGGACGGTTCTTCCAGGCCGGCGATCAGGCGCATGGTCGTGGACTTCCCGCAGCCCGACGGGCCGAGCAGCACGAGAAACTCACCATCTTCGATGGACAGGTTGAGCCGCTCCAGGGCCGTGAAGCTTCCGAAAGCCTTGTGTAGGTCGCGAAGTTCGACAGCGGCCATGGCTCAGTTCTCCTTCCCGAAGACAGTCGGATCGAACGGCAGGCGACGGTCTCCGGCATCGCCAATCAAAACCAGTTCCATGTTCTCGATCCGGATCGCGTCGATCCGGGTCCAACCCGGCGGCTGGGCGATGGCCCCGATCACATGGCCGATCCGATGGGTTCGCTCGGGCGCCAGGGGCAGAGCCGTGGGCACCCCCATCGCCGCGACCGGGTTGGGCGCCAGGGCCGCCCGATGCCCGCCTGCCCCTGCCGCGCAGCCATCTTCGATGCCAAGCACGCCCCGATGGCGCCCGTTCCACGGTGCGTAGTCCCGACCCCCATTGGAATGCCAGAGCATCGTCACCGGCAGTGTTGCGGGGTCCTTCAGGATGAAGACGATGTCATCCTCCACCTCCCGCATGACAGCGCTCCAACCCAGTGGGACCTCTGCCGCCTCGACCAGTGTCACGAAATCCTCATGGCGCTGACCGATGGGCAGATCGGTCAAATCGACGGGCCGACCATCAGCCCCGGGAAACGTCGCCAAATCGACATGTTGAGCCGGGCAGGCCAGCCGTGCGCGTCCCGGCTCCAGCGGGGTATCGGGGGTGAGCGCCGCGGCCTTGGGCGATGTGAAGAACCGGCCCGTCCCCGCCAGCCGCACCATGGGGTGATGCGCCACCGTCAGATCGCCCGTGCCACCCTCGATCGTATGGATCTGGTAGAGCAGCGGCGCATCCGGGGCCAGCCGCTGCCGCTTCTCGATCCGGGCGCCCATGACCGGCCGGCGCAGCAACATACGATGGGATGTCCCATCACTCTCAGCCAGGTCCCAAGCACTGTTGGCGGGCCAGCCATGGGTCGGGGCATCGTCCAGATCGCTGGCCCCGAAGGGCGCACAGAAGAAATCGCCTGACAAGTTCCGTTCGACCGGCGGAAGCGTATCATTCGCCTGGACCTCCGGCTCATCGAGCCAGGGCGCATGGTGCAACGGCACCAGAATCCGCTCGCCATCCACAAGCTCCAGCCGCCGAATATTGCCCAGGCCCAGATCGACGGCGAGTTGCGCGCCCTGGGGCGTCGCCAGAAGCGCCCAATCCTGATCTACCTCCATATCCCTCATTTTATTCCCCCCGGATCGCCAACCCGCCATCGACCCGAAGGATCTCCCCGGTGACAAAGGCCGACCGGTCAGAGGCCAGGTAGAACACCGCCTCGGCCACCTCATCGGGATAGCCGAAGCGCCCTAGCGGATGGGCCCGGTTCCATTCCTCGCGCAGCGCCGCGCCGCCGTCGGGCAGATCGGCGAAGATGCGTTCGTTCATCGGCGTCAGGATCGTGCCGGGCGCCACGGCATTCACCCGGATGCCCGCGGGCGCTAGATCGACGGCCGATTGCACGGTCAAGGCATTCACGCCCCCCTTCGCCGCCGCATAGGCGGGCCAGCCCTTGAAGGCGCGCAGGCCTTGCACGGACGACATGTTGACGATCGCCCCGCCACCCCGGGCCCGCATTTGGGGCGCGCAGACCCGCATAGCTCGCCAAACCCCCGTCAGGTTCAGATCGATGACGGCGGTCCAGCGATCTTCATCAATCTCATCGACGACACCGTTCAGCGCGACGGCAGCGTTGTTGACTAGGATGTCCACCCCGCCGAACTGGGCCTCGGCCGCGTCGGCCATGGCCTGGACCGCCGCGAAATCCCGCAGATCGGTTGCCACGAACAGCGCACGATCCCCGATCTCGACGGCCGCTGCCTGCCCCTCGGCTTCGTCCACGTCCGCCACCACGACCGAGGCCCCCTCGGCCGCCAGCCGCATGGCGCAGGCGCGGCCGATCCCCTGGGCGGCTCCGGTGACGACGGCGACCTTTCCCGAAAGCTCCATCGCTCAGCCCCCCCTGAACTGCGGGTCGCGCTTTTCCAGGAAGGCGTCGATCCCCTCCTGCCCATCGGCGGTGGAATAAAGACGGAACAGGACCTCCTGCTCGTAGCTCTTGGCCGTCTCGATGGGCGCGTCCGACCCTTCGCGCAGCAGGCGTTTCATCTCGGCCTGGGCCAGCGGCGCGATCTTCAGGGAGGCCCGGGCGCGCTTGACGATGGCGGTGTCCAGATCGTCGGTGACCTCGGCGGCGATCCCAAGCTCGTAGGCCCGCTGCCCGCTCATCCGCCATCCGGCTAACATGAGGTCCGAAGCGGCGTACTTCCCGACCGCGCGAACCAGGCGCTGGGTGCCGCCACCGCCCGGATTGAGGCCCAGCCGTCCTTCGGGCAGGCCCAGCTGCGCGGTCTCGGCGCACAGGATGATGTCGCAACACAGCGCAATCTCGAACCCGCCGCCCAGCGCGAAACCATCGATGGCGCAGATCGCAGGCTTCGGCAGGCGCTCCAGCTTGTCGAACACCCGGCGGGAATTCATCTGATAGGCGATGAACTCAGCGCGTTTGTCGCCCTGATATTCCGCGATATCGGCCCCCGCGACAAAGGCCTTGCCGCCCGCCCCGCGCAGCACCAGGACCCGGACATCCGGGTCGATCGCAGCCGCATCCAAAGCCGCGTCGAATTCGGCCATCAGCGGCGTGGACAACGCATTCAGCTTGTCCGAGCGATTGAATAGCAATTGCCGGACGCCCGGCATCAGGTCGGAGATCTCGATCAGGGCCATGTTAACCTTTGACTGCCCCGGCGGTCAGGCCGGCGACGAAGTAGCGTTGCAGGAAGAAGAAAACAGCAATCACCGGGACCGAGACCATCACCGAAGACGCCATCAGTTCGCCATAGCGGATGCCGTATTGTCCGATGAAATCATTGAGCCCCACCGGCAGGGTCCGCCTCTCCTGTGTCGAGGTGAACGACAGGGCGAACAGGAATTCCTGCCAGGTCACGATCAACACATAGACCGCCGTGGCGATCACGCCCGGGCGGGCCAGCGGCACGACGATGTCCCAAAAGACCCGCACCGGGCCCGCGCCGTCCACCGTCGCTGCCTCCTCCAGCGAAATCGGCAATTTCATCAGGAACCCGCGCAGCATCCAGATCGCAACCGGTAAGGTGACCGACACATAGGCGATGATCAGGCTGGCATAGGTGTTCAGCAGATCGGCCGCACGCATCATCTTGTAGATCGGGATAATGATCGCCGAATGCGGGAACATCTGCGCCAGGACCACGCCCGACATCAGCACCGTGATGATAACCAATTGCCCGCGCGTGAAGCTGTAGGCGGCCAGCAAGCCGAGCGTCACCGTGATCACCACCGACGTCCCAGACACGATCATCGAATTCAGGAAGTACGTGCGGAATTCCGGCCGGAAGGCGGTCACGTAGTTTTCCAAAGTCGGGCTCTCGGGCCACAGACGCGCCGGGATCGCAAAGGGCTCCGTCGCGGGCTTCAGACTGACCGAAAACATCCAGAAGAACGGCAGCAGAACGAAGATCGCCAACACAACCTGCGCGCCGATCAGCATCAGCCGGTTGGACGCCGTCTGCGTCATACCTGCGTCCTCCGCCGGTTCGCCCCAAGCTGGACCAAAACATAAAGCGCGACGAGTACGGCCAGCACCAGGATCGACACCACGCCATAGGTCGCCGCCTCACCGAAGCGGAACTGGCCGAAGCCGGTCTCATAGATCTGGGTCGGGAAGATATGGGTGGCGTGCTGCGGCCCGCCCCGGGTCATCACCCAGACGATGTCGAAATAGTTGAAGGTCAGGATCAGGGTCAGCACGATATTGACCAACACCACATCGCGGATGGCGGGCAGGGTCACATCGATCAGCCGCCGCCAAGGCCCCGCCCCATCCAGCGTGGCGGCCTCCAATTGGCTGCGATCCACGTTCTGCAAGGCGGCCAGATAGATCAGCATCGAAAACGGGAAGCCCTTCCAGACGGCCACGAAGATGACGGCGGCCATGGCCGTGTCGGGATTGGCCAGCCAGGCGGCGTTGTCGTCGATAACGCCCAGGCGGATCATCAGCGAATTGATCAGGCCCAATTGCGGATCGTACATGAAGCGCCACAGGATCGCCGTGACCACGCCCGGCAGCACGAAGGGCATCAGCACAAGCGCGCGGGTTAGCCCCTGCATGGGCAACCCTTGGTTCAAAAGCACGGCGACAAAGAAACCGAGAACATTCTGCAAAAGCACGACGCCAAGCGTCCAGATCACCGAATTCCAAAGAACCGCATCGAAATGGCGGTCCGCAAAGACCCGTTCATAGACCGCGAGCCCCATGAATTGCGGCTCTGGGTTGATGAACGACGTCTCATAGAAGCTTTCGATCACCGTGCCGACCATGGGCCAGTAAAGGAACAGGCTCAGCAGCAGCAGCGACGGCGCCAGAAACAGCCAGATGAGCCAACGGTCTTTGCGGGTCATGGAAGATGTCCCATGTCAGGCAGCCCGCGGCGGACAGGTCTCCGCCGCGGGCCGGGGCTCAGTTCAGCGCGTCGATTTCGGTGCAGGCGCTATCAGCCGCCGCTTGCACGTCACCGCCCGAAAAGACGTCCTGATAAAGCGTCATCTGGATATCCGCGATCTCCAGATAGCGGGGGCTCAACGGTCGGGCCTGCGCATTGTTGAGATGCGCCATGATCTCGGCTGGACCGGACCGGTTTTCGGCCAGGAAGGCCTCGGCCGCGGCCTGGTTCGCCGGGATCAGGTCGACCACGTCGCCATTTACGTCCTCACGCACCATGAACTCGATGAATTTCCATGCCGCTTCCTGGTTCTCGGAACTTTCGAACACCGCCAGATTCCAGCCGCCAAAGGTGCCGACGGCGGTCTCACCCTCGGGCGCGGTGCCATTCACGAAGCCCCAATTGATATCCGAGGCCTGCAGCGTCGGCTGTTCCAGCGCGGGCCAGAATTCCACGGCCAGCGAGCCGTTCAGGAACAACTCCCGCATGGTGCCGGAATTGGCGTTCAGAATGCCGTCGGGCGCGAACTGGGCGAGATCCTGCAGATAAGTCATGGCTTCGACCGCCTCGGGCTGGTTCAGCGCGCAGGAGCCGTCTGCGGCCAGGACCGCGCCACCATTGGAGAAGATGAACGAATTCACCACCACGACCGTATCCTCGCCCCGGTGCCCGAAAAGGCCCACGCCGAACTGGCCATCGCCGGTCAGCGCCTCTGCGGCGGCGCGCAGGCCCTCGAAGGTGCTGATCGTGGCCGGGTCGATGCCCGCGGCATCGAACAAATCCTGATTGTAGAAGCTGAACTGCCAGACATCGACATTGAACGGGATGCCATAGAGCGTGCCGTCCACCACCGCGCTGTCCCAGGCCCCGCCGAAGAACTGATCGCGGGTCAGACCGGACCCGGACGCCTCGTCGCCCAGATCGGCGATGGCCCCCGCTTGGGCGAAGGCGCCGACCCAGATCTGGTCCAGCGTGGCGATATCGGGCGCGTTGCCGCCCTGCACGGCGGTCAGAAGGCGCTGCTGATATTCCGGGTAAGGGATCGTGGTGACTTCGACCACGATGTCCGGGTTTTCGGCCATGAAGCGGTCGACCGCCTCCTGCTGGAACTGCGACAGGCCGCTTTCGGTCTGCTGATTGTCCCAGAATTGCAGCGTCACCTCCTGCGCCGAGGCCGCGCCTGCCAAGGCAACCACGCCCGCAGACACCGTCGTCAGAAACGTCTTTTTCATCACTATCCTCCCATTGAGTGGCGTTGATTTCACGTGGACCGGGCGGTGGCTCCCCTTGCCTCGGGTCCCTGCGGCAGATCATCCGTCGCCTCGCCGGCGATCAGGACGTCGATGCCCACAGCTCTCAACCGTTGACGGTCGGCGGGGATCGCGCCGTCATCGGTAATCACGTCATGCACCCGTTCGGGCCGGGCAATGCGGTGATTGCAATCGACCCCGATCAGCGTGTGATCGGCCAACGCCACCGTGCGCCGGGCCGCATCGACCAGCCGCGAATTGGCCAGGGCTAGGCGTTCATCCACGGCCGACAGCCCGAATTCCGCCGACACACCCGACACCGACAGGAATGCCAGATCGGCCCGCATCCGTTCGAACAGCGCGCCCAGGCTCGGGCCCACCAGGCACCGGTCCGCCTTCTGAAATTCGCCGCTGGTCAGGATCACCTTCAGACCGTCGCAGCTTGCCAATCGGTCCAGGATATCGAGCGCGTTGGTGATCACCGTCACGCCCGCCCAATGGGCCGGCATCTCGATGGCCCGGCGTGCGATCTCTTCGGCCAAAAGGCGGGTCGCTTCGCCCTGCCCCAGGATCACGGTCTGGCCCGGTTCGATCCGGTCGGCCGCCGTCTGCGCGATCTCGGACCGCAACCGCACGATCTCCTCTGCGATGCCCTTATGGGGCGGCGAGACATTGAACGTGATGCCGTATTCCGCGGCCCGGGCCGTCATGGCTTGGATCATGATCCGGTACCAATCGTGGGCCGGGTAATGGGGCATGAACCCGATCTGATATCGCCGCCCAATCGGATGCGGCGACGCGGGACCTACCAAAGCGGCCTGGCGGTGCTCCATCAAGGCCCATCCGCCCGTCGCCGTCTGGTGATAGTAATCGGCCAGGTTCTCCGGATCGATGATGACATAGGGAGTAATCAAGCTCTCCGGCAGCGTCCCGGTCTCGGCCGCGCGCGCCATCACGTCGATGGCCATGGTCCCCACCACCCCCGGAAAGAACGCCGCCACGGCGCACAACGGCCCCCGCTCGGCCAGCCGCCCGACGAAGTCCGGATTTTCGCCACCGGCAGCATAGATGGACACCGTCACACCGACCTGTTCGGCCGCATCGATCCCGGCCAGCGCCGAATGGTCATTCACGCCGAACACGACGGAGATGTCGTCCCGGGTCCGAAGTGCATCCAGCGTCACGCGCAACGATTGGCGATAGCTGCCCTGGCCGTTCACCCGAATGAACTCCACCGACCCGCCATGGGCCGCCGTGAACCCGGCTTCGAACCCGTCGGACCGGGCCCGCGTGTTGGGCAAATCCATCTGGCAGATCATCAGGACGACCGCCGGGCGCTCCGCCGCCGCCCGGCCCGCCGCCTCACCCAGTGCGTGGCCGGCCGCGGCGTTGTCCGGGCCCAGATAAACGCCCCCGTCCTGCGCCGCCGACTCCGCTAGAAACGGAGCCCCGGATCGGGCGACCCGGCGGCGCAGTGCTTCGGCGCCCCGGCCACTGATCGGGGGCAGGATGATACCATCCATCCCTTCCAATCCCGACCCCATGTCCTCCGACGCGACCAGATGGGGCCGCCTGGACGGCAGGCGCAGGATATCCGCATCGGGCAGAACGGCGCCGCCATGGGTCCGCTTCAGTGCGCCCGCCTCGGCAAGCTCCGAAAGGTCCCGGCGCAGCGTCACGAGCGACACGCCCGGGATTAACCGCTGCAGGCTCGACAACTCGACCGTGCCCTCCGTCCGCAGGATTCCAAGTATGCGCGATTGCCGCAGATGTTTGATCATCTCTCTCCCCTGGCTTGCGTTATGGCCCAAGGCGAAAGCTATGCAATCAACCTGCCGCCTGAAATTATCAAAAACGGCATAATTCGATCAATAACGATCAAATAGAAGCCCACGGTGTGCCAAGAGGGCCGGCCAGATTCTGCCCCCCCTCGGCCAATGCCCCGCCCTCGTCATCCGCGACCAGGCACACCGCGGAGGGTTCATCCACCAAAAGCGGCACACGGCCGAAGAAGTCAGGCTCTTCCAAGCAATCCACCTCCGCCTCGCTGCGCAGCAAGGCCCCCGAAGGCGCTTGTTCCCCCGATGGCCCAAGAAGATATCCTGGAGCGCCAGGCGCGACCGGGCATAAAGCCAGTCTAAGCAGTCCTGCTTTGCCTCTGTCTCGGACGACCAAAGCGGATCGATCATGTGGTCGGCATCGCGCGGCACGGCCCCATATCTCTGGCGGCCGCCTTCCGATTGTGGATCGCTCTTTCGGCCGTCTTCCCAGTCGATTGCGTCACCCATCCAGAGAAAGCCATCAGGCCGATGGCTTCCAGCCGCCCCATCCCCGGCGGGCCGACACCATCTCACATCGGACCGATCGACCGGTGCTCGGCTCACCACCACTCCCAACCGCACCTTCCCACCAAATGGTGGCAACACGGAAACGTCGAGAGCAATCAAAATGTTAGAAAGAATTGGCTGGGGTGGTAGGATTCGAACCTACGGTACACGGTACCAAAAACCGCTGCCTTACCGCTTGGCTACACCCCAACCGTGGGGCGTCAGATAGTGGAGCGTCCTAGGCGTCGCAAGGGAAAAATCCCGCTGGGCGCAGCCCCTCAGGCCGCCGCCCGTGCGCCCCGGATCAGGCGCAGGATATCGGCGGCCGCTTTGGGAATATTGGTGCCCGGCCCGAAGATCGCGGCGACCCCCGCCTTCCGCAGAAAGTCGTAATCCTGCTGTGGGATGACGCCGCCGCAGATAACGATGATTTCCCCCGCGCCGTTGGCCCGGAGCGCCTCGATCAGCTTCGGTGCCAGCGTCCGGTGCCCCGCCGCCTGCGACGAAATCCCGACCACGTGGACATCGTTGTCGATGGCGTCCTGCGCGGCCTCTTGCGGGGTCTGGAACAGGGGGCCCACATCCACGTCGAAGCCGATATCCGCGAAGGCCGTCGCGATCACCTTGGCGCCCCGGTCGTGGCCGTCCTGGCCCATCTTCACCACCAGCATCCGGGGGCGGCGCCCTTCCTCGTCCGCGAAGGCCTCCACGTCCGATTGGATGGCCGCGAAACCTTCATCGCCGTCATAGGCCGCCGCATACACCCCGGCGAGCGTCTTCACCTCGGCCCGGTGGCGGCCGAAGACCGACTCCATCGCGTTGCTGATTTCGCCGACCGTGGCCCGGGCGCGGGCGGCTTCCACGGCCCCTTCCAGCAAATTGCCGCCCTCGGCGGCCCGGCGCGACAATTCGTCGAGCGCGTTCTTGCAGGCCGCCTCATCGCGACTGGCCCGAATCTTGGTCAGCCGCGCCACCTGCGCCTCGCGGACCGCATCGTTGTCGATATCCAAGATATCGATCGCGTCCTCGGTCTCCCGCCGGTACTTGTTGACCCCGACGATCACCTCTTCCCCCTTGTCGATCATCGCCTGGCGCGTCGCCGCGCTTTCCTCGATGCGCAGCTTCGGCATGCCCGAGATCACCGCCTTGGTCATCCCGCCCAGTTCCTCGACCTCCTCGATCAGCTTCCAAGCCTCCTCGGCCAGGTCATGGGTCAGCTTTTCGACGTAATAGGATCCTGCCAGTGGGTCGACCACGTTGGTCACACCCGTCTCCTCCTGCAGAATCAACTGGGTGTTCCGGGCAATCCGGGCGGAATTTTCTGTCGGCAAAGCAATGGCTTCATCGAAGGAGTTCGTGTGCAGCGACTGCGTCCCGCCAAGCACGGCGGCCATGGCTTCATAAGCGGTGCGCACCACGTTGTTGTAGGGATCCTGCTCCTGCAAGGACACGCCGGACGTCTGGCAATGGGTGCGGAGCATCAAGCTCTTGGGGTTATTCGGCTCGAACTCGGACATGATCCGATGCCAGAGCAGCCGCGCCGCCCGCAGCTTCGCGGCCTCCATGAAAAAATTCATGCCAATGGCGAAGAAGAATGACAGCCGCCCCGCGAACCGGTCCACATCCATGCCCCGCGCCAGTGCCGCGCGCACATATTCCCGGCCATCGGCCAGGGTGAAGGCCAGTTCCTGCACCAGGTTCGCCCCCGCCTCCTGCATATGATAGCCGGAGATCGAGATCGAATTGAACTTCGGCATCTCTTCTGACGTATATTCAATGATATCTGCGATGATCTTCATGCTGGGCTCGGGCGGATAGACATAGGTGTTCCGCACCATGAATTCCTTCAGGATATCGTTCTGGATCGTCCCCGACAGGGCGGATCGCTCCACCCCCTGCTCCTCTCCGGCGACGATGAAATTCGCCAGGATCGGGATCACCGCCCC
>JBCDCS010000031.1:0-15533 GCA_039181205.1 Pseudomonadota bacterium
AGGCGCGGGACGTTGGAGCAGATGATCGGCTCGCGGAAGACGACGCCGCCCAGGATGTTGCGGATCGTGCCATTGGGGCTGCGCCACATCTTCTTCAGGCCGAATTCTTCGACCCGTCCTTCGTCGGGCGTGATCGTGGCGCATTTCACGCCGACGCCGACTTCCTTGATCTTTTCGGCCGCATCGATGGTGATCTGGTCGTCGGTTTCGTCCCGCGCCTCAATGCCCAGATCGTAGTAGAGCAGGTCCACATCCAGGTAGGGCAGGATCAGCTTGTCCTTGATGAACTGCCAGATGATGCGGGTCATCTCGTCCCCGTCGAGTTCGACGACGGGGTTGTCTACCTTGATCTTGGTCATGGGGGCCTCTGAAACGTTGGTCGTTGCGCGGCTCTCCTAACCCATCATTTTCAACAGGGCCAGTAGTATGCCATCGCATACCAATTAGGCCGGTCTCGCAAAGTGATCTGGATCAAAGCGGATGACAAGCTTGGGGATAGGGCCGCTATGACCGCTGGAAAAATGCCGCGATCTTTGGCGAAAGCCAGGCCCAGAGGGCCGGGGCTCCGTGGTCGATTTTGGTCCCTACGCGAGCCCGGAACAGGTCTTCTGTCACCGCATAATCCGTCCAGGATCCGCCGCCATTCGCGAGGTTCTGGTTGGGCGGCTGAAATCGGTCCAAGGATTTAGCGAAGCGCGCATCGGGGCTCTCGGCGGCTTCGAACTCATCCCAGAGCGCGCGGAATTCGGCCGCTTGTTCTGCGGGCAGCAAGCCAAAAATCCGGTCGGCGGCCGCAGCCTCATCGGTCATCTGCGCGCCTTCTTCGGCAAAGATCGGGGTGTCGCCGGCATAGATCTCGACCAGGTCGTGGAGGATCAGCATGCGGATCACGCGGTTGGTATCGACGCCGTCGGGAGCGTGCGGGGCGAGCGTGAGTGCGAAGAGCGTCAGGTGCCAAGAATGTTCGGCGGAGTTTTCGAACCGCGAGCCATCGGCGAGGCGTGTGGCGCGGCCGACAGATTTCAGACGGTCGGCTTCCATCAGGAAAGCCATGCGGGCATCCAGGTCGCCCGCGTCAGCCATCGGGTTTTCTGTAGTCTTTAATGCGCTTGGCCAGAAGTTCCTGGGCGCGCATGGCCGCCCGCTGGACCCGAACGGAGGTGATGAAGGCCTCCTGCAGGGTCTGGGAGGAATCGCCCAGGGCCCGCCCCATGATGCTGATCATTTCTTCGTCGCCGGTCGCTTCGACATGTTTGATCACGTCGGCGGCCAATTTGTCGGCCAGCTCTTCGGCGAGGCGACTCATCTGGTGGTCTCGGTCAGGCGCCGGGCGACATAGGTTTTGACCGACTCGATCATCGGATCCATGTGGGGATCTTCGAAGAAGTGACCGGCGCTCTCCATTTCCTGGTGGGTGATGGTGATGCCCTTCTGCTCATGCAGCTTATTAACCAGCGATACGGTGTCGGCCGGGGAGGCAACGCGGTCGGCGCTGCCGTTGATGATCAGGCCGCTGCTGGGGCAAGGGGCTAGGAAGCTGAAATCATACCGATCTGCGGGCGGGGAGACGGAGATGAAGCCGGTGATTTCGGGGCGGCGCATCAGAAGTTGCATGCCGATCCAGGCGCCGAACGAGAAACCGGCAACCCAGCAGTGCTTTGAATTAGGGTTCAGGCTTTGCAGATAGTCCAGAGCCGAAGCCGCATCGCTGAGTTCGCCGATGCCTTGGTCGTATTCGCCCTGGCTGCGGCCGACCCCGCGGAAATTGAATCGCAGGACCGTGAACCCCAAATCTTGGAATGCATAATGGAGGTTGTAGACGACCCGGTTGTTCATGGTGCCGCCGAACTGCGGATGGGGGTGCAGAATGATCGCAATCGGCGCGTCCTTGACCTTCTGCGGATGGTAGCGGCCCTCCAGGCGGCCTTCGGGTCCTGGGAAGATCACTTCGGGCATGGTTGCTCCTGGCTGTTGACGCGGGGCGCGCCCGGACGCATTTTGTCGGGCCTGCGGAGAGGTATGGGGCCTGCATCCGAAGGTCAACGGAGGCGTGCATGAAGCTGAGCACAAAGGGACGCTACGCCATGGTCGCCTTGGCCGATCTGGCGATGCAGCCAGAGGGCGTGCTGTCCACGCTTGGGGACATCTCCAAGCGGCAAGACGTGTCGCTGCCCTATCTGGAACAGCTCTTCGTCAAGTTGCGCCGGTCGGAGTTGGTGCAATCGGTGCGCGGGCCCGGTGGCGGGTATCGCCTGGCGCGATCCGCATCGGAGATCCGGGTGTCCGATATCCTGGAGGCCGTGGATGAGACGGTGTCGGCCTTGCAGCCGGGTGCGGGCGCCAAGGGGGCGGTGTCAGGCTCCCGCGCGCAATCAATGACGAACCGATTGTGGGAATCGCTGTCGGCTCATGTATACGTATTCCTGCACCAAACCCGTTTGTCGGACGTCGTGCAGAACGAATTGACGCCCTGTCCGGCCGTGCCGTCACTGTTCGAGGTGGTGGACGAATAGGCTAGTTGCCGGGACCCCGCCCGTTCGCAAGGTCACCCTTGAGACATTGAGAAAAGACGAAGGAGGGCCTGGATGCCCGACCGCGTTTATTTGGACTGGAACGCGACGGCGCCCGTCCGGCCGGAGGCGCGGGCGGCCGTGATCGGAGCGCTCGACGTGCTTGGCAATCCGTCCTCCGTCCATGGGGAAGGGCGCGAGGCGAAAGCGCTGGTCGAACGGGCGCGTGCCCAGGTCGCCGACGCGCTCGGAGCGTCGGCATCGGATGTGGTTTTCGTCTCGGGCGCCACGGAAGGGGCCGCCCTGGCGATGGCGGGCCGCGATCTGGCCAGTGCGCCAATCGAGCACGAGGCCGTCGCGGCTTGGGGTAGCGGCGCGCTGGCAGTCGACGGGGCGGGGCGGGTCGCGGTGCCCGATCCGTCGGCCAGTGTGCTGCAGGCGGCCAATTCGGAAACCGGTATTCTGCAGGACCTGCCCAACGGCCTCGCCCTCAGCGATATGACCCAAGCATTCGGGAAGATACCGCTCGCCTTCGACTGGTCGGGCGTCGAGATGGCCCTGGTATCGGCGCACAAATTGGGCGGCCCGAAAGGCATCGGGGCGCTGGTGATCCGGCGAGGTTTGGATGTGGCCGCGCAGATCAAGGGCGGTGGTCAGGAGATGGGGCGCCGGTCGGGGACCGAGAACATCCCCGGGATCGCCGGATTTGGCGCCGCGGCGGAGGCTGCGGCGCGTGATTTAGAAGCGGGGTTGTGGGATCGGGTTTCTCAACTTAGAACTTTTCTAGAAACAAGTCTTGAGAGCGGTGAAGGTCCGACTATTTTAGTCGGGAAGGAATCGAAGCGGCTGCCCAATACGTCTTGCTTCATCACCCCGGGGTGGAAGGGCGAGACACAGGTGATGGCGCTGGACTTGGCGGGGTTCGCGGTCAGCGCGGGGTCGGCTTGTTCGTCCGGAAAAGTGCGCGAAAGCGCAGTTCTTAGGGCGATGGGATACGGTTTGAGGGAAGCAGATTGCGCGATCCGCGTGAGCTTGGGGCCCTCGGTGACGAGAGAACAGGTGGAGAGGTTCGTGGAGACCTTTTTGCGGCTGAGAAACAGGAGACGGACATGACGGCTTTGGACGAGATTCGGGTCAAAGATGGTGTCGAAGCAGAGACCGTCGAGGCCGTGAAATCCCTGGCGGGCACCTACAAGCACGGTTGGGAAACAGAGATCGAGACCGAGTATGCGCCCAAAGGTCTGTCTGAAGACATCGTCCGCCTGATTTCGAAGAAGAATAACGAGCCAGAATGGATGCTCGAATGGCGCCTGGTGGCTTATCGCCGCTGGCTGCAGATGACCGAGCCGAAATGGGCAATGGTTCAGTATCCGGAGATCGACTTCCAGGATCAGTATTATTACGCGCGGCCCGCCTCCATGGTGGAGAAGCCGAAATCACTGGATGAGGTCGATCCGAAGCTGCTGGAGACCTATAACAAGCTCGGTATCCCCCTGAAAGAACAGGCGATCCTGGCTGGCGTGGAACCTGCGCCGGAAGATCGGAAGGTGGCCGTGGACGCGGTGTTCGACAGCGTGTCGGTGGGTACCACGTTCAAGGACGAACTGGCTAAGGCCGGGGTGATCTTCTGCTCGATTTCAGAGGCGATCCAGGATCATCCGGAGCTGGTGAAGAAGTATCTGGGCTCGGTCGTTCCGCAGTCCGACAACTACTACGCCACGCTGAATTCCGCCGTCTTCTCCGACGGGTCCTTCGTCTACATCCCCAAGGGCGTGAAGTGCCCGATGGAGCTGTCGACCTATTTCCGCATCAACGCCGAGAATACCGGTCAATTCGAGCGGACGCTTATCATCGCCGATGAAGGCTCCTATGTGTCTTATCTGGAGGGCTGTACGGCGCCGCAGCGGGACACGGCGCAGCTTCACGCGGCGGTGGTGGAATTGGTCGCGCTGGACGATGCGGAGATCAAATATTCCACCGTCCAGAACTGGTTCCCCGGCGACGAAAACGGCAAGGGCGGCATCTATAACTTCGTGACCAAGCGAGCCGATTGCCGGGGTGCGCGGTCGAAGGTGATGTGGACGCAAGTCGAGACCGGCTCGGCGGTGACGTGGAAATATCCGTCCTGCATCCTGCGGGGCGAGGAGAGCCAGGGCGAATTCTACTCGATCGCCATCGCCAACAACTTCCAACAGGCGGATACCGGCACCAAGATGGTGCATCTGGGTAAGAACACGAAGTCGCGGATCGTGTCCAAAGGGATCTCGGCGGGCCGCGCGCAGAACACCTATCGCGGACTGGTTTCGATGCACCCAAAGGCGAAGAACGGGCGAAACTACACCCAGTGCGACTCGCTTCTGATCGGGTCGGACTGCGGTGCACATACGGTTCCGTATATCGAGGTGAAGAACAATTCGTCTCGCGTCGAACATGAGGCGACGACCTCCAAGGTGGACGACGATCAGCTCTTCTACTGCCGTTCGCGCGGCATGGATGAGGAGGAGGCGGTGGCCCTCGTGGTGAACGGCTTCTGCAAGGAGGTGCTCCAGGCGCTGCCTATGGAATTCGCCATGGAAGCCCAGCAATTAGTGGCCATTTCTCTGGAAGGATCGGTGGGGTGACCGACCGCGAAACGCCGGAGGACGAGGATGCCAGACCTGCAATTTGGCCCTATGTCGTAATGGCGATCGTGGGCTCTCTCGCAGGCGCCGGGTTGGATGAACTCCTCTATACCGATGGCGGATCCATGCTGACGAAGGTTGGATTGGTGGCGGGCCCCGTCCTCTATCACGTCTTTCGGAAGATGCGCCGCTCAGCCTGACGCCACACACCGTCGAACACATGAACATCGCGCTCCACAGCGCTGAAAAGGATGGCAAAGATGCTTGAGATCAAGAACCTGCATGTGAAGCTTGAGGAAGAAGACAAGCAGATCCTGAAGGGTGTCGACCTGACGGTCGATGCAGGCAAGGTTCATGCCATCATGGGGCCGAACGGGTCGGGAAAGTCGACGCTGTCCTACGTTCTATCGGGACGCGACGGGTATGAGGTCGCCGAGGGTGAGGCAACGCTGGAAGGCGAAGATATCCTGGAGATGGAGCCTGAGGAGCGCGCGGCTGCTGGTCTGTTCTTGGCGTTCCAATATCCGGTCGAAATCCCGGGCGTGGGCAATATGACGTTCTTGCGGACGGCGGTGAATGCCCAGCGGAAGGCACGCGGGCTGGACGAGATGAGCGCGGGCGATTTCTTGAAGGTGATCCGGGAGAAGGCCAAGACGCTGAAGATCGACGCCGACATGTTGAAGCGGCCTGTGAATGTGGGCTTCTCGGGCGGCGAGAAAAAGCGTAACGAAATCCTACAGATGGCCGTTTTGGAGCCGAAGATGTGCATTCTGGACGAGACGGATTCCGGCCTGGACGTGGATGCGATGAAACTGGTGTCCGAAGGTGTGAATGCGCTGCGGGATGAAGGCCGCGCCTTTCTGGTGATCACGCATTATCAACGGCTGTTGGACCACATCAAACCGGACGTGGTGCACATCATGGCCGATGGTCGCATCGTGAAATCCGGCGGCCCGGAATTGGCGCTGGAAGTCGAAAAGAACGGCTATGGCGATCTGCTGGCCGAGGTGGCGTGATGGTCGCCGAAGCGAAGAAAACAGCAACGGAAGAGCGTATCGCCGGACTGACCCTGCCTGCCGGGAGCGGCTGGCTTGGGAAGGCGCGTGAGGATGCGCTCGGTCGCTTGCGTGCCGTCGGGATGCCGGGGCGCCGCGACGAATATTGGCGATATACCAACCCTACTGCTCTTGTTCAGCCAGACCCGGCCATATCGGTGCCGTCGGATGCGGGCGACCCCTGGGATGGGGTCGAAACGCTGCTCGTCACCATCGACGGCGATGCGATCACGCTGCCCGATACCTTGCCCGACGGCTTGGAAATTGGGACTTTGGCCCAGGCCAGTGAGACGGATATCCATTGGGCCCGGGATATCTATGGCGTGTTGGAAGCGGCCGGTTCCCGTCCAATTTCCCGCCCGCTCGCCATGCTCAACACGGCCTATGCGG
This sequence comes from Pseudomonadota bacterium, assembly GCA_039181205.1. Taxonomy (GTDB): domain Bacteria; phylum Pseudomonadota; class Alphaproteobacteria; order Rhodobacterales; family Rhodobacteraceae; genus Jannaschia. Next base: position 6,577 of record JBCDCS010000031.1, read on the forward strand.
CGGCCGGCCTGGTGATCCGGGCGACGGACAAGGTCACGACCCCCGTCCACATCCGCACCCTCGGCGCCAGCGATGCGCTGCACCATCACGTGGTTCGCGTGGAAGGCGGAGCTGAGGTCACGATCCTCAAATCCGGCACCGCGGGTGCCCGAGCGAATACCGTCACCGAAATCGATGTCGCGGATAATGGAACCTGTCATCATTATCGCATCCAGGGCCCCGATCACGATCGCCATGTGAACACGCATCTCTTCGCGCGTTTGGGCAAGGAAAGCCTGCTGAAATCCTTCACGCTGTCGGCCAATGGGCAATTGACCCGCAATGAAGCGGTGATCGAACTGACGGGCGATGAAGGCGTCGCGCATATTGCGAGCGCGGTGTTCGGACGCGGTGATTTTCATCACGACGACACCGTCTGGATCACCCACGACGCCGAGAATTGCGAAAGCCGCCAGGTCTTCAAGAAGGTCCTGCGGGATGGCGCGACGGGCGTCTTCCAGGGCAAGATTCTGGTGAAGGAAGGCGCGCAGAAGACCGACGGCTATCAGATCAGCCAATCGCTGCTTCTGGACGATGACAGCGTCTTCCTGGCCAAGCCGGAGCTGGAAATCTACGCCGATGACGTCGCCTGTTCCCACGGCTCGACCACGGGGGCAATCGACGAGACGGCGCTCTTCTATCTGCGGTCCCGCGGGGTGCCGGAGAAGGAGGCGACGGACTTACTGGTGCTGAGTTTCCTGGCCGAAGCGCTGGAAGAAATCGGCGACGACGACCTGCGCGGCCACGTTTCGGACCGGCTGGCGGACTGGCTCCGCGACGCCTGATGTCGGTCAGCCGGGATATTCCCCGGGCCTGGATCCGCCCTCAAACCGTCATGGCGGAACATATGGCGCGGGGCTCCTATGACGACCGGGGATTTCTGTTCCTGATGTTGGGCTGCATCATGGTTTTTGTCGCCCAGTTGCCGAGACTGTCCCGGCAGGCGTTTGAGACGGGCGAGGATTTCATGTTGCTCATGGGTGGCACTCTGATGGCCTGGATCTTCGTGGCCCCACTTTTGCTGATCGCCATTGCAGCTCTCTCCCATCTGGTCGCCAAGGCCATCGGCGGGAAAGGTGACTGGGCGCAAGCCCGGCTGGCCCTTGGTTGGTCCTTGCTGGCGTGTACGCCGGCCTTTCTGCTCCATGGGCTGACCGGTGGGTTCGTCGGCACGGACCATCCCGGCTTCTCCCTGGTCGGTGCCCTTGCCCTTGGAGCCTTCTTCTGGCTCTGGCTCAATTCGCTATACGTCGCAGAGCGGCCGTCGTGATCGCCCGCATTCGCCACGGGATCGGCCACTTTTTCCAGGATCCACTGGAAGCGCTCGCCGATATGCAGGCAAACACGCCTTCGACGCCGGTTGCCGCGTCTTGCCTGCTCCTGGCCACTCTGGTGCTTGTGCTGATCGACATGATCTATGGGCCATTGGCCTTCCCCCAGTCTTTGCAACCCGGCGGCAAGCGCGATATGGGAGCAGTCGTCGTCGCTGCTGTCGAATTGAGCCGTATCTTCGCCGTTGCCGCCAGCCTCTGGATTGGCGGAAAGCACATCATGGGTCAGCCGATCACGGGTGCCACTGCGCTGTGGATGACGCTCCCCTATGCGATTTCGCTGATCGGCCTGGAATTGGTTCAGGCGGCCTCTTGGCTGCTGTTCGTGCTGACAAGCATCAACGTCTATGGGCCGATGTTCACCATTGGCTTCGGCGGGACGCTGCTGGTGCTGGTCATTTCGGTTCGCGCAATAGCGCCGGAAAAGGACTGGCTCGCCTGCCTTCCCTTGGCAGCGATCGCATTCGTCGCGGGCCATTATCTGGCGCCAGCGGTTCTGGTCTTTGCGGCAAGCATGCTGATCCTGGAGAAACTCAGATGATCGATATCGACGCCATCCGCGCCCAGTTCCCGATCCTGACACGGGAAATCAACGGCAAGCCGCTGACCTATTTGGACAACGGCGCCAGCGCCCAGAAGCCGCAGGTCGTGCTCGACACGATCCAGCGCGCCTATGCGGAGGAATATTCCAACGTTCATCGGGGGCTGCACACGCTCTCTACGATCGCGACCGAGAATTATGAGGCGGTGCGGGGTAAGATCGCGCGTTTCCTGGGGGCACCGTCGGAGGATCATATCGTCTTCACCTCCGGCACGACGGAAGCCATGAACCTTATCTCCTACGGTTGGGCCGCGCCTCGCCTGGAGGCCGGAGACGAGATCATCCTGTCGATCATGGAGCACCACGCCAACATCGTGCCATGGCACTTCCTGCGCGAACGACAGGGGGTCAAACTGGTCTGGGTTGAAACGGATGTGAATGGCGATCTGGATCCGCAGGCCGTCCTGGATGCGGTAACCGAGCGGACCAAATTGATCGCGATCACACATCTTTCCAACGTGTTGGGAACCGTTGTTGATGTGAAGTCCATCTGTGACGGCGCCCGGGCCAAGGGTATTCCAGTTGTGGTCGACGGGTCCCAGGCTGCGGTTCACATGCCGGTCGATGTCGCCGATCTGGGCTGTGATTTCTATGCGATCACGGGCCACAAGCTTTATGGTCCGAGCGCGTCCGGCGCGGTCTATATCCGGCCCGAGCGCATGGCCGAGATGGAGCCCTTCATGGGCGGCGGCGACATGATCAGGGATGTGGGCAAGGATGTCGTCACCTGGAACGACCCGCCGATGAAGTTCGAAGCGGGGACGCCGGGGATCGTTCAGACCATCGGGTTGGGCGCCGCCATCGATTGGATGATGGATCTGGGGATGGATCAGATCGCGGCCCATGAGGCCGATCTGCGTGACTATGCCGGCACGCGGCTCGACGGATTGAACTGGCTCAATGTCCAAGGGAATTCAAAGGATAAGGCCGCCATCTTCAGCTTCACGCTAGACGGCGCGGCCCATGCACACGACATCTCCACCGTGCTCGACAAGAAGGGCGTGGCCGTGCGCGCGGGTCACCATTGTGCGCAGCCCTTGATGGCCCATCTGGGCGTGACGGCGACGTGCCGGGCGAGCTTCGGCGTCTACAACACCCGCCAGGAGGTGGACGTTCTGGTCGATGCGCTAGAGCTTTGCCACGATCTGTTCGCTTAGATCGAGCGAAGTGTCGCGTTAGCTGGTGAAGGGCGCAACGACGGCATTCGTGATCTGCTGCAAGCGTTCCGGTGCGATTGGAAAGACGTGGCGCGGTGTGCCGGCTGCCGCCCAAACCGTCTCGAACTCCATCAGCCGCGGGTCCATCCAGATTGAGGACGGGGAGACGTGGCCCACGGGCGCCACGCCGCCTATGGCAAAGCCTGTGATCGCGCGCACGGTTGCCGCGTCGGCGCGCGCCAGGTCGGTTCCGGCCAGGGCCGAGGCCTTGGTCTGGTCCACGGTATTTCCGCCCGCCGTTAGGAAAAGTGCACATCCATCGGCCCGGCCGAACAGGATCGACTTGGCGATCTGGTCGGTCTCGCAGCCGACTTCGGCCGCCGCTTGGGCGGCCGTCCGGGTTTCGCCCGGCATTTCGACGGGCGTGATTTCCAGACCGGCCTCGTGGAGGGCGCGGGTCACGCGGCGAAGGCTCTTGCTCATGACCGGCTTGTGGCGATTGACGGCGCGGGCGGCAAGTGCGCTGATCCCGCCATGTTTCGCGATCGCCTGACGACCCATCCGATCCCCTTCGATGCGGAGACAGGGGCGCATTTTTGCGCGGAGCTGGGACCGCCGAAGGAGCTGGTCCCGCTGATCGAGGGCGCGGCCGGGTGCAGTTCGTTTTTGAGCAACCTGATGCTGAAAGAGCGGGACTGGCTGTCAGGTGCTTGGGACCACGAACCGGAAGAAGCCCTGGCCGCGCTCATGTCGGAGATCGATTGTCTCGACGGTGATCCGGGTCCCGGCCTCAGGCAGGCGAAGCGGCGGGCGGCGTTGCTGGTCGGGCTTTGCGAGCTCGGCGGCGTCTGGCCTGTGATGGAGGCAACCCAGCACTGGACCGCCTTTGCCGATGCCTGCCTTCGTGCGGCGTTGGCCTGGGGGCTCCGGCGGCATGGGAAGGATCCGGTCTATGGGGATGGTGGTCTGGTCGCTATCGCAATGGGCAAGATGGGTGCGGGCGAGCTGAATTATTCCAGCGATATCGATCTGGTCCTGCTCTTCGACGAAACGCGCTATGCGCCCGAAGACTATGCCTCTGCCCGTCCCATCCTGCTCAAGGCGGCGCGCGCGGCGTCGGCCCAATTGTCCGACATGCGCGCAGACGGTTACGTTTTTCGAACCGACCTTCGTCTGCGGCCCGATCCGGCTTCGACCCCGATCGTTTTGTCGATGGAGGCCGCCGAACGGTATTACGAAGCCATGGGCCGCACCTGGGAGCGGGCCGCCTGGATCAAGGCGCGCGCGTGTGCCGGGAACATCGCCGCAGGGGAAGGCTTCATTGACCGCCTCCGTCCGTTCGTCTGGCGGCGACACTTGGATTTCGCGGCTGTCCAGGATGCCCATGACATGCGGCTGCGTATTCGGGATCACAAAGGTCTGGCGGGGGCATGGGATGTGCCGGGCCACGACGTAAAACTGGGACAGGGCGGTATCCGAGAGATCGAATTCTTCGCGCAGACCCAGCAATTGGTCCTGGGCGGGCGCGATCCATCGCTGCGGGTGCGTGGGACGCTGCCCGCCCTCCAGGCCCTGACCGATGCCGGGCATGTTGCAGACGATGTCCGCACCGAATTGACGGACAATTATCAGTATATGCGCCGGGTCGAGCATCGGTTGCAGATGGTGCAGGATAGCCAAACCCATCGGTTGCCGTCTGATCCGACCGGGCTGCGCAGGATCGCTTGCTTCATGGGCGAAACCAACGTCGATGGGTTCGTTACCGACTTGCGGGATCGGTTGCGGATGGTCGAGGCCCGGATCGATCCCGCCTTCGCCCCGCGCAGCCCGAAATCGGGGCCCGATCCGATCGACGGGGCGCGGGCCGTGACGGATCGATGGCCCACCTATCCAGCGCTCCGCTCCGACAGGGCCCGGGAGATTTTTCGCCGTCTCCGCCCGGAGCTTTTGGCTGAACTGGCCCGCGCGGCGCGGCCGGGCGAGGCGCTTACGGCCTTCGATTCTTTTCTGCGAGGCTTGCCCGCCGGCGTCCAGGTCCTGTCCTTGTTCGACGCCAACCCCAAGCTGGTTGCCCTGCTGGCCGATATCTGCGCCACGGCCCCGGATCTGGCCCGCCACCTGTCCCGCAATGCCGGTGTCCTGGATGCGGTCCTTGACGGCAGCTTCTTCGCTCCCCTGTCCCAGCGTCCGTCCCCGCCCCATCTACCAGTCGACTTCGAGGAGGCGCTGGAGGTGCTCCGCCGCTGGCACCGTGACTGGCATTTCCGGATCGGCGTCCACTTGCTGCGTGATTTGGAACCGCCAGAGGTTATCGCCCGGGCCTATGCCGATTTGGCCGATGCCACAGTTCGGGCCGCCTGGGCCGCCGCGCTTTCGGAAACTGCGCGCCGCTATGGCCAAGTGCCGGGCTTGCAGGTTGGTGTTTGCGGGATGGGATCGCTGGGTGCCCAGGGGCTCAACGCGCGCTCCGACCTGGATCTGGTGGTCATCCACGACGGGGGTGGCGACAAGGTATCGGATGGCCGTCGCTCTCTGCCCGCGGGGCAGTGGGCGGCAAAGGCGGCCAAGGTGCTGATCACCGCGCTGAGCGCGCCCACCGGCGCGGGCCGACTTTACGAGGTCGATATGCGGCTGCGACCGTCGGGGCGTCAGGGGCCTGTAGCGACGGCTTTATCGGGGTTCCGCGCGTATCAGTTGGAGGAGGCTTGGGTCTGGGAACATCTGGCCGTGACCCGGGCGCGTCCGGTGGCTGGACCGCGGGCGCTGCGGGCGGCGATGGAACATGCCCGGCGGGACGTGATCGGGACCGGCCGGTTCAGCCGTGGCGAGGTGCTCGCCGAGCTTGGCGCCATGTTTGGCCGGTTGCGTGTGGCCAAGCCGGGCGGTGGGCTCGACCCCAAGGATGGGCCCGGCCGTCTGCAAGAGATCGAACTGGCGGCGCAGGCCCAAGCCGTCCTGGCTGGCGCTCCGGTGCGCCAAACGGCTGCGCAATTGGACCTGGAGGGGTGGCTGTCTGTTGATGAACGGGCGGTTTTGAGCGCTATTCAAGAGCGGTTCGCGCGGCAGCGGCTGATCTTGCGGTTGCTGACCGATGGTGACGATGCCGAGGCTTTGGGGACCGGTGGGGTAGAGATGTTGGTTGGTCGCATGGGCGCCGACGATCTGGCGGCCCTGCAGATGTCCAACTTAAAGGATGCGGAGGAAGCGGAAGCCGTTCTCAGGTCCGCGCTGGACCGTGTGGGGGTGCAGGTCTAAGTCCGATGCAGGAGGCGGCGCATGGCGGAGAGCAAAAACCCGGATGATCCCAAGGGGTTGATCCGGGAGGCCTATCGGATCGATGGGATCGCGAAACCGGAATGTCGGTCGATTTTTCTTGACTGGGCGCTGAGTATCGAGGGCCCGGCGCATGCGGCGATCAGCCGGTTATTGGCGGCCCATGGCGTCGCCGGCCATCCGATGACCGAAGTTTTGGAGGAAGGGCAGGCGCGCGCGCCGGAGCCCCGGCGGAGAGGCGGCCGCGCGGCGCGGATGTCGGATTAGCGGGCTCTCGGATGGGTCTAAATCGATGGTTGACCCACGTCTGACATAATGTCGGATATCTCGGTCAGGCGTGGCCCTTGAGCCGAAACCGGATCATCTTCAGGCGGCCTTGGTGAACAAACGCTCGAAATTGGCCTCGGTCGCGGCGGCGAAATCCTCGTAGGTGAGATCGAAAGCCTGGGCCACAAGCCGGCCGGTCTGCGCCGCATAGGCCGGTTCGTTGCGCTTCCCGCGATAGGGCGGCGGGGCGAGATAGGGCGCATCGGTTTCCACCAGCAGGCGGTCCAGCGGCGCGGCCTTGAAGATGGCGCGCAGGTCGTTGCTCTTGGGAAAGGCGGCGATGCCGGACACGCTCAGATAGAAGCCCAGATCCAGGGCCGCTTCGGCCAGAGCGGCACCGCTGCTGAAGCAGTGCATCACACAGGTATAGGGCGCCGCGCGGTATTCCTCGGTCAGGATGCGGGCCATGTCGTCGTCGGCATCGCGGCTGTGGATGATCAAGGGCAGGCTGGTCTGGCGCGCGGCTTCGATATGTGTCCGCAGGCTTTCCTGCTGCTCTTCCTTGCTGTCGGAGGTGTAGTGGTAGTCGAGCCCGGTTTCGCCAATGCCGACCATCTTCGGATGCTGCGCGAGTGCGACCAATTCCTCCACCGTCGCCATGGGTTCTTCGGCGGCCGACATCGGATGGGTTCCGGCGGCCCAGAAGATCGGCGCATGGGTCTCGGCGATTTCGCGCACGTCTGGGGCGAGGCGAAGCTTGGTGCAGATCGTCACCATACGATGGACCCCGGCTTCGGCGGCATGGGCCAGGAGGTCCGACAATTCGTCCTCGAAATGGGGGAAGTCCAGGTGGCAATGGCTGTCGGTGATCTTCGGCGGCATCAGTTTTCTCGGGCTTGGGCGTCGATGCGGGACAGGGCATCCCAGACGATGGCGGCGGCATCCACGTTGACGGCGCGGGCATGGGCGGCGCGGTCGCCGATCTCCTGCGCAAGCTGGGCCCATATGCGTGCGGCGGCGTCATGGGGCGCGAGCTTTGCCAGGGTTTTGCGCTCCGGTTCGGGGGCCGCGTCTGGCGGACCCAGAAGACCGGCCCGCGCCGCCCGGTGCAGCAGGCGGTCGATGGCCTGCAGCGTGCGGTCCAGGCGGTCGGCCCCGGTCTTGCCCGCGCAGGCATCGGCCAGGGTGCGGGCGGCCTTGCGGTCCATCGGAGCACGGGAAAAGAGGCTGAGGAGGTTGCTATAAATCTCGGCGCCGCCATCGGCCAAGGACAGCGCGGCGCCCACGGACCCCTCGGCCAAAGGCGCGGCCGTCGGGTCGCCGCCGGCCTGCAGAATGGCCGCTTCCAGGGCCTCGGTGGGCAGCGGTGACAGGCGTAGCACGCGGCAGCGGGACCGGATCGTGGGCAGCAGGCGCGCCGGTTGATGGGCGATCAGCAGGAGCGTGGCGTTGGCCGGTGGTTCCTCCAACAGTTTCAGGATAGCGTTCGCGGCATTGGGGTTCAGATCGTCGGCCGCATCGACGATAACCACCCGGCGGCTGCCCGCGGACATGGCGAAGAACCCACCAAGACGCCGGGCTTCATCGACGGTGATATCCTGTTTCAGGCGTTTGGCCTTGTCGTCCCAGGGGCGGCGCAGCAGCATCAGTCCCGGCTCGGACAAAGCGGCGATGCGGGGCAGGGCCGGATGGTCGGGCGTCGGGTCCAGGTTGGCGGCCTGGGCGGGCGGGGTAGTCAGTAGGAAGCGGGCCAGCCGCCAGGCGAAGGTGGCCTTGCCGACGCCGCGCGGGCCGGTCAGAAGCCAGCCGTGGTGCAAACGTCCGCCGTTCCAAGCGTCGAGGAAGGCGCCTTCGGCGGCCTCTTGGCCATGGAGGATCGGCGTTTCGCGCGGATGTGGCGCGTCGCCAAGGCGATTCGGTTCCGGGATGTCGTTCACGGCAGAAGATCCCGGACGCGGGCCGCCACGGTTTCGGGATCGGCGTCGCCATCGACGATATGGACGCGGTCGGGAAAGTCTTCGCTGAGCGCGCGGTAGCCGTCGCGCACGGTATGCTGGAAATCGAGGCCCAATTGCTCGAACCGGTCTTCGTCGGACGCGCGGGCCAGACCCCGATCGAGTGCCTTTTCGGGCGCCATGTCGATGACGAAGGTCAGGTCCGGTTCGCGGCCGATGACCAGGTCCTGCAGGGCATCGACGACATTTCGGTCCCCGCCGCGGGTTGCTTGGTAGACCCGCGTGCTGTCGGTCCAGCGGTCGGTGACGACCCAGTCCCCCCGGTCGAGTGCGG
>JBCDCS010000032.1:0-15155 GCA_039181205.1 Pseudomonadota bacterium
CTGCCAAAATGAGCTCTCGTATGCCCAGCCTGGCCAGCTCGGGCCCGAGCCGCACCCGCGGACACGGCGCGACATGGAAAGCGCCGGTCGAGATATCGGCCCAAGCCAAGGCTCCATCACCCCGTACTTCGTTCCAGGCGGCCAAGTAATTGTGCGCCCGCGCTTCGAGCAGCGTATCCTCGGTCAGGGTCCCGGGTGTCACGAGCCGCACAATCCCACGCTTCACAACGGACTTGGACCCTCGCTTCTTCGCATCTTCCGGGCTTTCCAGTTGCTCGCACACCGCCACCCGAAATCCCTTGCGGATCAGCGTCATCAAGTAGTTCTCGGCGGAATGCACCGGGACACCGCACATGGCGATATCCTCGCCGAGATGTTTACCCCGCTTAGTCAGCGCGATGTCCAATGCAGCCGCAGCCGCGACGGCATCGTCAAAGAACAATTCGTAGAAATCGCCCATTCGATAAAACAGAAGAGCATCCGGCGCCTCGGCCTTGATCTCCAGATACTGGGCCATCATCGGCGTGACGGACATGTGCGGCTCCCCCATTGGCGCGCGCAACCTATCCTCGTCCCCCGGGCTCCGCTACATCATCCGAACGTCAGGGAGGATAACATGGCCGGTCGCACCAAAATCACTCCGGAGGAGGCGCTCGCGTATCATCTGGAACCGCGTCCCGGAAAGCTCGATATCAGCGCATCCACCGCAATGACGACCCAGCGCGACCTGTCGCTGGCCTATTCTCCCGGTGTCGCTGTTCCCTGCGAAGCCATCGCCGCCGACCCGTCGACAGCCTACGATTACACGACCAAAGGGAATTTGGTGGCGGTGATTTCGAACGGCACAGCCGTGCTGGGTCTCGGTAACCTGGGCGCACTCGCCTCCAAGCCCGTGATGGAAGGCAAGGCCGTCTTATTCAAACGCTTCGCCGACGTGAACTCCATCGACATCGAACTCGACACCGAAGACGTGGATGCGTTCGTTCAGGCGGTGAAGCTGATGGGCCCGTCCTTCGGGGGAATTAATCTTGAGGACATCAAGGCGCCCGAATGCTTCATGATCGAGAGCCGGCTGAAGGAAGAAATGAATATCCCCGTCTTCCATGATGACCAGCACGGCACGGCGGTCATCTGTGCGGCCGGTCTCATCAATGCGCTGCACCTGAGCGGGAAGCAGATCGAAGATGTAAAGATCGTCTTAAATGGCGCTGGCGCAGCGGGGATCGCCTGTGTCGAACTGCTCAAGTCCATGGGTGCGCGGCATGAGAATTGCATCACCTGCGATACCAAAGGCGTGATTTATCAAGGCCGCAGTGAGGGCATGAATCAGTGGAAATCGGCCCATGCCGTGAAGACAGACCTGCGCACTTTGGAAGAGGCGATGGAAGGCGCGGACGTCTTTCTTGGCGTGTCGGCCAAGGGGGCCGTGACACCTGAAATGGTCTCTAACATGGCGGAAAACCCAGTTATATTCGCCATGGCTAACCCAGATCCGGAGATCACGCCCGAGGAAGCTCAAGAGGTCCGCCCGGACGCGATCGTCGCTACGGGTCGCAGCGACTACCCCAATCAGGTGAACAACGTGCTGGGCTTCCCGTACCTCTTCCGGGGGGCGCTCGACATCAACGCACGCGCCATCAATGACGAAATGAAGATCGCATGCGCCCAGGCTCTCGCAGAACTGGCCCGGGAAGATGTTCCGGATGAAGTCGCCATGGCCTATGGGCGCAAGTTGTCATTCGGGCGCGACTATATCATCCCCACACCATTCGACCCCCGGCTGATCTATGTGGTCCCGCCGGCCGTCGCAAAGGCCGGTATGGATACCGGAGTTGCCAGGCGGCCGATCGTGGATATGGAAGGCTATACCAACGCGCTGGCCGCCCGGATGGATCCGACGGCCTCGATCTTGCAGGGCATCAGCGCCCGCGCGCGTCAGGCCCAGGCTCGGATGATCTTCGCTGAAGGGGACGACCCACGGGTCCTGCGCGCCGCCGTTGCCTATCAAAGGAGCGGTTATGGAAAGGCGCTCGTCGTGGGGCGCGAGGCCAACGTAAAGCAGGAACTGGAAGCTGCGGGATTGGCAGACGCCGTCCGGGAACTTGAGGTGGTGAACGCCGCCAATACCCGCCATCTGGAGACTTACAAGGCCTATCTCTACGATCGGCTCCAGCGGAAAGGCTACGATCAGAAGGACATTCACCGACTGGCAGCCCGGGACCGCCATGTCTTCGCGGCTCTCATGTTGGCCCACGACCATGGGGATGGCTTGGTCACTGGGGCAACGCGAAAGTCAGCGCACGCAATCCGCCTGCTGGATCACGTGTTCGACATCCAGAAGAACCCGGAGGCCGTCGGCATTACCGCCCTCCTCCACCGCGGCCGGATCGTTCTGATCGGCGATACCCTGGTTCAAGAATGGCCCGAGCCAGACGATCTCGCGAACATCGCCGAAGCTGGGGCCCGCGTGGCGCGCGCCATGGGGATGGAGCCGCGCGTGGCCTTCGTGAGCTTCTCCACGTTCGGTTATCCGGTGTCTGAACGTGCGACGAAGATGCATCTGGCCCCCCGTGTGCTCGAATCCAGAGGCGTGGATTTCGAATACGAGGGTGAGATGACGGTCGATGTGGCCCTGAATACCGAGGCAGCGGCGAACTACCCTTTCTCTCGTCTCACAGGGCCAGCGAATATCCTGGTGGTCCCCGCGCGCCATTCGGCATCGATCTCGGTCAAGCTCATGCAGGAGATGGCAGGCGCCACGGTGATTGGACCAATCCTGACGGGACTGGATCGCCCGATCCAGATCGCATCAACGGCGTCGCCGGCATCCGATATCGTCAATATGGCCTTGCTAGCGGCCTGCCGAGTGGGCGGCTGATGTCAGACGGTGGCGATCTCGTCCATCAGGGTCCGAAGCTCTCCAAAATAGCCAGCCGACCGGGCGGGCCGGTTCGGGTCCGATGTGATCGCGATGACCAGGCGTGCTTCTGGGACGATGGCCAGAACCTGGCCGCCATAGCCGCGACCATAGACAGCGCGCTGTCCGCCCAATGTCGTCAGAAACCATCCATAGCCGTAGCGATCACCCGACCAGGGTGAGCGGGCCCGCGGTGTCCAGGCTTCAGTGAGCCATGCCTCGCTGATGATCTGGCGGCCATTCCAGCGACCGCCGTCCAGGCACATCTGCCCAATGCGGGCCAGATGTCTTGGACTCAAGGCCATGTCGTTGCCGCCCAGGTAATTGCCCTGCGGATCGGCAACCCAAGGTGCGAAATCGATGCCCAGCGGCGTTCCAAGCCAACCCCGCGCCAAGCCGAGTAAATCGTCGCCTGCCGCCTGGGCGAGCGCCACGCCGAGCAGATGGGTGCTGCCGGTAGAGTAGATGAATTGATCGCCCGGCTGCGACCGGATCGGCTGCTCCAGCGCGAAACGAACCCAGTTGTCGCTCGACACCCAGGCGCCGTAATTTGGCCCCGACGTGCTCGCCAGTGCGCCCCGCAGACTCAGCAGATCGCCGACTGTCAAATCGTCCCGCGCATCGCCCGTGTCGGCCTGGTCGAGGAGCGGCAGGACCGCATCATCAACCGAGAGCACATCTCGGTCCGTCCCAATGCCGACCAAGAGGGATAGAAGCGTCTTGGAAACCGACTTCACGTTCGCCACCCGGTCGAGTCCGGGCCCGCGAAACGCATTGGCCAAGATTTCCTCGCCATCGCGCAGGACGATGAGGCTATGTAGCTGATCCAACATAGCCGCGTCGTCCCTCAGCCGAGACAGGCGTGCCTGGCCTTGCGCCAACACCGGTGCTGCCAGCGCGATGGCGCCGAGCAGACCGAGCATGGCCCGGCGTCTCATTGGGTCATACCGTCCCAGAATCCTCTGACTTTGCGAAAGAAACTGTCGCCCTGGGGATTATTATCGGCATCGATGCGCTCGAACTCTCGCAGCAGCTCCTTCTGGCGAGAGGTCAGATTCACAGGTGTCTCGATGGCCAGTTCAATGAACATCTCTCCGACGCCGGCACCGCGGAGAGCGGGCATCCCTTTGCCACGAAGTCGCATTTGGCGCCCGGTCTGAGACCCGGCGGGCACTTTCACCCGGGACCGGCCACCATCGATGGTCGGCACCTCGACCTCGCCCCCGAGCGCGGCGGTCGTCATTGAAACAGGAACGACACAGTACAGGTTCACGCTATCGCGCTGGAAGATCGGATGGTCTTCAACCTCGACGAAAATGTACAGGTCACCGGTCGGTCCACCACGCAAACCAGCTTCCCCTTCACCGGACAGGCGAATCCGCGTACCGGTTTCCACGCCGGCGGGAACGTTCACCGACAGCTGACGTTCCTTATCCACGCGACCGACACCGCCGCAAACCTTGCAGGGATTCTTGATGATCTGACCGGCGCCGGAACAGGTGGGGCAGGTTCTCTCAACGGTGAAGAAACCTTGCTGGGCACGCACCTTGCCCATGCCGGAACAGGTGGGACAGGTCGCCGGTTCCGAGGCACCTTCGGTGCCCTTGCCATCACAGGTTCCACATTGAACGGCCGTGGGCACGGTGATTGTCTTCTGTTGGCCGTTGAACGCTTCTTCCAGCGTGATCCGCATGTTATAGCGTAGGTCCGATCCGCGTGAGGCCCGCGTACGCCCACCGCCACGACCGGGTTGTCCACCCATGAAGTCGCCGAACAGATCTTCAAACACATCCGAAAAGGCCGACGCGAAATCGCCCTGCTGACCTGGTCCGCCAGGGCGACGCGGACCACCACCGCCCATGCCACCTTCAAAAGCAGCGTGACCAAAGCGGTCATATGCGGCCTTCTTGTCGGCATCCTTCAGGACGTCATAGGCCTCGTTGGCTTCCTTGAATTGGGCCTCGGCATTGGGATTTTCCGAATTACGGTCCGGATGCAGTTCTTTGGCCTTCCGCCGATAGGCTTTTTTGATTTCGTCGGCGCTGGCGCCCTTCGAGACGCCCAACGTCTCGTAGTAATCCCGTTTCGCCATCTTCTACTCTCCAACGAAGAAACCGGCCCGGGGGCCGGTCTCTGTCAGTGATCGACCCGTCAGGATCAGGCCCGCTTCTGATCGTCGTCCAAATCCTCGAAATCCGCATCGAGGATCTCGTCGTCATCGCCGCGAGGCTCATCGCCTGCATCCGAACCGCCTTCGCTGTCGTCGTCGTCGGACTGTGCTTTATAGATCGCTTCGCCTAGGCGCATCGCCGCCTCGGTGACGTTCTGGATACCGGATTTGATCTTGTCGGCGTCGTCGGTTTCGAGCGTTTCTTCCAGAGCGGTCACAGCAAGTTCGATGGCTTCGACCGTGCTTGGATCGACTTTGTCGCCGTGCTCTTCGACCTGCTTCTTGGTCGAATGGATGAGGCTCTCGGCCTGGTTCTTGGCTTCCACCAGCTCACGACGCTTCTTGTCAGCCTCGGCATTGGCCTCGGCATCCTGGACCATCTGTTCGATGTCCTCATCAGACAGGCCACCCGATGCCTGGATCGTGATGTTTTGCTCTTTGCCGGTGCCTTTGTCCTTGGCGGACACCGACACGATACCGTTGGCATCGATATCGAACGTGACTTCGATCTGCGGCAGGCCGCGGGGCGCGGGTGGGATGTCCTCCAGGTTGAACTGACCGAGCATCTTGTTGTCGGTCGCCATTTCACGCTCGCCCTGGAAGACGCGGATCGTCACCGCATTCTGATTGTCTTCGGCGGTCGAGAAAACCTGCGATTTCTTGGTCGGGATCGTCGTATTGCGGTCGATCAGGCGGGTGAAAACACCACCCAAGGTTTCGATGCCCAGTGACAGCGGCGTGACATCTAGCAGGACCACGTCCTTCACGTCACCTTGCAGAACGCCGGCCTGAATGGCGGCGCCCATGGCAACAACCTCATCGGGGTTCACGCCCTTATGGGGTTCTTTTCCGAAGAACTTGGTGACCTCTTCGATGACTTTGGGCATCCGGGTCATACCGCCGACCAAAACGACCTCATCGATGTCATCCTTCGAGATACCGGCATCTTTCATCGCCGCCTGGCAAGGCTTCAGCGACTGCTTGATCAGATCGCCCACCAAGCTCTCCAGCTTGGCGCGGGTCAGCTTCATGACCATGTGCAACGGCTGGCCATTTGCGCCCATGGAAATGAACGGCTGATTGATCTCTGTCTGGTTGGCGGACGACAGTTCGATCTTCGCCTTCTCGGCCGCCTCCTTCAGGCGTTGCAGGGCCATCTTGTCCTGCGTCAGATCGGTGCCATGCTCTTTTTTGAACTCCTCGGCGAGGTAGTTCACGATGCGCATGTCGAAGTCTTCACCACCCAGGAACGTGTCGCCGTTGGTGGACTTCACTTCGAACAGACCATCGTCGATTTCCAGGATGGTGACGTCGAATGTACCACCACCAAGGTCATAGACTGCGATCGTCTTGGTGTCTTTCTTGTCCAGGCCATAGGCCAACGCGGCAGCTGTCGGCTCGTTGATGATGCGCAGAACTTCGAGGCCTGCGATCTTGCCGGCATCTTTCGTGGCCTGTCGCTGGGCGTCGTTGAAATAGGCGGGTACGGTGATGACGGCCTGCGTGACCTCTTCGCCCAGATAGCTCTCGGCCGTTTCCTTCATCTTCTGAAGGATCAGGGCGCTGACCTGGGCGGGGGAATACTTCTCACCGCGGACCTCCACCCAAGCATCGCCGTTGCCGGACACGACGTTGAAGGGGAGGTTCTTCTTGTCCTTGGCCAGATGTTCGTCATCGAAGCGGCGACCGATTAGGCGCTTTACACCGAAGACAGTGTTTTCGGGGTTGGTGACGGCCTGACGTTTGGCGGGCTGGCCAACCAGCCGTTCGGCTTCGGTGTAGCCCACGATGGAAGGTGTCGTCCGCGCGCCTTCCGCGTTCTCGATGACCCGGGGCTGCGACCCGTCCATGATGGCGACGCAGGAATTCGTGGTCCCGAGGTCGATACCGATGACTTTTGCCATTTCGATGGTCCTCTCTTGGCGATTTGTTTGGACGGGGTCCTGTCAGGCCCCCCGATCCTCATCCCATGTGAATGCAGAGGCGGGTGACCCGACCTGCGGTTCGGGCGGTATATAGGGAGGGGGATATGGGCTCGCAAGGACGTGAAAGGAGTTTGAATGAACGGCTTTTCGGCACGTGACATCCGGGGTGTGAAGCTGTTCGACGGGTTCCTGGATCGTGACCAACAGACGGCCATGGTAGAAGATGTCCGGAGCATCGCGGAAGCCGCGCCCCCTGTAACGCCGGTGACGCGGCGCGGACCGATGTCGGTGAAGATGACATCGGCTGGACAATTCGGATGGGTCTCGGACCGCGCCGGATACAGGTATGAAGAACGTTCGATCCACGGTGGACGTTGGCCACCGATTCCCGAGCGCATTCTCGATGTCTGGCGACGCGTTGTACCCGACGCGCGGTCGCCGGAATGCTGCTTGGTGAACTGGTACGCGCCGGATGCGCGGATGGGCATGCACCAGGATCGGGACGAGGCTGATTTCGATCAACCCGTGGTTTCCATCTCCCTGGGCGATGATGCCTTGTTTCGGATCGGGAACCGGGAGCGAGGCGGAAAGACGCAGAGCGTGTGGCTGAGATCCGGGGACGTTCTCGTGATGGGCGGCGCTGCGCGATTGCTTCACCACGGCGTCGACCGAATTGCCGAGGGAACATCGACCCTGTTGGACAGGCCCGGCCGGATCAATCTGACGCTTCGGGTCGTCCGCTAGCAGCCTCTGATTGCTCATGGAGTCGGGCTTTGATTTATCTTTGCGGCGAAGCTCTGAGACCAAGAAGTGCAGCGATCACAAATGAAATTCAGCGCGCCGCGAACCAGGACATAGACGTCCGCTTGCGCGTGTAGAACTCACCCATGAGACCAATCATTAAGAGCGCGAGGCCGACATATACCGGATAGGTCCACGTCGTATGGTAGGGATTGTAGTTGATGAAGGTGAAGCCCCGGGTCTGGTCGATGGTATGGAAGAGAGGATTCCAGCTGAAAAACGGAAGTATGGTCGATGGAAGTGCGTTCGCGACAAACATCTTACCCGATGCGACCATGTTGATCCGGCTGTAGATGGACGACGCGATCTGCACGAAGTTCGGCAACCAAGGCTTAGCGGCAAGCAAACACATGCCGATCGCAACCCCCGTGAACCAAGCGACAAGGAGCATCAGCCATGCACTGCTCGGATCATGGATCTCGACGGGACGCCAGGCGACATGCACGGCGAACAAGATCAACAACATCGATAGGGTCTGCAGATAAAGCGACGACAGCGCGGCCGCGGATATCGAAATGACCGTGTTCATCGGGGCGTGCTTCATCATCGGAGACGCTGGTCCATCAGACCCAACGACGGCCCCCATGGCCTTGATGTGGGCCATGAACAGGAAAACGCCGGTCATGATGTACAGCAGGAAATCGCCCCGAACGGCTGCCCCGCGAATACCGAGTAGGGCGAACATGCCATAGAACGCCGCGATGAAGATCACCGTTTGTAGGACATTCATGAGCAGCGCCATACCGCCGTTTTGATAGCCCTTGCTGGCGTCGCGGACGGCGGCGTGGAAGATCAATTCAGAAATGGTAAAGGCACGCGTCAGGGCGTTCTCCCGCCGCTCAATTCTGAACATTTCTTGCTCCTGCCCGGTCGGCCGCTTGCCCCGCGTCGGGCCCTTACCATAAGGAAGAATCGAAACGAAGGGGGGCGGTTCTTGCGCCTTATTTTGCCTGCCGAAGGATATAGTGATGGACTTTGACCAAATGATGGTGACGCTGCGGCGCCTGGCGCTGGAGGCTGGCGACGCGATCATGGAAATCTATGGCGCGGACGATTTCGACGTCCGCGCGAAGTCGGATGAGAGCCCGGTTACGGCGGCTGACGAGGCGGCGGACGCGCTGATTTCCGCTGGTTTACGGGCAGCTTACCCCGATGTCGCGCTGGTCACCGAGGAGCAATCGGCGACCCATGCGCAGGACGTCGCTGATTTCTTTATTGTGGACCCGCTCGACGGGACCAAGGAGTTCGTCCAGCGCCGGGGCGATTTCACGGTGAACATCGCCTGGGTCCAAGATGGTCGGCCGGTGCGCGGTGTAGTTTATGCACCTGCCAAGGGTCGTCTATTCTGGACGCGAGGTGACGGAACCACGGTAGAGGAAGAGGGCCCTTTCCAGAAGGATGTCATCGGTATGTGCACGCCACTACGGGTGTCCCAGCCCGATATGGACGCCCTTCTGGTCGTGGCGTCGAAATCTCACCGGGACGCAGCTACCGACGCCTATATCGGCCAATACACAGTGGCCGACATGCGGTCAGCAGGATCGTCGCTGAAATTCTGCCTGGTCGCCACGGGCGAAGCGGACCTTTACCCTCGCCTGGGCCGCACGATGGAATGGGACACGGCAGCCGGACATGCCGTCCTGTTGGGTGCCGGTGGCCACGTCATTCGTTTCGACGACCATTCGCCGCTAGGCTATGGAAAGCCAGGGTTCGAAAACCCATTCTTTATTGCGCATGCGCCCGGTGTGGCGCTTGTCCGCCCATAGAACTTAATCAGCCGTGTTTTTGTCGTATTCCGCACTTACGCAGCCCGCAATTAGAGAGGGCAATCAATGAAGAAGACGGTCACCAAGGCAATATTCCCAGTCGCAGGCCTGGGAACGCGTTTTTTACCGGCCACAAAATCAATCCCCAAAGAAATCATGACGCTCGTGGATCGGCCCTTGATCCAGTATGCGATTGATGAAGCCCGAGCGGCTGGGATTCAGGAATTCATCTTCGTCACATCGCGCGGGAAGTCCGCGCTTGAAGACTATTTCGACGACAACCCCATTCTGGAGCGGGAGCTTCGCCGGAAAAACAAGACTGCCCTGCTGGAAGAGTTGCGACACTCCACCATGGAAAGCGGTCACATAGCCTACATCCGCCAGCATCAGGCCATGGGGTTGGGCCATGCCGTGTGGTGTGCCCGGAGGATGATCCATGACGAACCGTTTGCCGTCATCTTGCCGGATGACGTCATCGCCGCGGACAAGCCGTGTCTGGCGCAAATGATAGAAGCCTATGCTGAGACCGGTGGGAATATGGTCGCGGCCATGGAAGTCGCGCCGGAAAAGACAGCCTCATACGGCATTCTGGATGTTCAGAAGACCGAAGGTCGGACCCAGAAAGTGTCCGGCATGGTCGAAAAGCCGAAACGAGGAACAGCGCCATCCAATCTGGCGGTGATCGGGCGATATATTCTGAGCCCAGACGTTATGACCCACCTTAAGCAAATCGAGGCGGGTGCCGGCGGAGAAATCCAACTGACCGATGCAATCGCCCGGGAAATCGCAGCGGGGGCGGATGTCTATGGCTATCGCTTCGAAGGGGAGCGTTACGATTGCGGCTCTAAGGCCGGATTTCTCCAGGCCACGGTCGCATTCGGTCTGGCGCGTTCGGATCTCGGGGACGAGTTGCGGGAATTTCTTACAGCGCTGGTCTGCGAACAAGGTATGATCGACGCCTGACATCGTCATGGATGAAAGCGGCTTTTGCCCGGCATATGGGCTGCGCCGCGCCTGGGCTGTTATCTCGCCAACCGTGCGTCAGCGAAGATCGCGCCGTTTCGGCGGGGGCCATCACGGGCGATCCCGGAAACCCTCAGCTTTCTTCCCCAACCATCAAGATATAGACGCGGCCCTGGCAGACGACATCGCGAAGGACTTCTTCGAAGCGCAAAAGCGCGATATTCAGCCTTTGCTCCCGCGGCTAAGCAGCTGCCTCGGACGCCTGCGCTTCCGTCAGAATGGTATGCAGCACCGACGTATCGGCGTTCGCGCGCAGTTTTGAGCAGAGGCCGGCATTGCGTAGCGTCCGGCTGACCAGAGCCAACGCCTTTAGGTGCGCGACGCCCGCATCCTCCGGGGCAAACAACGCGAAGACCAGGTCGACGGGCTTACGATCCATGGATCCGAAGTCGATGGGTGTATCCAGTCGCGCGAAGACGCCGTGAACATCTTTGAGGCCCGCGATACGCGCATGTGGCAAGGCGACCCCTTCGCCGACGCCGGTCGGGCCCAAGGCTTCCCGCTCCTGCAGAGCTGGTAAAGCAGCCTCTCGATCCAGCCCGTAGACATCCGCGGCCACGTCAGCCAATTCGCAGAACAAGCGCTTCTTTGAGGATGCCTTTGGCAATAGCTTCACTGCCCTGGGGGCCAGGAGGTTGCTCAATTGCATCCGTGCTCACCTTCGATAACGTCCCAGACGGGAAAATGCTCAGCTGCTCGTTGCGGGGTCGATCCAGCCGACATTGCCATCGTCTCGACGATAGACAACATTCACGCCGCCGCCCTTTTCATTCTTAAACACCAGCACCGGGGCGCCAGCCAACTCCATCTGCATCACCGCTTCACCGACCGACAATGACGGAATTTTGGTTTCCATCTCAGCCACGATCATCGGCTGCAAGGTATCGGGCTCATCTCCCTCCTCCACCTCACCGGCGAGGATATACGAGGCCGCCCCGTAAAGTTCAACGGGCTCCTTTCGATCGACGTGATGGTCCTTAAGTCTCCGTTTATAACGGCGTAATTGCTTGTCCATCTTCTCGGCGCAGGCGTCGAAAGCTGCATAAATGTCGACCGCTTTCCCTTTTGCCGTCGCCGTCAGGCCAGTCGAAAGATGGACGGTCGATTCGCAAACGTGTTCATGCGCTGATCGGGAAAACACCACATTCGCGTCCGTCGGTCGGCCCGCATATTTCTCAAGGACGGACGCCAACTCCGTTTTCACATGGGTCTGCAGGGCCTCGCCGATATCGATCTGTTTTCCGGTGATCTGGTAGCGCATGGAACCTCCTGCGGCGGTCGTAATGGTGTCGGAAGGGGCAGGCCGTGCCGCGTTTGGCGGCAGTCCATTCACGGATCGGGCGCGGCGCCCGGCCGGGACATAGAGGCGATGCTCCATAAGATGATTGGGCGTCGGACCGTAGAATAAGTCAATGGTGAAGCGGGCGTTGCGGCTAGCGCGCGAAGCCATCACCCAAATAGACGCGCCGGACATTATCATTTGCGACAACCTCGTCTGGGCTGCCGGACATAAGGACACCGCCGTCATGCAGAATGTAGGCACGGTCCACGATTTCGAGCGTCTCGCGGACGTTGTGGTCGGTTATCAGAACTCCGATCCCCCGGGACTTCAGATCGACCACCAAAGCCCGAATATCGTTGACGGCGATCGGATCGACGCCAGCAAAGGGTTCGTCCAACAGAAGATATCGGGGTTTGGCCGCCAAACAGCGGGCGATCTCGACTCTGCGACGCTCACCACCGGACAGCGCCAGGGCAGAGGCACGGCGCAGATGTTCGATGTTGAAGTCACCGAGCAGTTCTTCCAGCCGTTCACGGCGACGATGCCGTTTCTTTTCAGAGACTTCCAGGATCGCCATGATGTTCTGTTCGACCGTCAGACCGCGGAAGATCGACATCTCTTGTGGCAGATAACCAATGCCGGATTTCGCCCTGCGATACATGGGGAGGTATGTGACATCGCTCCCGTCGAGGGTTACGGTCCCACCATCCGGTGTCACCAGTCCTGCAACACAATAGAACGTCGTTGTCTTGCCCGAGCCGTTGGGGCCCAGAAGCGCGACAACCTCTCCGCGTGCCAGATCCATGGACACATCGCGGATCACAGGACGTTTCTTGTAGGATTTCCGCAGGTTGCGGATGCGCAGGCCGCCTGAGCCCTCGGTTACGCCCAGGTCGGTCACGGCTGCAACGTACTGCGCACACGGCCGGTGACGACACCTGATCCTGATTCCAGGTTCACCGCCAATTCATCGCCCGCCAGGACATTGCCAGCCTGCGTAACAACCACATCACCGCTCATCATGATTTCCGATGTGCCGATGATATAGGTCGCTTCGGCACCTTCCGCAGCATCTTCGCCGGCGACAATCAGCACATCACCCGTGGCGTGCATCCTTTCGATCCGGCGATCCGGTCCCGTGGTCGTGTAATCCACGACTACGACATCGGCGGATAATCGAAGGTCGGCTTGAACGATCACGACATTCCCGGTGAGCACTGCGCGTCCGGTGTTCTGATCGACCTCCAGGTTGTCTGCGGCCACTTCCACCGGCGCGCCGCGGTCGAAATCACCGTTTCCGAAGCCAACTGACGTGTCGTCCTGAGCCAAAGCCGCAATCGGCAGGATCAGAGCAAACGTCAGGCTACGGAAAAACATGGCACGATCCTAATTCGCTGGCGGCAGATATACCAGTTCGACCCCGCCGGTGAAGGCGAGACGCGGGCCGCCCGCGCCGCCCTCCTCGATCCGCACGGCGCCAGCGCGTAGGTGGCCAAGCGGACCGGTTCCGACCACTTCGCCGGGCGACGTGATGGACATGTCGATTAGCTGTCCTTCCAGCCGGTCGGTGCGCAGATCATAGCCTTCTGTTGTCTCGATCCGGACAGCCCCCTGCAAGATGATGGCGCGTTCGCCCGTATCGACCATGCCTTTGGCCGCAGATACGACGGCACCACCTTCCTGATCGTCATGCAATTCCAGACGCATGGCATTGGCTGTCATCCGTCTGGCATCCTGCGCATCGGGGCGCGCTCCGGCCACGGACAAGAGATAGGCCGTGCCTTCTTGCGAAACGCCCGCAATACGCGGGGCCGTCAACTGCAGCGCCCGCGCTCGCTCTGTCACATCGACGTCGGCCGAATGGGCGGCGGCGTGGGGATCCACAGTGCGAGCCAGCAGGAAGAGCGTCGACAGCAATCCAAGCGCGGCCACCGGAAGAACGATCCGGGCGACACGAACAACGCTGGTGTAAGAGACGGGCGGCATGGGTCAACTATGGGCGAAAATGTCGGTCTCTGGATAGCCGATCAAATCAAGTTTTGCTCGACTTGGAAGAAAATCGAAACAGGCCTGGGCGATATCGGTCCGATCTTCCCGGGCGAGTCGGGCATCCAGTTCGATCTTCAGGCGATGCAGGTAGAGCACGTCGGACGCGGCATAGGCCATCTGCTCCGGCGTGAGCGTTTCGGCGCCCCAATCGGATGTCTGCTGCAGCTTGGATATATCTTCGTTCAGAAGTTCCGATAGCAATGCCTTCAGCCCATGGCGATCGGTATAGGTCCGCACCAGGCGCGACGCGATCTTGGAGCACCAGACCGGTTGAGCCAGCGTGCCGAATGTATGGAACAAGGCGGCGATATCGAACCGGCCGAAATGGAACAGCTTCAGAATCGTCTGGTCCCCGATCAACGCTTCCAGGTTCGGGGCGGAGGTCTGCCCCTTGGCGATCTGGACGAGATGGGCGCGCCCATCGCCGCTCGACAGTTGCACCAGGCAAAGCCGGTCCCGATGGGGGTTCAGCCCCATGGTTTCGCAGTCAATCGCGACACCGTCTGGAAAGGACAGCCCGCTCGGCAAATCGCCCTTATGCAGCGTGATATTGGACTGGGCGATGGTCATGGCGTGCTCCAGATACGCGAACGCCCGACCGCTGGGCCGGGCGTGTCCGTGTCGACCGTGGTGCCCAGGAGAAGACTCGAACTTCCACTCCCTTGCGAGAACTGGCACCTGAAGCCAGCGCGTCTACCAATTCCGCCACCTGGGCATCCACAGTGGCGGTCGGGGTATAACTGCCGCTGCGGGCTGTCAATCGCCTGTCCGGCAAATTTCGGCGTGCTCGGCAGGGTACCGTCGACAGTCCCTGCCGAGGTTGGCCATGCGTCGCCCGATCGTCGGGAATCGCTACATATCTCAACGGGATCGCGCATTGCGATCCCACTTGAAACGCCGAAAGCTTTGCAGGCTCAGTCAATTGTAGATGTCGTGGATGACCGTTTCCCAAGACGCCTCGCCCCCACACTGCATCGAGGCCGGACGGAGGTCGGTCGTAACACTGGCACGCTATCCTGGCCTGGATCAGATAGATGGCGAAGCCACTACCGCTTGGTCGCGAGTCTCCAACAAGCCGCGAGATTGATGATCTCCAAAGCACATTCCGAAATGCTCGCCGGACGCGGCGCGCTGCCTCAGGGGCTGGTCCCGACTGATGCCGCGCGGTATCGACATTTCACCCTGTCAGGACCAAAGGACCGGACATGCAGCAATTGGTGAC
>JBCDCS010000033.1:0-14889 GCA_039181205.1 Pseudomonadota bacterium
ACGGCGATGACCTTTGCCGTCACGAGCATGGCAAGGGCCACGACCACGCGGACCTTCACGCCCGTTTCGCCCGCGGGCCAGAGATAGGGCATGACGCGCCGGATAATCGACTTGGCGCCGCTGGGGTCCGTGTGGGGGTCGGTTTGGTCCGTCATGGACGCCCTGTTTGGCGCGTCGAAACGGTGGGCACAATCACCCTGGATCCGGCAGGGCGAAGACTTGGCCAGGATAGATCAGGTCCGGGTCGCGGATCAGATCGCGATTGGCCTCGAAAATCTGCACATATTGGATACCGTCGCCAAAATGGCCTTCGGAGATGGCCCAGAGCGTGAACCCCGGCTGGACGGTGATCGCCTCGGCCCCAGCGGCCAAAGCGGCAGCGAGGGTGGGATCGGTTCGTTCGAACGGGGTTTCGATCCGGCGCATGACTTGGCCATCGGGTTGGATCGCATCAACGCGAAGCGTGTAGACGCCCGGTGGAACGTCGGGCAATTGCGAGGCCCAGGCGCCGCCGCCATCGGCCTGAACGTCTTGGACGGGGCGGTTGTCGAGATAGATGCGCAACTCGGCCCCCTCGCCCGCCCGACCTGTCAGTTGGACCTCGCCCTGGGCGTTATAGGTGATCGCGTCGATGCCCAGATCGGTCCGGACATCGGGCGCCTGGTCACCGTCGGACAGCACGCGGAGGCCCTGTGGACCGGTCTGGAACAGCCGCGGTGCCGCGGAGGGCGCGGCTTCAGCGGTGACGGTTGGTGCGTTGTCGGACGCGTCGTCGTCGTTCGCATCGGCTGTCTGGCTCTCAGGCGGCTGGGCATCGATTGTGGCGGCTATCTCGGGCGCGTCATCGGCGGCCACCCGAAAGTCGTCAGATTGGTCGGGGATGGCGGCGATCTCCGGCTCGACCGGTTCGGAAGAGGTCTCCGGCGCGGGCGCCACGATGACGCTTTCCTCCGCGGCCTGGACAGCGCCGCTGTCATCGATCGACTCCAACGACAGAATCTGGGGCGCTTCGGATTGCGGCACGTCGAAGAAGGACACGAAGTTCCCCTGGTCGTCCGCGCGGACGGAGGCTACCTCCCGCCCATCCACCCGCAGGGTTACATCCTGATCGGGACTGGCCCGCCCGGCCACGACCGCCCTGCCCGCGCCATCGATACGGACGACGTCGAAATCCGGAGGTTGCGGCGTTTGGTTCGCCGGGTTGGCCACAGGTGGCGTCGCATCGGCCTGCTCGACCGGAGCGACATTGCTCGCCGGATCGGGTGTTTCCTCTTCGGTACTCGCAGCAGCCGTCTCCCCTTGATCCGGCTCCACGGCATCGGAAGCAGCCGTATCTTCGTCCGTAGTGGGACGCACGGAACTGGCTGACGACGGTTCATCCGTCCCAACCTGAACAAAGCTGAACATGGCCAGAAGAGCGACCACCAGAAGTGCCGCCACTCCGGCGCCTGTCGCAATGCTTGAAATCCTACTCATCCTGGCCCCTCCCCTGTCGACCGGACATCTCGGAACGGCGTTGCGTCGGGCTGACGGGGACCCTAGCAACGGCGCGAGACGGGGTCAAAACGACAAGGCGTGAACCATGGGCAAGTCTGTCTGCGTTTTTTGCGGCTCGCGCGATGGCCGCGACCCCGCATATGCCAAGGCCGCAGAGAGCCTGGGCCGGGGCTTGGCCGAAGCGGGATGGCGTCTGGTCTATGGCGCCGGAGACGTGGGTCTGATGGGGCGGGTCGCCCGGGCTGCCCAGATGGCGGGCGGGGAAACGTTCGGTGTCATCCCCGAACACCTGGTCCGGCGGGAGGTGGGCAAGCGCGATCTGACCGCGTTCGTCGTCACCGAGACGATGCATGAACGGAAGAAAGTCATGTTCATGAACGCCGATGCCGTGGTGGTTCTGCCAGGCGGGGCAGGCACGTTGGACGAGTTTTTCGAAGTGCTCACGTGGCGCCAATTGGGCCTGCACGACAAGCCGATCGTGGTACTGGACCCGAATGGGTTTTGGGGCCCGCTCTCGGCGCTCTTGCAATCGGTGGTCGATGGCGGGTTCGCAGAGCCGTCCCTGCTGGGCATGGTCCAGGTGGCGAAGACTGCCGAGGCGGCCCTGGACCTCTTAGCGTCTTAAGGGCTTTGACCGATAGGGACGCGGGACCAGATCGGCCCCGCCCCCGTGATTGGCGGCCTCGCGTCACATCCGCGAAGCGACGTTTTCCCAGTTCACCAAGTTATCCAGGAAATTGGTCAGGTAGGCAGGCCGCTTGTTACGGAAATCGATGTAGTAGGAATGTTCCCACACATCACAGCCCAGCAGCGCGGTCTCACCGAAGCAGAGCGGGTTCACCCCGTTTTCGGTCTTCGTGACCTTCAGGCTGCCATCCTTGTCCTTGACGAGCCAGGCCCAACCGGACCCGAACTGTCCGGCACCGGCCGCGGAAAACTGGGACTTGAACTCATCGACCGACCCGAAAGCATCGACCAGGGCGCTTTCCAGTTCCGACGGCATGGCGGACGCACCGGGGCCCATCATCTCCCAGAACTGATTGTGGTTCCACAACTGACTGATGTTATTGAAAATTCCGTTCTGCGCCACGGCCGAGGAATCGTAGGTTCCGACGATGATCTCCTCCAGGGACTTCCCGTCCCATTCGGTCCCGGCGATCAGCTTGTTGCCGTTATCGACATAGGCCTTGTGGTGCAGGTCGTGGTGATATTCCAACGTCTCCTTCGACATCCCGTTATCGGCGAGGGCGTCATGGGCATAGGGCAGATCGGGAAGTTCGAAAGCCATGGGAGGTCTCCTGTTGGTTGTATCAGGGGACATGTCGCCCGCGAGGGGGGAGGGTCAAGCCCCCTGCACCATCGGATGTGTGCCAGCGGCGTTTCGCAGGACGTCTTCGGCATATTTCGCGACCGATCGAAAGCAGATCAGACGAAAGCCGTCGCCGGTCCGCCAGAAGGCGGCCGGGATCTGCGCCAACCGGGTGCGGCGCACCTCCGTCTCGGCCAAAGCCCGGAGATCCACGGGGGCGAGCGAGGTGATGACCTGCCGTGCCCCGGGGCCGGTGATATCGAAAACTGCCCGGGCATCGCTGACCACGGCGACAGTGGCGAACTCCGCCGCGAGCGCGTTGGTGAGCGAAGCGGCGAGCGCAGGTGCTTCATCGTAGCCGGTTAAGAGCATGAGCTCATCGGGCGACATCCAAAGCACGCGGTGTGCCCCCGCTGCCGTCGACAGACGCCGATCCGGCAACGGGCAAGCCGTCACGGCCTCGACCGCCCGTCCGAGCGTCTCCAAATCCCCACGAAGGGTGATCATACCCATCGGCGCCAAGGCGGTGATCTCTGTGTCAGACATTCTGTTTCTCGCCTTCGGGGTCGTAGAAAACCGGGCTGACGATCCGGGCCTCCACCGGGTCCTTCCCGATCCTAGTGAAGCGCAGCACCTCGCCCATCCGCTCGGGCCCCCGCTCGACCAGACCCATGGCGATGCCTTGGCCCAGGGTCGGCGAATGGTATGTGGAGGTCACCCTCCCCTGAACATTCGTCTGGCCATTTTCATTCTTGCCCTCGGCGATGGCATAGGCACCGTCTTCCAGCACAGAACCGTCCACCGTCTGCAAACCGACCAACTTCCAGCGATCTGGTCGCTGGAACTCCGACCTTTGCTGCCCCCGCTTGCCAAGGTAATCCGTCTTCTTCTTCGAGATGGCCCAGCCGAGGCCAAGATCCTGCGGGATCACGGTTCCATCGGTCTCGTCCCCGATCATGATGAAGCCTTTCTCGGCCCTTAGAACATGGAGCGCTTCGGTCCCGTAGGGCATCATCCCTAAGGCCTCGCCGGCTTCTATCAGCTTGTCCCAAAGGGCCTGGGCTTGGGTCGCCGGAACCGCGATTTCATAGCTTAGCTCGCCCGAGAAGCTGATCCGATAGACCCGGACATCCGTGCCGCCCAATGTCCCATCCGCCCAGGCCATGAACGGCAGCGCATCGGCCGAGACATCCATCCCTCCAATGGCGTCCAGCACATCCCGCGCCGTGGGGCCGACGATGGCGATCTGGGCGAATTGCTCGGTGAGATTGACCGTGTGGACCTGCCAATCCCACCATTCGCATTGCAGCCAATCCTCCATCCACCCGTGGATGCGGTCGGCCCCTCCGGTCGTGGTGTGGCAAAGCCAGGTCTGTTCGTCGATCCGGGCGACGACGCCATCATCGATCAGGAAGCCGTTTTCGTCGCACATCAGGCCGTAGCGGCAGCGGCCGGGTTTCAGCGTGCTCATCATGTTGGTGTAGAGCATGTCGAGGAACGCCCCAGCATCGGGACCCCTGACCAGGATCTTCCCCAGGGTGGATGCGTCAAGCAATCCGACATGTTGCCGGGTGTTCGTCACTTCGCGGGCCACAGCCTGTTCCGGCGTCTCGCCCCCTCTGAGGTAGCAATAGGGCCGCCGCCATTGGCCCACCGGCTCCCAATGGGCGCTATTGGCATTGTTCCAGTCATGCATGGGCGTGCGGCGAAGCGGTTGGAAAATCTCGCCCCGTGCCTCGCCCGCCAAGGCGCCGATGGTGATCGGTGTGTATGGGGGGCGAAAAGTCGTCGTCCCGACTTGGGGGATCGTGTCCTGCAACCGGTCTGCCAGCACTGCCAAGCCGTTGATATTGGATAGTTTCCCTTGGTCGGTGGCCATGCCCAACGTCGTGTAGCGCTTGGCGTGTTCGACGCTTTCGAACCCTTCCTGGGCGGCCAGGCGTATGTCGGAGACTTTCACATCGTTCTGATAATCCAGCCACATCTTCGCCCGCAGGTCAGCGCCGGCCCCCTGGGGCATCATCCAGACGGGTTTGAGCGGTGCTTCGGTTTCGGGCTCGCAAGTTGGCGGCTCGATACCCATCGCGGACGCGGTCTCCGCCAGAACCTCCCCGACCGTGAGCGCGCCGGATGCCGCCCCGACCGCGACCACGAAGCCCTGCCCCGCCGCATCTTTGGGCGG
Source organism: Pseudomonadota bacterium (assembly GCA_039181205.1). Lineage (GTDB taxonomy): Bacteria > Pseudomonadota > Alphaproteobacteria > Rhodobacterales > Rhodobacteraceae > Jannaschia. Next base: position 4,989 of record JBCDCS010000033.1, read on the forward strand.
ACGGTCCGGATCGGGACGGAACATGACCTTGGCCTCATCCCAGATCAGCTTCCCGCCGCAATGGGACCAGAGATGGACAACCGGCGACCAGCCACCCGACATCGCTACGGCATCGCATGCGATTTCCTGCAGGACGGCGCCTTCGCCGGCTTGCAAGCAGACGGCCACGCCTTTGACCCGGTCGCGACCCAGGACCTTTGCGATACCTCGACCGACATGAACTTTGACGCCCATATCTTTGATTTTCTGAATAAGGTGGCTGTTCACTTCTTCCCGAGCGTCGAGGATGGCGGGGACTTGCAGTCCTGCCGCCAGGAGCGCTTCGGCGGTACGGTACGCATCGTCATTATTGGTCACGATCACCGTCCGGTCGCCAAACGAGACGCCGTAGTCGACCACGTAGTCCCGCATGGCCGATGCCAGAACCACACCTGGCAAGTCGTTCCCGGCAAACGCCAGCGGACGCTCGATAGCGCCGGTCGCCGTTACGATCCGCCCTGCCCTGACCCGCCACAGCCGGTCGCGCGGTCCGGTCTTTTCGGCCAGGTGATCCGTCAAATCCTCCAGGCATAGCGCGTAGCCATGGTCATAGACACCGGAGCCCTCGCATCGAGAGGTGACCGTCACATTGTCAGCGGCTTCAAGGCCTTGCACCGTCGCCTTGACCCAGTCAGGCGCGGTCATCCCGTCGATTTCGGCTCCATCGACGACCGAGCGTCCGCCGAACCGGCTTGACCGTTCCACCAACAGAACCCGTTCGCCCGCCGTGGCCGCCGCTTTCGCGGCGAGCAGCCCCGCGATCCCGCCGCCCACGACCAAGGTATCGACATGGATATAGCGATGCTCGTAGCGATCTTCATCGGGTTCGGACGGTGCGTCGCCCAGCCCGGCTGCCCGGCGGATGAAGGGCTCGAACACATGTTTCCAGAACGGCCGCGGCGCCATGAAGGTCTTGTAGTAGAAGCCAGTAGGCAGAAACCGCGCGCCCAGATCGTTCACCCGGCCGATATCAAAGGCGAGCGACGGCCAGGCATTCTGGCTGCGGGCGGTCAGGCCGTCATAGATCGACTGTTCGGTGGCCCGGCGATTGGGTTCGAAGGACCGGCCAGTCCCCACCCCGACGAGGGCATTGGGTTCCTCGGGTCCGCTGGCGACGACGGATCGCGGCCGGTGATATTTGAAGCTGCGTCCCATCAGCATCTGACCATTGGCCAGCAGGGCGGAGGCCAGCGTATCGCCGTGGAACCCGATGAATTCCCGTCCATCGAACGTGAAGCGGACGGGTCGATCCCGATCAATCCGGCTGCCACCCGAGGCAAGGCGGAAACTCACGACCCGACCCTTTCGCGGATCCGGGCCAGGATGTCGTCAGGCGGTTGCTTGGTCTGCGCGGGGTAGGTTCCGAAAACCTCCATCGTCACGGAATGGCGGGCCGCCAGGAACCACTTCCCGCATCCGTATGCGTGGCGCCAGCGTTCGAAAACGACGCCCTTGGCGTTGTCGCGCAGGAACAGATATCCTTCGAAATCATCGTCTGACGCGTCGGGCCCCATCCGCGTCAAATGGGCTTCGCCGCCAGGCGCCAACTCCGTCTCTTCGACGGACAGCCCGCAATTTGGACAGGTCAGCAGAAGCATCGCGCGCCCCCCGACCCGGAGGCGCGACGGAGTTTAACGTCCCATGAGGACTCCGACCATTCCGTCGATTCGCACATCTGGGGCGCTGATCCCCAGGGCTGGCAAAACAGTCGCAACAAGCATGACAACGCCTGCGCCAAGAGCCAGGCTGACAAGCCAAGTTTCACCAGAACGGGTTGAGTTTGAACGCTTCGGGTCCATGGCAGTGGTCTCCGAGATAAATGTCTAAGTCCTGAAATAGGTCTCTTTACCATAGCACACCATCTCGCTCGCGCACACGTCATTCTCCGAGATCGCTCAATGGGCCACGCCAGCGGCGACGCTTTCATCGATGAATCGCCCTTCCCGGAAACGCTCCAATCCGAACGCCGCTGTCAGCGGCGATTGCCCCTTGGCCATCAATTCCGCCATGCCCCAGCCCGATCCGGGGATCGCCTTGAAGCCCCCCGTGCCCCAGCCACAATTGACGAAACAACCACTTAGCGGTGTTTTCGACAGGATCGGAGAGCGGTCACCGGTCACATCCACGATCCCACCCCATTGCCGCAACATCCGCAGGCGGGACAGCATGGGAAACGTCTCCACCAACGCCCGCAGGGTTTCCTCAATATGGTGGAAACTGCCTCGCTGCGTGTAGTTCACGAACCCGTCGGTGCCGCCGCCGATCACCATCTCGCCCTTGTCGGACTGGCTCATATATCCGTGAACGGTGTTGGCCATGACAACAACATCCATGCAGGGCTTGATCGGTTCGCTGACGAGCGCCTGCAATGCGACAGATTCCAGCGGCAGCCGGAAACCGGCCATCTCGGCAAGAACACCAGAGTGCCCGGCCACGACGATCCCGAGCTTGTCGCAGGCGATATCGCCCTGGTTCGTGTTCACGCCCGTGACCTGACCATCCGACGACGTGATCCCTGTCACTTCGCATTTCTGGATGATGTCCATGCCCATATCGGTACACGCCCGCGCGTAGCCCCAGGCCACGGCATCGTGCCGCGCCGTGCCACCGCGGGCCTGCCATAATCCTCCGAGCACGGGATAACGCGGGCCATCGATGTTCATGATAGGGCAAAGGCGCTTCACCTCGGCGGCATCGATCCATTCCGTGCGAACGCCCTGCAGCGCGTTGGCCTGCGCCGTCCGCTTGTAGCCCCGCACCTCGTGGTGGGTCTGGGCCAGCATGATCACGCCGCGGGGGCTGAACATGACGTTGTAATTGAGGTCCTGGCTGAGCGTTTCGTACAGGCTGCGGGATTTTTCATAGATCGCGGCCGAGGGGTCCTGGAGGTAGTTGGACCGGATGATCGTCGTGTTTCGCCCGGTATTGCCGCCGCCCAGCCAGCCCTTTTCCAAGATGGCCACATTCGTGATGCCGAAGTTCTTGCCCAGGTAATAGGCCGTCGCCAAACCGTGGCCGCCCGCGCCGATGATGATCACATCGTAGCGGGCCTTCGGCGGCCGCTTCGCCCATGTCCGGCCCCACCCCGAATGGTGGCGAAACGCTTCGCGGGCGATGGCAAAGGCGGAATAGCGTCTCATCGGCAATCCCCGTGGTTCGGTCCCCTGGTGCCCGCTCGTGTGGTCCTGCAGAGGTTTCGAGGCGGCGCCTCGGGATGCGAATGCGACACCGGTCCGTCTTGTCGAATTATGCAAATCCGTAGCGTCATGAATTTGCAAGACACCCTTGGGTCCGGTCCGCGTCGCAGCTAAGTGCAAACGTATGTTCTGGGTTGTCGTTACTTTCCTGCTAGCCGCCTCTGTCCTGGTCATGGTGGCCGCGCTCCGCGCGTCCTCCGCCAAGGCGGTGTCGCCGGATGTGGAGGTCTATCGCGACCAGCTGAAGGAGCTCGAACGCGACACGGCGCGCGGCACCCTGTCCCCGGAAGAAGCGGAGACCGCACGGGTCGAAGTGGCGCGCCGCTTGCTCGCCGCCGACCGGGCCGCGCAGAAAGATATGGGCCCCGCCGGATCGGGGGCCCGCTGGATCGGCGCCGTCGCCGTGAGCGTGCCGACGATCGGCATCGCGCTGGTCACCTATTACTGGATCGGCGCGCCGGGCTATGCGGACCTGCCGCTGCAGGCCCGGATCGAGGCCGTCGAGGCGGCCCGCGCCGAGCGACCCGGACAAGCCGTCGCCGAAGCCGAAGTGCCTGACCGGATCGATGAAAGCCGTCCCGACATTCTGGAAATGGCCGGGCAACTGCGCACCGTTCTGGCCGACAGACCGAACGACCTGCGGGGCTGGCGTTTGGCCGTGGACACCGAGGGCGGGCTCGGCAACCTGGAAGCTGCCTGGCGGGCCCAGGATCGGGTCGTCGCAATCCTGGGCGACGACGCGGAGGGCGGCGAATTCGCCGTGCTGGCGGAACTTATGATCCTGGCGGCGGGTGGATATGTGTCGCCAGAGGCCGAACAGGCCCTGGAAGAAGCGCTCCGCCGCGATCCGCTGAACGGCAGCGCCCGCTACTACCTGGGCCTGATGTACGCCCAAGGCGGCCGCCCGGACTTAGCCTGGCCCATCTGGCGGCGACTGGTGGGTGACTCCCTGCCGGACGATCCTTGGCTCATCCCGATCTACGATCAGATCGAACGGGTGTCCTCCCTGGCGGGCGACCCGACGCCGCTTGACCAATTGCCGCTACCCCGTGGTTCGTCGACCGACGATATCGAAGCAGCGGGCGAGCTGACGCTGGACGAACGGATGGCCATGATCGCCGGCATGGTCGACGGGCTGGCGACGCGTCTGGCCGGCGAAGGGGGCCCTGCAGGCGATTGGGGACGTCTGATCACCGCCTATGGCGTGCTGGGCCGGATCGATGCGGCCGCGGCCGTCTATGAGGAAGCGAAGCTGGTCTTCGCCGAAGACCCGGCCGCGCTCGATATCCTCTCCGGCGCAGCCGACCGGGCTGGTCTGGTGCCATGATCCACGAACGGTTCGAAGACTTCGCGACCGCCCTTCCCCATGACGGCGCCTTGATGGGCCTCGATCTGGGCACCAAGACGATTGGGGTGGCCGTGTCGGACGGCCTCCGCACCGTCGCGACGCCGCTGGAAACCGTGCGACGCACGAAATTCACAGCCGATGTCACCGCCTTGGAAGCGCTTCTGGCGGCCCGCGCCATTGCCGGGATCGTTCTTGGCCTGCCACTGAACATGGATGGCAGCGATGGCCCGCGTCTCCAATCCACCCGGGCTTTCGCGCGAAACTGGGCCCGGCGGATTGATCTGCCGCTGACATTCTGGGACGAGCGTCTATCGACGGTCGCCGCCGAACGGGCCCTGTTGGAGGCGGATACGACCCGAAAGCGTCGCGCAGAAGTTATTGATCACGTCGCGGCGGGCTATATCTTGCAGGGAGCTTTGGATCGCCTTCAGCATCTTGGGACGACGGCATGACGAACGACCCCACCGCCAATCGCATCTGGGCCCGCGCCGAGATCGACAGCCCGTGCATCCGGGTCTGCGTCGTCCATCCGGAAACCCGCCTCTGCACCGGCTGCGCGCGCAGTATCGATGAAATCTCGGAATGGTCGCGCATGACGCCGGATGCCCGTGCTGCTGTCATGGCCGATCTGCCGAACCGAGAGGTCGCACCCAAAGGCCGCCGTGGCGGTCGCGCTGCTCGCCTGAAGCGTTAGGCCGCTGCCTGCAGCACGTGATCGAGCGCGGCGTCCAGCACCTCCGCCCCCGCCCCCGGGCGGTTGGCCTGTTCGGAGAGAGTCCGCCGCCATCCCCGCGCGCCCGGCAATCCTGCAAACAGCCCCAGCATATGTCGCGTGACCTGCCCGGCTTTCCCGCCCTCGGCCACATGCTGCGCCAGATAATCCCGCATCGCTAAGGCAGCCGATACCCGGCTCGACTGGGGATCAGGGGCGCCGAAGATGCGACTATCGGCGGTCAGCAAGATCGCGCCGGGATCATGGTAGGCCGCCCGCCCAATCATCACCCCATCCATCATCTTCAGATGGTGTTCTGCAGCCTCCAACGTGTCCACGCCGCCATTGATCGACAGATGAAGATCCAGGAACCGCGCCTTCATGTCGTAGATCAGACCATAGTCGAGCGGCGGAACCTCCCTGTTTTCCTTCGGGGAGAGTCCTTGAAGCCAGGCTTTCCGAGCATGAACCGCCATTCGGCGGACGCCTGAATCGCGCATCCGGGCGAGGAAGTCGGGCAAGACCACCGACGGATCCTGATCATCGACGCCGATCCGGCATTTGACCGTCACCGGAATGCCGTCCGCTGCATCGATCATCGCGCGGACGCAGCGGGCCACCAGATCGGGTGTTTCCATCAGGATCGCACCGAAACACCCCGACTGCACCCGATCCGACGGGCAGCCGACGTTCAGGTTCACCTCCGCATAGCCCCGATCCACCGCTAGCGCCGTGGCTTCCGCCAATTCCGCAGGATCGGCGCCACCAAGCTGCAGCGCCACGGGATGTTCCCGAGCATCGTGGTCCAGCAGATGTACGGCACCGCCCCTCACCAACGCGGCTGCGGTCACCATCTCCGTGTAGAGAAGCGTCCGACGGCTCAGCACCCGGTGAAAGACCCGACAGTGTCTGTCGGTCCAGTCCATCATCGGGGCGACGGAGAGCCTTGCATTCTGGTCTATCTGCATTTCCATCTTCAGCCGGTGATCTCGAGGCACGCAGCGCTCGAATATGCATCTGTTTCTCGAATTCCCACTTTTCGACAGCTCATTACACCCATCACCCGCACACGGGAATGGCCACCATCAGGCAGCTTTCCTTGGTTGCTGGGCTCACGTCTGAGTATCATGAAAGGACTCCCAGGACTGAAACGCTTTGTTCCCTGCGAGGACACCGACCACCGGCCCTTCCGAGGCGAGGGCCCTGCTAGATCATGAGCCTGTATTTCTTGGCGCGCCTGTCTGCGGCTTCCAGTTCTTTGACCACCGTCTCATCATGAGACCGCGTAGATGCCAGCTTCTGTCTTGTCCTCGAACCTAGACAGCCATGATGAACGGGTACCCATCTCTTATCGAACCGCCCTAGATGGCCGATTGGCTGGAGCGTCGGACAGCCATCTTGAAACTCGGGTCTGGGGCCAGCCTCCGCACATCACCGATTGAAGACCAGCGGGCCCGGCGCCTGGCAATTGGGCATGATTTCCAGATAGTTGATATTCACGTGGGCTGGGCGCGCGGCGATCCATCTGACCGCGTCGGCCACATCATCCGGCCTCAGATGTTCAAGGCCCTCATAGACTGAACGCGCCTTCGCCTCGTCCCCGGCAAATCGAACGGAACTGAACTCCGTGTCGCCCACGAGCCCTGGTGCGATTGTTGTCGAATGCACGCCTGTGCCGATGAGGTCTGCTTTCAAATTAGCGGTCAGGGTTTCCAGAAAGGCCTTGCTCGCAGCGTAGGCATTGCCGCCGGGATATGGATATCGCGCGGCGACCGAGCCGATATTGATGATGCGCCCTTTGCCCCGGGCCACCATGCCAGGCAGCAGCGCGTGGATCAGGCGGAGCGGACCGAGAACGTTGACGGCAACCGTCAGTTCCCAGTCCTCCAGTTGCGCCTCCTGCGCGCGCGCTTGGCCAAGAGCCAGGCCCGCATTGTTGACGAGGATATCAGGCTCTCGCCATCCCTCGGGAAGTCGGGACGGCAGCGCTGCCAAGGCACCGGGGTCCGAGATATCGCATGCCAAGTGGATCACCCGAGCCCCGAGCTCTGCTCCCAAAGCCTTCAGTCTCTCGACACGCCGGGCGATGGAAACGATGCGAAAACCATCTTCATGTAAGCCTCTCGCGACCGCCGCCCCGATGCCCGCGGTGGCGCCAGTGACGATCGCAATTGGCGCGTCCGCAGCCATCAGATCGGCCCCGCCTGCTTGACCCTCAGCCCAGCCGCTGAGAAGCCGCCATCCACATTGAGGGTTTGGCCGGTGATATAACTTGCGGCATTGGATGCCAGATAGACGACGGCGGAGGCCACTTCCTCCGGAGTGCCATAACGCTCCAAGGGGATCAGGTTTTCATAGGTAGCCACGGTTTCGGACGAATGGGTCGCCCGGGCCAATTCGGTCGCGACCGGCCCAGGGGCAACCGCATTGCAGGTGATCCCGTATTCAGCCAGCTCCACCGCCATGACCTTTGTGAGGGTTTCGAGCCCGCCCTTCGATGCACCATAGGCGGCGCGACCGGTGCCGCCCCGTTGACCCGAGATCGAGGTGATGTTCACGATGCGCCCGCCGCGACCTCGGGCGCGCATCCCGATCGCGGCCCGCTGGGCACAGCAGAATGCACCGGAGAGGTTGATCTCCATCACCCGTTGCCAGTCCTCCCAGGTCAGATCGAGGAACGGCTTCACGACACTTGTACCCGCATTGTTGACCAGAATATCGATGCCCTGCCCCGCCGCTTCCAGCCTATCGAACATGGAGGCGACCTCGGCCGGATCAGAGATATCACACCGTTGGGCGGATACCGGGCTCAGGTCCTGAAAAGCCTGATCCAGCGCGGTCCGATCAACGTCGCAGATCATGATATCATGGCCCGCATTACCCAAGGCGCGCGCGATTTCGAGACCGAGGCCGCGTGCCGCACCCGTTATCAATGCGCGTCCCACGTCTCCGCCCTCAATTGAAGCGCAAACCGGCATCCACATTGAGTGTCTGTCCGGTCATGTAGTCGCTTTCGGAGGAGGCGAGAAAAAGGGTGACGCCCAGCATGTCCTCGATCGAGCCCTTCCGTTTCAAAGCCTGTGCAGCGATGATCTCATCCCATTGATCCTCGCGAATAGTCTCCCGTTCGACTTCCGTGACGATGCCATGCGGGCTGATGGCGTTCACGTTGATGCCGAAGGTCCCGAGTTCCGACGCCAAAGCGCGGGTCAGGGCAACGACCGCCCCTTTCGATGCGACGTAATGGGCGTAAAACGGCCGCCCGGTCGCCACCACAGACGAGGAGATGTTGACGATCTTCCCGGCCCCTTGCGTCTTCATCGCCGGTGCGACCGCCTTGCAGCAATTGAAAACACCGCGCGCATTCACGGACATGATCCGATCCCATTCGTCCGTTTCGATCTCGTCGAACGGCTTCATTTTGAGGGTGGAGAAAATGGCCGCGTTATTTATCAGGACGTCGATCCGACCGGTGGCCTCCAAGACCTGCTTCGCCATGTCTTGGGTCGATGCAAACTCGGCAACATCGACTTGCAAGGCGAGCGCACCGTCGAGCGGCTCTGCCGCGGTTCGCGCCTTGTCGCCATCGAGATCGACGACAACGATCCGCGCGCCCTCCGCCGCGAAGGCCTGGGCGTAGGCGCGACCGATGCCTTGGCCAGCGCCAGTCACGATCACGGTCTTGTCCGAGAAACGGGTCATGTCTGCCTCGTGGGCTGATTTCGACAAAGATCTGGATTGCGTTCGACGTCACCAAAAAAGCCTTCGAGCGCTGAGACATAGGCCCGGGGTTCCTCAAGGGGCAACGTGTGCCCGGACCTGGGGAACAGCTCAAAGCGTCCCAAGCTCTCCTCGCTGATCCATTCAAGGTCGGATGGCGACTTCGCCGTGTCTTCGCCACCGGACAGCGCAAGGATTGGCCTTCCCCAATCCCGCAGCAAATCCACCCACCCGCGATGGGAGAAAATTGCTGCAACAACGCGGTCCGTGCCGTCGGGAAGGTCGTCGAAGCGGGCTCTCCAATACTCAGACTGCGCGGCCGCCGACGGATCTGAAAGAAACGACTTGCCGAACATCAGCGGCATTAGCGTATCGCCCAGCCCTTTGCCGTCTGCCTCAGCGATTTTCCGGGCGAGCGCATCGAACCGGTTGGGATCCGCCTCCTCCCGGCAGGTACAGCAAGACACGGTCAGCGATACCGCGCATTGGGGATCTGCCGCCAGTATTTCGAAGGCGACATAGGCCCCCATGGAACTGCCGACGAGGTGTACCGGGCCCAGGTCATATGCGTCGCGAAGGTGAAGCATGTCCGCCGCCAAACGCTCGGCCGTCGCGGGTCTGGTCCCGGGCGTGCTTTCACCCTGGCCACGATGGTCCGGGACAAGGACTCGACGGTTCCGGCACAGAGACACCGCGACTTGATCGAACATGGAACCGTCAAAAAAGAGAGAATGCAGCAGCAACACCGGACGACCGGGGTGCTGAGCCACAGGCATCCAACTACGGATGCGAAGTTCCGCGCCATCGTCCACCGCAAGTGTGTCTTCTCGCATCTTCAATCCAACAATGCCCGCGGTAACCACATGGCGATTTCGGGAAACGCGA
>JBCDCS010000034.1:0-14846 GCA_039181205.1 Pseudomonadota bacterium
GTTTTTGCAGAGCTCGTCTCTGAAGCACTGCTGGTGTCAGAGACGGTCTCTGTCCCGGACAGCTCGTGGCCAGACTGACTTTTGTCGTCTGACGTTTCAAGATCACTTGAAAACTGAAACTGCATAAAATGACCTAGGTGACCAGTGTGCGGCCAAGCATCGCCTTGGCGTGGGCTTCGGCTTCTTCGACGGATTTGGCGATGCGCACGCCGCCCTTGTCGCCGGCATCGGGCTCTTTGAATTTGCCCTTGCCGCGGCCGCCCGCGTGGATCTGCGCTTTGACCACCCAGAGCGGGCCGTCCAGTTGATTGGCGGCGTCCTTGGCGTCGGCGGCCTTGGTGACGGGCACCCCATCGCTGACCGGAGCGCCGTAGTCGCGCAGGAGAGCCTTGGCCTGGTATTCGTGGATGTTCATGGCGTGCCGCTCCCGCTCCGTCAAAATGGATACGCTTGAGACGGTGCCTTGCACATCGGTGGTGAGCCTGGAAACCTGAATCACTGAAATGCGACCAATGTCGGGCGCAAAAACCGCGTAACGTGATCACAGTTTGCGAGACCGTGATCACAAGCCTGGTTCTCGAAATCCTGCGAGCCCTCACTGGCCACTGGGTGGCATCTCAGGCGGATGTGAAGTCGACCCAAACCTTGTCCCAGTCCCTCGCTTCGAGGTCTCCTCGGTCGATGCGGAACTGTAGCGTGCCTACATCTCCAAACGGCCACATCATGGGCTCGTCATGATAGAGTTGCAGCAGCAGGATCGTTCCCCAGCCTTCCACCTGGCCACGCCCTTGGATGTCGGCACCGATCCCGAACATCTGATGCGGCCGGGTTAGGTCCTCTGCCAGATCGGCATCGAGGAAGTCACGCTCGGCTTCGGTCGTGCTCGCCCAGGTCTGCGCGTTCGCTAGAGCATGGTCGCGTAGAGCCGACCGACGGATTTGATCGACGTAATGGCCCGGAACGGCCGTCGGCAGTCGACGGCCGCCGCTACCTTCCGGATCGGCTTTCCGTTCGGTCAAGGCCCGATACAGCTCCGCGATTTCGTCTTGGTCGGCCGTATCGAATGCATTCGAGCCCGACGCTCGCGTCAGGAGGACTGGAAGACGCTCCTTGGCGGCGTTTATCGCTTCCCGCCGGAGCATCGCGTCCTGGAGCTCTTCGTTCCAATTCTTAAGCCGGGTTTCGAGTCGCGAGACTGCGGCTCGGATCTCCGCTTCCTCCTCAACTGCGCGCTTGCCTTGTCGGACGCGGCGCAACCTGCTCCTTAGGGGGGCCAGTTGCCGAAGTAGGTCTTGCTTCTCGGTCTCGTCGCCTCGGATGAGGTCTTGTCGTCTCGAGACGTACGCGCCGTCGATCTCCGCATCCAGACAGCGCAGGAGTCGCGTCATCGCGTTGGGTCGAAGCGGAAAACTCGCCAGATCATGCGAGTCCACATTAGCCAGGAAGCGAGTTTCTGCCCTGGCTAAAGTCTCCGCGTCATGGGTGGCAAAACGGATGGGCCAGCGATTGAAGTGGGTCGGGGCCTGATGGGTCTCCACGACGTCCGGTCTACACTGGGAGACGTCGTCACCGAGTACGGGAGGCAGGTCGTCCGGCGGCGGCGACTCCTGGCCCAGTGTCTCTGCAGGAACGAAGCGTACCGCCTTGCTGGGCGTCCCGCCGCTGAACGCGACGAAGAAGGCCAAGCTTCCCGTCCGGGGCAGACCGTCCGGCAAGGCCGGCTCTGGAAGATCGTCGAGCGCGATTTGCGCCAGGAACGTCAGGGGCACATTTGCATCGGTGCGCGGCCACGGCTCCCGACCCAAACATGGGTGCCCTCCGAACCACGACCGGGCCGCGTCCCAGGCGGCCCGGTCTCTCGGGGAAATTCGGTGCAGAAAGACGGCCTGCCCGGTCATGCCAAGCTGCTGTCGATCCCCTTGCAGGCCTCAACCAGGCCCTTCACCGCGTCCACGGATTTGTCGAACATCGCCTGTTCGTCGCGGTTGAGGTTGATGTCCACGATGCGTTCGATCCCGCCGGCGCCGATCACGGTGGGCACGCCCACATACATGCCCGAAAGGCCGAGCGCGCCGTCCACATAGGCCGCGCAGGGCAGGAGGCGCTTCTGGTCCTTGAGATACGCCTCGGCCATTTCGATGGCCGACGTGGCCGGCGCGTAGAAGGCGGAGCCGGTCTTCAGGAGGCCCACGATCTCGGCGCCGCCGTCGCGGGTGCGCTGGACGATGGCGTCGAGGCTCTCCTGGCTGGTCCAACCCATCTCCACGAGGTCGGGCAGGGGAATGCCGCCGACGGTGGAATAGCGGGTGAGCGGGACCATCGTGTCGCCGTGGCCGCCCAGGACGAAGGCGGTGACGTCGCGCATGGAGACGCCGAATTCCTCGGCCAGGAAGTGGCGGAAGCGCGCGCTGTCCAGGACGCCCGCCATGCCGACGACCTTCTCGTGGGGCAGGCCCGAGAACTCGCGGAGGGCCCAGACCATGGCGTCGAGGGGGTTTGTGATGCAGATGACGAAGGCGTCGGGGGCGTTGTCGCGGATGCCCTCGCCCACCGCCTTCATGACCTTGAGGTTGATGCCCAGGAGGTCGTCGCGGGACATGCCGGGCTTGCGTGGCACGCCGGCCGTGACGATGCAGACATCGGCGCCGGCGATGTCCGCGTAATCCGACGACCCCTTCAGCGCCACATCGAAGCCTTCCACCGGGCCGGATTCGGCGATGTCCAGCGCCTTACCCTGGGGGACCCCGTCGGCGATATCGAAGAGGACGACGTCCCCCAGTTCCTTGATCGCGGCCAGGTGGGCGAGCGTGCCGCCGATTTGTCCTGCGCCGATGAGGGCGATCTTGGGTCGGGCCATGTCGTGTCTCCGGTCTATGGCTGGCATTCGGGCGTCAGCTACCGGATGGGTGCGGGCCTTCGCAAGTCCCGCTCACATCACGTCGATGGCTGAGCCGTGCGACCGATGGAGACAGCAATCGCGGTTGGCACGGGGGCTGTGCCCGGAATGCGCGGGCATCGCCGTCGGACGCGCGTCGGGGATGGCGCTTGGACAAAATAATGACGGGCAACCCGGAGGATGCCCGTCTGATATCGTCTTTCGTCGATTATATCGGTCAGGCGTCGGCGTCGGTCAGATGCGCCAGATCGTCCATGCGATCCTCCCAGGCGTGGCCCGAGGCGATCATGCACATCCGGCCATCGGGCAAGGTCACGGTCACGGTCCAGGTGCCGCTTTCTTCGGACGCGAAGACCTCCAGAATACGGTTACCGGTGCCGAGTCCGATGCCCCGGCGCGTTTCGCCGAAATGGGTCGTCAGGCGTTCGACCAGGACCGCCCGAGGACCGCAGCTGGGACCGGCGGCCTGGGCAGGCAATGTCATCAACGTCAGGGCGAGCGCAGTCAGGCCCACCAGGAAAGCGTTCAGAAATTGGGTCTTCTTCGTCATGGCACAGGTCCTTTCCCGAGATGCGGAGCGGCCACGCCACAGGAGAGCGGAAAGACCGGCTCCTGCCAGCGGACCCGTCCGAGACGGAGCCGAAGCGATGGCGGTAAGGGTGCCCATGAGACATGGAGATTCGGTTAACGGCACCGGCACCGTTCGCGCCGCACCGCAGAAGACACAAGGGCAACATTCGGTCGTATTCGCGCTCGACAGGGATCGAAAAGGGCGCGATGGAGGTCGCGATCCCGCCGGAGACCTGCCCATGACCCATGCCGACCGCCCCTTTCGATCCGTGCTTTACATCCCTGGCTCAAAGCCGCGCGCCATCGAAAAGGCCCGCGGATTACCGGTGGATGCGATCATTCTGGACCTGGAGGATGCGGTTGCGCCCGACGAAAAGATGGCCGCGCGCGAGATCGTTCTGGACGAACTGGCCAAGGGCGGTTTCGGCCCGCGATACCTGCTGGTCCGCATCAATGGCGCCGATACGGAATGGGGCTCGGATGACCTCGAGGCCTTCGCACCTGCGGCACCGGACGCGATCCTGCTCCCCAAGGTCGATGATCGGGCGATGATGGAGGCCGCCGCCGGTTCGTTGACCGGCGACACCACGCTTTGGGCGATGATGGAAACGCCGGACGGAATCCTGAACGCCCGCGATATCCTGCGGGCGCCGCGGGCTGGTGGGCTGGTGCTGGGCACCAACGATTTGGCCAAGGACCTGCATTGCGATCCCGGCGCCGACCGGATGCCGCTGATAACGTCGCTGCAACTCTGCCTGCTGGCCGCCCGCGCCGCCGGGCTGCCGTGCATCGATGGTGTCTACAACGCCTTCAAGGACGACGACGGGCTGCGCCAGGAATGTGAGCAGGGGCGCCGCATCGGCATGGATGGTAAGACCCTGATCCATCCTGCCCAGGTGGCCATCGCTAATGCCGTCTTTGCGCCCTCTGAAGCCGCCGCCGATTTGGCCCGGCGCCAGATCGCCGCCTATGAGGCCGCTTTGGCCGAGGGGCAGGGCGTCGCCGTGCTCGATGGCAAGATCGTCGAGAACCTGCATGTGGACACGGCCCGCCGGACGCTGGCAAAGCTGGAGGCGATAGCCAAGCTGGAGGGCTGAGCCATGGGATTGCTGGTGGGGGGTATTCTCCTGTGGATGGGGGCACATTTATTCAAACGGATCGCGCCGGAGACGCGCGCCAAGCTGGGCGATCCCGGCAAGGGGCTGGTCACCCTGCTGCTGATCGCCGCCATCGTGATGATGGTCTACGGCTATGGCCGGGCCGACGGCGCTTGGTTCTGGGGTCGCTCGCCTGCCATGGTCGGGATCAACAACCTGCTGATGTTGTTTGCCTTCTACCTGTTCGCCGTCAGTGGCCCCAAGGGTGCCAGGGTCTGGCTGGGCACCAAGCTGCGCCATCCGCAACTCACATCCGTCATCGTGTTCGCCATCGCCCACCTGCTGGTGAACGGCGACGTGCCGTCTTTCATTCTGTTCGGCGGCCTGCTGGTCTGGGCGGTGATGGAGATCATGGTGATCAACCGGGCGGAAGGCGCCTGGACACCGCCGCCCCGCGCACCCGCCAAGAAAGAGGTTTCGACCAGCGTCATCGCCGTCGTCGCGACGGCCGTGGTCATGCTGGTCCACAATTGGCTGGGCTATGTGCCTTGGAGCACCTGAGATGACCACACTCTACCGCGTGCTGACCGGCAATGACGATTCCGCTTTCTGCCACAAGGTTTCCGAGGCGCTGGCCCAGGGCTGGGTCCTGCATGGATCGCCCAGCTATGCCTACGATCCGGCGGCGAATGTCATGCGCTGCGCCCAGGCGGTGACCAAGGATGTGGACGCCGCCTATTCCCCTGATCTCAAGCTGGGTGAGCAATGAGCAAGACCAATCCCGGCCGCTTCTTCGAGGATTACCGCGTGGGTGAGGTGATCCGCCACGCCGTGCCGCGCACCTTGGCCGAAGGCGAGCGGGCGCTTTACCACGCGCTCTACCCTCAGCGGTTCGCGCTCCATTCCTCGGATGCCTTCGCGCTGGATTGCGGGCTGGATGGCGCGCCTCTGGATGACCTGCTGGTGTTCCACACGGTCTTCGGGAAGACGGTGCCCGATATCTCGCTCAATGCCGTGGCCAATCTGGGATATGCCGAAGGCCGATTTCTGAGACCGGTCTTCGCGGGCGATACGCTGCAATCGGAAAGCGAGGTAATCGGGCTGAAGCAGAACTCCAACGGCAAGTCGGGCGTGGTTTGGGTGCGGACTACCGGGCGCGATCAGAATGACGAGCCGGTGTTGAGCTACGTGCGCTGGGTCATGGTGCGCAAACGCGACCCGGACGCCCCGGCACCCGAAACAGTGATCCCCGATCTGGCGGACCATTTGCCCGCCGATGCGCTCCGCGTTCCGACCGATTTGACCTTCGCGAATTACGACTTCGCCCTGGCTGGCGAAACCCACCGCGCGTCGGACTACGAGATCGGCGAGCGCATCGACCATGTGGACGGCACCACCATCGAAGAAGCCGAGCATATGCTCGCCACACGCCTTTGGCAGAACACCGCCAAGGTACATTTCGACGCCACCAATCGGGAGGACGGCAAGCGCCTGATCTATGGCGGCCACGTCATCAGCCTGGCCCGGGCGCTGTCCTTCAATGGATTGGCCAACGCCCAGATGATCCTGGGCATCAACGCCGGAGCCCATGCCAACCCTTGCTTCGCCGGCGACACGGTGCGCGCTTGGTCCGAGGTTCTGGACCGGGCCGAACTGGCGCCCGGCCTCGCCGCTTTGCGCCTCCGCCTGGTCGCCCATCGCGGGGCGGACACGCTTCGCGGCGAAGATGGGAAATATGACCCGAACGTGTTGCTCGACCTGGATTACTGGGCCCTTCTACCCGCGTGATCGCTCGCGGCTTGGATGCCCTTCACACGCGGAAAGCCGCTTTCATCCTCCGGGATGCGCTGGCCGATTGGCAGGCCGGTCGCTTAGTCCGGCCCCGGCTGGGCCATCGGGCGGCGAGCGTGTTGGCCGTCGCGATCCTGGTCGTTCCGCCGACCTTGGTCGCTGGCGCTCTCCTCTTGGCCGTTGCGGCCTGGCCATCGATTCCGGCCACGATCATGGCCGCCCTCCTGGCATTGATGGGTCTGTTCCTGTGGCCCTGGCGGCCCAAGCTGCCGGGCGGTCTGCTGCGGGCCGAAGACATCCCGGAGACGTTCGCGCAGCTCGATGCCCTATCGGACGCCATGGATGCGCCTCGGATCACCGCGCTCCGGATCGAGGAAGATGCCAATGCTTCCGTGGCTCAATATCGGGGCGAGATCGTGCTGAGCATCGGCGCGCTTCTCTGGCGCGCGGCGACGCCCGAGGAAAGGCGGGCCGTGCTCGCCCATGAGATCGGCCATCTGATCAACGGCGATCCGAAGCGCGGTGGCGTGGTCTGGCGGGCGCGCCAGATGCTCGGCCGTTGGCACAGCCTGGTTGTTCCGGAGGGCAGCGGCGGGGAAAGCCTTGCATCGGAAGTGGTTCAGGTGCCTTTGACGCTGGCCATCGAGATGCTCGACGCCACGCTCACCCGGCTGATCTACGCCGAAAGCCAGCGGGCCGAATATCTGGCCGATGCGCTCGGCGCCCGGGCGGCGAGCTCCGAGGCCATGGTCTCGGCCCTGGCCCTTCTGGCTCGCGCGCCGCTCCTTGAGGCGCGGTTCAACCGGCTCTTCGGGCCCGCTGCGCCGCCGGGTGTGGGCTGCGTCGATTGGATTGCCGAGGCCCTGACAGACCCGCCCGAAGCGGATGCAAAGCGCATTTCCGAGGAGATGGCGGCCGTCCGCCACACGGTCGATACCAGCCATCCGCCCACGGCTCACCGGATCGCGTTTCTGCGTGCTCTCGACCTTCGCGTCCCAGATGATCCCCCGGTCGGCGGCGAGGAGCTTGACGCGGAATGGGCGCCGCATCTCACCCGAATCGGAGATCGATGGCGCTGCGAGGCCACGGTTCAGTAAGCAAGCGCGGTACCACCCTTGCCCCGCCCGAAGACACCTGCGTTCATGGGGCATGCATTGGATTCTTCCCGTCGTGGCTCTTCTATTGGCGCAACCCACATTCGCCCAGGATCGAGCCGTTCGTGCGGAGATCGAGATGGACCGCTTCACCCGGTCGAACATCATCGGCACGCTTTATCACGAGGTCGCCCATGCCCTGGTCGATCTGTTGGACCTGCCGATCATGGGTCTGGAAGAGGATGCCGCAGATGCCTTCGCCATCCACCTGATCGATCAGCTCCACCCCGAGATGGAGGCCCGGGCGATGGTTCAGGACATCGCGTATCTCTACGGGTTCGAACACGAAGAACGGGGCGGCGATTTCCCATTCTGGAGCCGCTATTCCACCGATGCGCGCCGGGGATTCAACGCGCTCTGCTTTTTCTACGGTGGCGATCCGGGCGGCCGGTCTGGCTTTGCCCGCAAGGTCGACCTGCCGATCGAACGGCAGGACACTTGCCCGGAGGAACGGGCGCGCCAGAAAATGGCATGGGACGCCGTCTTGGCCCGGGTGCCGGGGCCGGGCAACTCTTTGCGGCTGCGCACGCGCCGCGATCCGGTGGAGCCGCTGCTGGCGGAGGCTTTGAGGGGGCTCAATGAGATCATGGCCTTGCCGCGTCCCGTCAGCGTTCGGGTCGAGCCGTGCCAGGAGCCCAACGCCTATTACGAAACCGGTCCGGACACGATCCTGATCTGTTCCGAACTGATGCCGCATATCCGGGCGCGGCGACCTCAGTAATTGGGGACCTTGCATCCCTCAGCGGCGTGGTCCGCGATAATCCCAATCCGTTTCGCGCGGGTCGGCGGCGTCTTGGCGCTGGCCAGCCAGCGCAACACGTTGCGCCGGTAGGACGGGGCGGCGCTGTCGAACCACGCAGCCCCGCCTTGCGCCAGCCGTTCGGCCAAATCCGTCGGGATCTGCAGAGCCTCGACCTTGGGGAGCCCTTCCCACAGTCCTGACCGCTTGGCCTCGGCCACCGATTGTCGGCCGGCCGGGTGCATTCGGCCCTCGGCTTCCAGCCGCTCGGCGCGGTCCTTATAGCTTCGGGCCCAAACCTGCTGCCGCCGTAGCGAGATCAGCTGCATGGTTCGATCCGCATCCAGCTTGAAACGCCGCCCATCGATCCAGCCATGGGCGATCAGCGCATCCAGAATGGCCTCGCGCGAGACATACCGATTCCGGTGCGCCGCCTTCCAGGTGACCAGCAGCACGCCGTCTGCCCTGCCGTGATGCTCAGCCAACCAGTCCCAGAGCGCGGCGGCGCTGGTGATTTCGAGCCGATCCAGTCCGTCCATGCTAGCGATAATAGACTGTAGCTCAGGCTCGTCTCGCATGGCGGTTTCCCAATAGCCTGTGATCACAGACGACCTGGTGTGATCACAGATAATCGAAATCGCGTATGATTTACTCTGTGCGACGCAGCGTCCCCGTGACAGAGATGCTAAAGTCCCTCAGAACGCGACGATGATTGAGTCCGACCGAAGGAAACCGCATGGCTGACGTGAACAGGGGAAATCGCCCGCTGTCGCCGCATCTGCAGGTGTACCGCCCGCAACTGACCTCCGTCACATCCATCCTGACGCGGATCACCGGCAACGCGCTTATCCTTGCCGGTCTCTTGGTGACGTGGTGGTTCGTCGCGGCCGCAGCCGGTCCTGACGCCTTCGCCTTGGCGGACGCGGTGCTGACCTCCTGGTTCGGCAAGCTGGTCTTCTTCGGGTCGATTTGGGCGCTATGGTACCATACATTGGCTGGTATCCGGCATCTGATCTGGGATCAGGGCTACGGGCTGGAAATCGAAACGGCCGAGAAACTCGGTTGGGGCGTCATCTGCGGCTCGGTGCTGCTGACGCTCATCACTGTCGTCATCGTCTAGAGGAGGGCGCGGGGCATGGCTTATCTCACCGATCGCAAGCGCGTCTCCGGCTTGGGCGCGTCCGGCGCGGGCACCGAGCATCACTGGCACCAGACAATCCTTTCGGCGGCCTTGATCGTGCTTGTGCCACTGTTCCTTTTCACCTTCGGCACGATCCTAGGTGCGCCCTACGACGACATCGTTGCCTACTACTCCCGGCCCTTCCCCGCGCTCGTCGCCATCCTGACGCTCGTCGTCGGTTGGGTCCATTTCGCCAAAGGCGTCCAAGTGTTGATCGAAGACTATGTCAGCGGCACCGCCCGCAAGGTCTCGATCGTCGCGACGACCTGCCTCAGCTACGCCGCGGCGGTTGCGGGCGTTTACGCCCTCATCCGCCTAGCCCTGTAAGTTCGGAGACCCATCCATGGCCGCTGCCTACGAATACGAGACCCACGAATATGACGTCGTCGTGGTCGGTGCTGGGGGCGCAGGCCTGCGCGCCACGCTGGGGATGGCCGAGCAGGGGCTGCGCACCGCCTGTGTCACCAAAGTGTTCCCGACCCGGTCGCACACTGTGGCGGCCCAGGGCGGTATCGCCGCGTCCCTGGGCAATATGCCGATCGAGACGAGCGATGGGGTCGACGGCGATGGCAACCCGGTCAACCCGCGCACGCTGACGGAT
Source organism: Pseudomonadota bacterium (assembly GCA_039181205.1). GTDB lineage: Bacteria > Pseudomonadota > Alphaproteobacteria > Rhodobacterales > Rhodobacteraceae > Jannaschia. The sequence goes on from JBCDCS010000034.1 coordinate 10,029, forward strand.
AACTGGCAATGGCACATGTACGACACCGTCAAGGGGTCGGACTGGCTCGGCGATACCGATGCCATGGAATACCTGGCCCGCGAGGCGCCCAAGGCGGTCTACGAGCTGGAGCATTACGGCGTCCCGTTCTCGCGCACCGAAGAGGGTAAGATCTACCAGCGGCCTTTCGGCGGACACACGACCGAATTTGGCGAGGGTCCGTCGGTCCAGCGCACCTGTGCCGCCGCCGACCGCACGGGGCACGCCATCCTGCACACGCTCTATGGGCAGAGCCTGAAGCAGAAGGCGCAGTTCTTCATCGAGTATTTCGCCATCGACCTGATCATGTCCGAAGATGGCGTTTGCCAGGGCGTGATGTGCTGGAAGCTGGATGATGGCACGTTGCACTTGTTCAGCGCCAAGATGGTCGTGCTGGCCACGGGCGGCTATGGACGGGCCTATTTTTCGGCCACTTCGGCCCATACCTGCACCGGCGATGGCGGCGGGATGGTCGCACGGGCGGGTCTGCCGCTCCAGGACATGGAGTTCGTACAGTTCCACCCCACCGGCATCTATGGGGCCGGATGCCTGATCACCGAAGGCGCGCGGGGTGAGGGCGGATACCTGACCAATTCCGAGGGTGACCGGTTCATGGAACGCTATGCGCCCACCTATAAGGACCTCGCGTCGCGCGATGTGGTGTCGCGCTGCATGACCATGGAAATCCGCGAAGGGCGCGGCGTCGGCAAGGATGGCGACCATATCCATCTGAACTTGTCGCACCTGCCGCCCGAAACCTTGGCCCTGCGCCTGCCGGGCATTTCGGAATCCGCCCGCATCTTCGCGGGTGTCGACGTCACCAAGGAACCGATCCCGGTTCTGCCCACGGTCCACTACAATATGGGCGGCATCCCCACGAATTATTGGGGTGAGGTGCTGTCACCGACGAAGACCGACCCCGACCGCGTGGCCCCCGGCCTGATGGCGGTGGGCGAGGCGGGTTGTGCCTCGGTCCATGGCGCGAACCGCCTGGGCTCCAATTCGCTGATCGACTTGGTCGTCTTCGGCCGCGCCGCCGCCATCCGCGCGGGCGAAGTCATCGACCGGGAAAGCGCCATTCCATCGCCCAACATGCGCTCGGTCGAGATGACGCTGGCGCGCTTCGACGGTCTGCGCCACGCGCGCGGTGAGGTCGCCACCGCCGAATTGCGGCTGGAGATGCAGAAGACCATGCAGGCCGATGCTGCCGTCTTCCGCACGTCCGAGACGCTCAAACAGGGCAAGGACAAGATGGAGGGGATTGCGGGCAAACTCGACGATCTGTCGGTGACCGACAACACGCTGATCTGGAATTCCGACCTGATGGAGACGCTGGAACTGGCCAACCTGATGCCCAACGCCGTGGCCACGGTGGTCGCCGCCGAGGCCCGCAAGGAAAGCCGCGGCGCCCATGCCCACGAGGATCATCCCGACCGCGATGACGAGAATTGGCGCAAGCACAGCCTGATCTGGTTTAAGGGCGAGGATATGAAATCCGACCTGGGCTATCGCGGTGTGCACCTGAACCCGCTGACCTCCCACAACGATGGCGGTATCGATCTGAAGAAGATCGCGCCTAAGGCACGGGTCTATTGACCATCATCCTGCACACCACCGGGCTGGTTACGGCTCGCGCGACTGGCTCTTTGGTCGGTCAGCCGACCACCTTTCCGGTGGGGGTTGATATGCTTGATCGGTTGCCCCGATGATCCGCATCTTGCCTCTTACCCTGCCGCTCGCGGCCTGCGTTGCCGTCAATCCGGCCTATGAGGCGCGGGTGATGACGCTGGCCGAGCAGAACGAGGACGTGTCGCCCGGCCTCGCCTCATGCCTGCTCGCCATCGACCGGCCGGACGTGGCGCTCGACCCCGTGGCCGACATGTCCCGGACCGAAATCGAGGGCCTTGTCGCCTGCACCGCCGAACGGGCCAGCCGATGACCCGTCCGCTGATCGCCCCCGCGCTGCTGACCCTCGCGGCCTGCAACACACCCATCGCGACGCAGGTCACGCGCGACACGGCCCGCGCCGCGATCAACCCCATCGTGGCGGAGCGCTTGCCGGGCGTGCCGATCCAACCGGCCACCGATTGCATCATCGACAACGCATCCGCCGATGAAATCTTCACCGTTGCCACGGCTTCAGCCACGGGCGCGAACGACACCGCCACCCGTGTCGTGCTCGACGTGGCGCAGCGGCCCAACACCATCCGATGCCTGGCGACCGACGGTCTGCCGGTGCTGTTCGAGACGCTTTAGGAGGACGACCCATGGTCCAGTTCACCCTTCCGAAGAACTCCAAGATCACGGTCGGCAAAACCTGGCCGAAGCCCGAAGGTGCCAACAACCTGCGCAAGTTCCAGATTTACCGCTGGAATCCAGAGGATGGCCAAAACCCACGGCTCGACACCTATTGGGTCGATCTGGATACCTGCGGGCCGATGATCCTGGACGCGCTCATCAAGATCAAAAACGAAATCGACCCGACGCTGACCTTCCGCCGATCCTGCAGGGAAGGCATCTGCGGCTCCTGCGCGATGAATATCGACGGCGCCAACACGCTGGCCTGCACCTGGGGCATCGATGACGTGAAGGGCACCGTGAAGATCTATCCGCTGCCCCATATGCCCGTCGTGAAGGATCTGATCCCCGACCTTACTCATTTCTACGCCCAGCACGCCTCGGTCATGCCGTGGCTGGAAACCAAGTCGAACACGCCCGCCAAGGAATGGCGCCAGAGCATCGAGGACCGGGAGAAGCTCGACGGGCTTTACGAATGCATCATGTGCGCGTCCTGCTCCACATCCTGCCCGTCCTATTGGTGGAACGGCGATCGCTATCTGGGACCGGCCGCGCTGCTGCACGCCTATCGCTGGATCATCGACAGCCGCGATGAGGCGACGGGCGAGCGGCTCGATGAGCTGGAGGATCCGTTCAAGCTCTACCGCTGCCATACGATCATGAATTGCGCGAAGACCTGTCCCAAGGGCTTGAACCCCGCCAAGGCCATCGCATCGATCAAGAAGATGATGATCGAACGGCAACTCTGATCGCCCATCCGCCGCCCGGCCATGCACCGGGCGGGACCCCGCCATGCACCACACGCCGCGCTGGGCAGCCCACGATCTGTGCTATTGTTCTAAGCAGGGAGGATCTTGGATCGGAGATCGCCATGCCCCCTCGCATCCACATCTTCACGCTCTACACGCCCCCGACTGCCGCCGATGACGCTCTTCGCCTCCTAGAAGAATGCTGGGGCTACTACAGCGCGGCACGACATCCCTCCCAGACAATCGCCGGTGATAAGGCCCGCCCGGCGGAGCGCTGAAACCGCCCAGTTCGCCTGCCTCGCGCCGGTGTGATCCTTGTCTTCCGAAAGACTGGTAAGACGGGTCAAAGACTACGCTCGAAAGGATCCCCATGCTCAAAACCGACGCCCCGGCGCCCGCCCTTCGCTTTCCCCTGGTCACCGGCGAGACCTTCGATCTGACCGCCGAAACGCCCCAACACTTCACACTGGTGATCTTTTATCGCGGTCTGCATTGCCCGCTTTGCCGTCGGCAGATCGAAACCGATGTGGCGCCGAACCTGCCTAAGCTGACCGAGACGGGCATCGGCACCGTTATCGTGTCCATGGATGAAGAGGTGCGCGTCCGAAAACAGCAGGAGGATGGTTGGGGCTTCGGGGATTTGCGGGTGGGCTATGATCTGCCCGAAGCCACCGCGCGCGACTGGGGTCTCTACATCTCGACCGCCCGCGAAGGCAGCACCGAACCCCCGCGCTTTTCCGAACCCGGCATGACGCTGGTCCGGCCCGATGGCCGCGTCTTCGCCCATTGGCAGCAATCGGTGCCGTTCGCCCGGCCGAAGATCGAAGACCTGATCCCCGGGCTGGAATTCGTCATCGCCAACAACTATCCGCCCCGCGGCACGGCGTGAGAGGATCGCAGCGCACTGATTGTCGTCCTTGAACTGGCCCATCAGGCGGCGCGAGGTATCGGTGACGCGCGGTTGGCATAGCGGTCCTTGAACGGCCAATGGATCAGGCGGCCCAAGAACCGCTCTGACTCAGTTGTCGGGAACCGACGTGTCCCGGCCCAGATTGTTCGGGACGTTGCCGTCGCCATCGAGGTCTTCGTTCAGCGTTTGCTCCAGTTCCGCGCGGCTGTCGACGCCGCCCGACGGGTCACCGGCGACCACGCAACCGGCTGTCAAAGCAATGAGGGGCAGGGCGGTGAGCAGTTTCAGGGGCGGGTCATGGCGCAGTCCTTTCGTCTTTCTGGCAGCTCAACCACAGGGGCTATGAACTTGTTCCCTTCCGTCTGAAGACCCCTTGACGGAACCGGCGATCCGGACCATGTGCCCGCGCACGGACGCCAACGCACGCGCCTCTGGCACGGCCTTGATGGACATCTTCGGATCTCCGGCACGGTTACGCAGCGACGGTAACGTCTCCCTTGGAAGTGAGCGGTCTGAGCCGATGGATGTCGGAATGGCCGGGTCTGATTGGAGATGACCAATGACTGCAGTGACCGGCTTCGGCCGCCCCGTTCCCGTCGCCCCATCGCGCGTGGAAGGCTACATCGCCGCCCATGATTTCGCGCATCCGACGCTGGTCATCGACGTGGATGCCGTCGAGCGTCAATTCCATGCGCTTTCGGCCGGTCTGGACCGCGCCCATATCCATTACGCCGTGAAGGCCAACCCGCATCCGGCGATCATCGAACGTCTGGTTCGCCTCGGCTCCGGCTTCGATGCGGCCTCTCGCGGCGAGATCGAGCTGGTTTTGGGGCAGGGGGCCGA
>JBCDCS010000035.1:0-14647 GCA_039181205.1 Pseudomonadota bacterium
GATGTCGGGCGCAGATGGGCGGCCGCATCGCCCGCGCCGACCGAAGCCAGATGACGGCCGCGCCAGCGGCCCCCGATGATCCTCACAGCAGCGACTTCACCGGCACATCGCTATCCGCCACGGCTTTCCGATCCGGCGACCGGCCCGCATCGATCAGCCGCTTGCCCACCATATAGGCGCGTGGGTCGTTCATGGCGTCCACCGCCAGAAGCTCATCCCCGGCGAAATACCAGTGGGACCGCCCGTCGCCATTTCGGACGATGATATCGTCGAAACCCTCATTCAGACCGGTGATCTGCAGCTTCACGTCGTATTGGTCCGACCAGAACCAGGGCTTGGCCTCATAGGGCGTCATCTCGCCCAGGACATTCGCTGCCACCACCTCGGCCTGATGGATCGCGTGGGGGACTGATTCCAGACGGATCCGGCGCCCGCGATAGGGGAACGAACAGCAATCGCCGGCGGCCCAGATGCCTTCGGCCGATGTGCGGCCATACTGATCCACCGCGATCCCATCGTCGATCTCAAGACCGGCCGCCTCGGCCAGGCGCGTCTCCGGATGTGCCCCAATCCCGGCGATCACCACATCGACCGGCAAAACCGATCCATCGGTAAGACGGGCGCCCTCGATCTTGCCGTCACCCAGCAACGTGTCGAGCCCGATGCCTTCGCGGATGTCGACCCCGTGGTCGCGGTGCAGCGCCCGGAACCAATCGGCCGTGGGCTTGCAGGCCACCCGGCCCAGCAGCCGCACGTTCAGTTCCACCAAGGTGACAGCCATGTCCATCTTGCGGGCCACGGCCGCCGCCTCCAGCCCGATATAGCCCCCGCCGACGACCAGCATGCGCTTGCCCACTGCCATTTTCGGCTCGAGCGCGTCGATATCGGCCAGCGTTCGGATCACATGGGTGCCGGGCAAACCGGCCGTACAGCTATCCGGCAAGATCTTCGCCGAAGAACCTGTCGCCAGAATCGCCGCGTCAAACGTCTCCGTACCATCCGCATGGGTGATCGTACGCGCCGCCGTGTCGAGTTCTTCGATCCAGGTGCCCAGATGAAGCTCGATACCTTGCTCCGCGTAATATTCCCTGGGCCGCAGATACAGCCGCTCCCGCGCCATCTCGCCCAGTAGATAGGCTTTCGACAGCGGCGGCCGCTGATACGGCAGGTCCGGTTCGGCCCCCCACAGCGTGACGCGGCCTTCAAAGCCCTTCTTGCGGAGCGTCTCTACCGCGCTGGCCCCGGCCTGTCCGGCTCCAATTACGGCAATGTGGTCCATGGCTCCCTCCGCTGGCCCCGTGCCTTTTGGACAGCTATATGCGGTCGCAGGGAACATCAAATGCGTGAGGACTCCGACATGGCCATTTCAAAAGGCGACAAGCTGCCCGACGCCGATCTGATCCGGCTGGGCGAGGGCGGGCCGGAAAAGGTATCGCTGGCGTCGCTCGCCACTGGGGGCAAACTGGTCGTGTTTGGCGTGCCCGGCGCCTATACCGGCACCTGCACCACAGTCCACGTGCCAAGCTTCATGCGAACCAAGGACCAATTCGCCGAAAAGGGCGTGGAAAACATCGTCTGCGTGGCCGTGAACGACCCCTTCGTGATGAAGGCCTGGGGGGAATCGACGGGCGCCAGCGACGCAGGCCTCCATATGCTGGCCGATGCGGACGGGGCGTTCACCCGTGCGCTTGGCATGGCCTTTGATGCCCCGCCTGCCGGGCTACACGGCCGCTCCAAACGCTATGCCATGTATGTGGAAAACGGCGTCGTCGAAGCTCTCCATATCGATGAAAACCCCGGTGTCTGCGACATTTCGGCTGGCGAGTCGCTCTTGGCGGAAATCTGATCGCGCTGGGCTCTGCGCTGCCGATTACCGGCAGCGTGGCAACTGTTGCTGGTACATGGCCGCGCGGGCATCGACTTCGCCAGCAATCCGGATCAGCCAGGGCTTCGCCCGATAGGACCCCCGCGCATATCCCGCTCGGCCATCATGGTAGGCAAGGTACTGATTGCGCGCGTCCCACATGGAAATGCCGAGTTCCTGGTTGGTCTTGGTCATGTACCAACCCATGAAATCGGTGGCGTCGCGGATATTGTCGCGCCGCGCCCGGCGCTTGCGCTCCTCGCGGACATATTCATCCCATGTGCCGTCGAGGGCCTGGGAATAGCCGAAAGCACTGCTCTGCCGGCCGATGGGTACGACGCCAAGGGCAAAGCGCAGCGGCGTGCGCGCATCGGCGATGAACTTCGATTCCTGATAGATCGTCGCCATCTGCACATGCACCGGGACGCCCCATTTGCGCTCTGCCGCCCGAAAGGCGCGCAGATAGGCCGGCCGTTGGCTTAGAATGCTGCAGGCATTGTCCAAATTGCGGGGCGCCTTGCCACGGATTTCGCCATCGCTATAGCCGCCGCCACAGGCTGCAAGCAGCAGAACGCAGCCGATCTGCAGAAGTCTTTTCATGATAATACTGCTCGGTTTTGTTATTTTTACCGTTCTACCGGCTAGAATAGCGCAGCCGCCCTTCATCTGCCAAGCAAATCAAACAAATCCAGCTAACAGAAGCGGCAGGATCACCACGGATAACACAGTCGATACCACCACTAGGCCCGCCACGGGTTCGGCCTCGGCGCCATATTTCGCGGCCAGAAGGTACGACGTCACGGCCACCGGCGTCGCCATCTGCAGCACGAGCACCCCCGTTGTCATCCGGTCCAACCCGAAAACCAGACCGACACCATAGGCCAGCGCGGCGCACAGCACCGCCTTGCCCACCGAAAGACCGACCGCGCCCCACAGCCCCGCTGGCCGCAACTGGGCCACGGCGACCCCCAGCGTGATCAGCATCAGCGGAATGCCCATCTGTCCAATCAGATCGACGGCATTGAAGACCACATCGGGCACCGTCCAGCCCTGCCACAGGAACAGGCCGCCCAGCAGCGTGGCGACGACCATCGGCTCGCGCAGCGCCCGCAGCGGATTGCCGCCCCCCGAGACGATCCAAATGCCCACGGTAAAAGCCAGAATGGACGTCACCGAAAAGACGATCACGGCATAGCCCAGCCCCAGATCACCAAACGCAAACAGCGCAAGCGGCAGGCCCACATTGCCCGTGTTGCCGAAAGAGAGCGGCGCCCAATAGGTCCGCGGCGCCAGCCGTAAGACGCGGCACAATCCCAGCATCACCGCCAAAACCGCGCCATAGGCCACCAGCGATGCGATCAGAAGCCGACCTGCCGCATTGGGGTCCAGCCCGGACCGCGCCAGCGCTACGAAGATCAGGCACGGCACCGCTAACATGGTCGCCAATCGGGTGACGAAGGCCGTGTCGTAGGCATAACCCAGCCGCACCCAGGCGAAACCGATTCCCGCCAGCGCAAAGACGGGTGCGACGATCTGCAGAACTGTCAGTGCCAGAGTCACAGTATGTTTCCGCCGAATCGCCCATGGGCCGATTTACAAGCCCTGAACGGCCGGTCTAGGAATGAAGGTGGGAAAGGGCAATATTATGCTTCACAACCATGCCAAATATGGTCTGGGCGAAGTTGTTCGCCATCGGACACACCCGTTCCGGGGCGTCATTTTCGACGTTGATCCGGAATTCTCCAACAGCGACGAATGGTACGAGGCGATCCCGCAAGACGCCCGGCCGCGCAAGGATCAGCCATTTTACCATCTCCTGGCTGAAAACGAGGAAAGCTATTACGTCGCCTACGTGTCCGAACAGAACCTCGTTCCGGACCGGTCCGGTGAACCCGTGACCCACCCGGATCTGGGCGATTTGTTCGGGTCGTTCGACGGACGGCAATACCCGCTGCATTTCGACCTGAACTAAGGCCGCGCATTCACTTAAGGCGATCTTCACCTTTCGGAGTCATGCCCGTGTGACGGCCCGACACCCGGGCTCGGGACGGCGAGGCAGATGGACGGCGGCGCGGCTGAAACCCCTTATATCCAGGAACGCCGTCGCCGTCTGGCGGCGGAACGGACGCTGGAACGCACGCGCGGCGAACTCAAGCGCGCCCATGATGCCTTGGTCGCCAATGCCGACCGGCTGTCCCGTCGCTATTTGTCCGAACGGGAAACCAACCTGAAGCTGACCGAACGGCAGGCGCAGGTCTTAGAGCAGCGCAAGGAAGCCGCCGAAAGGGCCGACCGGGCCCGCCGCCGCCTCTGGCACGCGCTGGAGGCCATGCGGGATGGGTTCGCCGTGTTCGACGCCCACGGCCGTCTGGTCGCGGCCAACACGATCTACCTCCAACTGTTCGAGGCGGACTCGACCATCGGCCCTGGCTCCGATGCGGTGGAAATGTTCAGCCTCGCGGCCGAAGAAGGCGCCTTCGATATCGGTGATCTGACGCCGGAAGAATGGGCCGAGGCCCATCAGGCCCGCTGGGATATGGACCCGATCGAGCCCTTGCAGCTCCAGCATTATGACGGCCGCGTCATCCGCCTGCGGGAACGCCGCGCGCCCGATGGTGACGTGGTCTCGCTGGCCATCGATATCACGGGCGAAGCCGCCCATGCCGAGGCTCTGTCCGAAGCCCGCGATGAAGCCGAAGCAATGGCCCAGGCCAAGGCCGGTTTCCTGGCCCGGATGAGCCACGAGATAAGAACTCCGATGAACGGCGTCATCGGGCTCGCCGACTTGCTGATCGACGGCGCGGGCGATGAAGAGACGAGCCTCTATGCCCGCACCATCAGGGATAGCGCCCAGGCGCTTCTGTCGATCGTCAACGATACGCTCGATGTCTCCCGGCTGGACGCCGGGAAGGTCGATCTGCGCGAAGAACCCTTCGATCTCGAAGCCTTGCTGGCCGACTGCCTCCGCCTGGTCGCGCAAACCGCCCATGCCCAGGTGGAAGTCGGGCTGTCCTATCCGCTGCGCGCCCCGGTCATCTTCACGGGCGATGCCGGGCGGATCAGACAGATCGTGACCAACCTGCTGGGCAATGCCCTGCGCTTCACCGTGGCCGGGCATGTGGCGATCCGGGTGACCATGGATCAGGCCGGGTCCGAAACGGTCGTGAAAATCGCCGTGGAAGATACCGGTTCCGGGATCCCAGAAACCGAACAGAAAGCCATTTTCGAAGCATTCGGACAGGCGGCCTCCGCCGCTCCGGAACGCGCGGCGGAGGGGACGGGGCTCGGCCTCACCATCTCCCGCGGCCTGGCGGAACGGATGGGCGGAACACTATCCCTCGACAGCGTGGCGGGCCGGGGATCGACCTTCACGCTGTCGCTGACCCTCCCGTCCGAGCCACCGGCCACCTACGGCCTCCCCCAGTCGATCTATGTGCCCCCGCACGATCTGGCCTCCCGGCTTCTGGCGGAACGCCTCGCTGCGGCCGGGGTCGCGCTCTCCGATCGTGCGGGAACCGGCCCCACGCTTCTGTCGGGCGGAGCACCTGACGACGTGGCAGCGAAGGCGACGGGCACCCCGCTCGTCGTGGTTGGGGCGGATGTCTCCCCGGCGCTCCGGGATCGCGCGGCCACGATCCTGCCGCCAAACCCAACGGGTGCGGAACTTGCGGCTGCCTTGCAGGCCCCGGCGCCCGCCGAACCGGACCAAACGACCGAACCCGTATCAACCGCCAACCCGCGTCTTCTCATGGCCGATGACAACGCCACGAACCGCCTACTGCTCGACCGGATGATGCGAGACACCCCTTTCGAGATCGAAATCGTCAATGACGGTCAGGAAGCGTTGGAGGCCTACCAGACAAGCCGACCCGATGCCGTCGTGCTCGACATCTCCATGCCCCGCATGGATGGCTTCGAAGCCGCCGCCGCCATGCAGGCCCACGATCCGGACTGCGCCCCGATCCTGGCGCTGACCGCCCATACCGGCGACGATATCGCCGAACGTCTTAAAGATGCGGGTTTCGTGGCTTACTTGCCGAAGCCCCTCAAGAAACAAGATCTTCTCAATGCGCTCGACAAGGCCTTCGCGGCACGGGCCGACCGCTGACACGTGCCCGCCTGGACAGGCGCAGATCGCTCTATCCGACCCGCACCCGATAATGCCCCGTCTCCAAACCGTTCCAATTCCGGATCGGTCCGTGGGTCAGCCGCTTCGCCACCGGAGTGGCCGGGTCCAGCGCCCCAATCCGCACCAGCAACGCCGCGATCACCGCTTCGGCAGCGCGGGTCGCACCATCGGCGATCTTGACCGCGATCCCGACCGCGCGCTCGGGCACGATGGCGACGAAAACACCCTCGGCGCCGGTCTTCACGGCCACCTTGCCCTCCATCGCCCACATCAGATCGGTGCAGGCCCGGCCTTCGCCCGCCACCAGTTCCGGCGCCGTCCCCATGGCCTGGCGCAGCCGAACCATCGCGCGGGCCCGCCCGTCGCCATCCGCCCGGGCGGCTGCGAACCGGCCCATGGCGCCAGCCAGCGCATCCATGCGCGTCGCGAAATTCGGCGCCGAACAGCCGTCGATCGCCCAGCTGGGGCTCGCCATATCGGTCACCTCCTCGAAGGCCGCGCGGATCGCGACCTGTGTCGGGTGGTCGATCTCGTTGTACTCCGCCCCGCCTCCCAGATGTTGGTTTAGCATCAGAAATCCGGCATGTTTGCCCGAACAATTGTTATGGATCTGGCACGGCATGTCGCCCGCCCTGATCAAGCGGTCCCGCTCCGTCATATCCCGGGGCTCCTGCGGGCCGCAGCGCAGGTCGGCTTCGCCTAGCCCCAGGCCTTCCAACCAGTCCGCCACCATCGATCGATGGATCGCCGCCCCCTGATGCGACGCGCAGGCCAGCGCCACCTGCCGGTCGGACAAGATATCGCCTGCACCGCTCTCCAGAAGCGGTAGCGCCTGGATCATCTTGCAGGAAGACCGCGGGTAGATCATGGCCGCCGGATCGCCCCAGGCCTCCATCACCTCGCCCGCCCCATCGCAGATCACGGCATGGCCGCGATGGACCGATTCCACCCGGTCGCCCCGGATCACCTCGACCAAGTCCACAGCACCCGTCATCGCCCCACCTTTCCTGCGCGAAAATCCGCCGCACGGGGTTTCCGTGCACGCATGGCGTGCGCTATCACCGGCCTGCAATTTTGGGAACCGCGTGGCCCCGGCGTTGAATCCGGACGAACCGGACACCGGTCCGCGCTTGAGTGACAGAGGCAGAGAAGCACATGACCCCCAAAGTGATCGGATCGGCCCTCCTGGCCGCCGTTCTGAGCCTGCCGGCCGCCGCGCAGGAAAGTTCCAACCGCGTCAGCATCGAAACCGACTGGGCGATCTTCGTGGAAGACAATCCGACCCAGTGTTTCATCGTCTCGGCGCCCACCGCGATCCGCAACACCCGCGACGGCCAGGAAGTGCAGGCCCGGCGCGGCGACATCCGCTTCTGGGTCAGCTATTGGCCCGGCCAGACCGAGCAGGGGCAGGTCTCCCTGACCGGCGGCTACCCCTATGCCGAAGGCTCCAGCGTCACGGTGCAGATCGGCTCGGACACGTTCGAATTGTTCACCGATGGCGAATTGGCCTGGGCTGCCTCGGCCGCCGAAGATCAGCGCATTATCGCCGCCATGCGCCGCGGCGCCGAAGCCGTGGTCGTCGGCCGCTCGGGCCGCGGCACCCGCACCGAAGACACGTTCAGCCTGCTGGGCTTCACCGCCGCCATCTCTGACGCGGAACAGCGCTGTTCTGGCTGACCGCACCGTTTGCCTTATCTAACGGACGTCCCCATATGGGGCGTCCGTTTTTTGGTCCCAGGAGCGTGCGATGAAAGCACCCATCACCCAGGACGTCATGACGATCCCCCGTAAGGATGAGGACGGGGCGAAGTCGAATCTGATCGGTCTGACGCGCGATGGGCTGCGCCAGGCCCTGATCGACATGGGCACACCCGAAAAGCAGGCCAAGATGCGGACCGGCCAGATCTGGCAATGGATCTACCATTGGGGCGTGCGCGATTTCGATGCGATGACCAATTTGGCCAAAGATTATCGCGCCAAGCTGGCCGCCCATTTCACCATCGCGCTGCCCGAGGTCGTCACGCGCCAAATCTCCGAAGACGGAACGCGCAAATATTTGGTCCGCATCGCCGGCGGCCACGAGGTCGAGGTCGTCTACATCCCCGAAGACGGCCGCGGCACGCTGTGCGTCTCGTCCCAGGTGGGCTGCACGCTGACCTGTTCGTTCTGCCACACCGGCACCCAGAAGCTGGTCCGCAACCTGACCGCGGCCGAAATCGTGGGCCAGGTCATGCTCGCCCGGGACGATCTGGGCGAATGGCCCGAGCCAGGGCAGGGGACAGGCGAAAACGGCCCGCGCCTTCTGTCGAACATCGTGCTCATGGGCATGGGCGAGCCGCTTTACAATTTCGACAACGTCCGCGACGCCATGAAGATCGCCATGGATGGCGAAGGCATCGCGCTGGGCCGCCGGCGCATCACGCTGTCGACCTCTGGCGTGGTCCCCGAAATCGCCCGCACCGCCCAGGAAATCGGCTGCCTTCTGGCCGTCAGCTTTCACGCGACCACCGACGATGTCCGCGATGTCCTGGTGCCGATCAACAAGCGCTGGAAGATCGAGGCCTTGCTCGACGCCCTCCGCGACTACCCCAAAGCCACCAATTCCGAGCGGATCACCTTCGAATACGTGATGCTCGATGGCGTCAACGACAGCGACGCGGACGCCCACCGGCTGGTCAAATTGCTCGACGGGATCCCGGCGAAGGTGAACTTGATCCCGTTCAATGAATGGCCCGGCGCGCCCTATAGGCGGTCTTCGAACAACCGCATCCGGGCCTTTGCGACGATCCTGATGCAGGCGGGCTACGCGTCGCCCATCCGCACGCCCCGGGGGGAAGATATCATGGCGGCCTGCGGTCAGTTGAAATCGGCGACGGAGCGTGCACGCAAATCGCGGTCGCAGATCGCGGCGGAGGCCGGGCTCTGATCCAGCGGAGCGGCTGCGCCGCACGCCATTGCTGATGAGGGGCTCTGCCCCTCAAACTCCCCGAGGTATTTCCGGCCAAAGGAAGACGGACCGGCGATGCTCCTTTCTGCGTAGGATGAGCTTCAAGGAGTCGATGTGGGCAACGGCAGAGAGTCCCGCGCTAGATCGCCCGGAGGCGAAGCTAGCAGCAGCGTCACGGTTGCGGCGGCGTCGCAAAGTCGTCGCGGTGATAGCCCTGAAGATAAAGCAGCGCCGTCAGGTCGCCGTGGTTCACCCGGCATTGCGCCTCGGCCTGCACGGCCGGTTTGGCATGGAGCGCCACGCCCAGGCCCGCCCGCTTGATCATGCCCAGATCGTTGGCCCCATCGCCCACGGCGATCACGTCAGCCTCGGCGATGCCCATCTCGGCTGAAAGGCCTTCCAAAGCGGCCACCTTGGCCTCCCGGCCTAGGATCGGTTCACCCGGCGCGCCGGTCAGTTTGCCGTTTTCGATCAAAAGCGTGTTCGCCCGGTTCCAGTCGAAGCTCAGCTTCGCCGCGATGGCCTGGGTGAAGGCCGTGAATCCACCGGACACAAGCGCCGCCTTTGCCCCATGCGCCTTCATCGTCGCCACCAGCTCTGGGCCACCCGGCATCAATTCGATCCGCTCGGCCAGAACCCGGTCGATCACGCTCGCATCCAAGCCTCGCAGCAGCCCGACACGTTCCCGGAGCGCGCCTTCGAACCCGATTTCGCCGTTCATGGCCCGGGCCGTAATCGCCGCGACCCGTTCGCCGACCCCGGCCTCGTCGGCCAATTCGTCGATACATTCCTGGCGGATCATGGTCGAATCCATATCCGCCAATAGCAGCCGTTTCCGCCGCCCAGCCGCTTCGGCGACGTTCACGTCGATGCCCAAACCGTCCATATCCTGGCGCACCGCCTCCAGGTTGCTGGGCCGCACACCCAGGTCGAATTCCGCCGCCACGCCCCGGGCCAGCCAGCGCGCGTCGCCGCCGCCCCAACCGTTCCGCAACGCTTCGACCACAGGCGTTTCGATCACGGGGCACGCGGGCGCGGAGGTCAGGACACAAACGAACATCTTCAGGTTTCCGATCGGCGACAGGGTCGGCGCAAGTCGCCGCATTTCGCCCCGCCTAGCGCGAGACTGCATCTTGCGCGACCCCCGTTTGGCTCGTAAATCCGCCAGTGGGACACCCCTCCCCAACGAGGGGCGCGTATCTGCAAGGATAGACATGCTCGACGATCAGACCCCGGCCGCGCGGCCGGCAAATCCGCGTTTTTCCTCCGGCCCCTGCGCCAAGCACCCCGGCTGGACTCTCTCAGACCTCGAAGATGCCCCGCTGGGCCGCTCGCACCGCGCCGCTGTGGGCAAGGCCAAGCTGAAGGCGGCCATCGACCGAACCAAGGCGCTTCTGTCCGTGCCCGACGATTACCGAGTCGGCATCGTGCCCGCCTCCGATACCGGCGCCTATGAGATGGCTATGTGGACGATGCTCGGCGCCCGGCCCGTCACCATGCTCGCCTGGGAGAGCTTCGGCGCGGGCTGGGTCACCGACGCGGTCAAGCAGTTGAAGCTGGACGCGACCATCCTCGAGGCGCCCTACGGCCAACTCCCTGACCTTTCGAAGATCGATTTTCAAACGGATGTCTGCTTCACCTGGAACGGCACGACTTCCGGCGTCCGCGTTCCAAATGGGGATTGGATTCCAACGGATCGCGAGGGCCTGACCTTTTGCGATGCGACATCAGCCGCATTCGCCATGGATCTGCCCTGGGACAAGCTCGATGTGACGACCTTCTCCTGGCAGAAGGTGCTGGGTGGCGAAGGTGCCCATGGCGTCCTGATCCTCAGCCCCCGGGCCGTGGAGCGGTTGGAAAGCTATACGCCCGACTGGCCCCTGCCGAAGATCTTCCGCCTGACCAAAGGCGGCAAACTGATCGAGGGCATCTTCGAAGGCGCCACGATCAACACGCCCTCCATGCTCTGCGTCGAGGATTACCTGGTCGCGCTCGACTGGGCCGAAGCTGTCGGTCTCGAGGGCCTCATCGCCCGCGCCGACGAAAGCGCCGCCCATATCTGGGTCTTCTGCGACAGCCGCGACTGGGTCGCCAACCTGGCTGACGACCCTGCCACCCGATCCACCACCAGCGTGTGCCTGAAATTCACCGAGGACCTCCCCGACGACTTCGCCAAGCGCGTGGCCAAACGGCTGGAAG
Source organism: Pseudomonadota bacterium (assembly GCA_039181205.1). GTDB lineage: Bacteria > Pseudomonadota > Alphaproteobacteria > Rhodobacterales > Rhodobacteraceae > Jannaschia. The sequence continues at coordinate 11,140 of JBCDCS010000035.1, forward strand.
CCGAGGGCGTGGCCCTCGACATCGCCAGCTACCGCGACGCGCCGGCGGGCTTGCGCGTATGGTGCGGCTCGACGGTCGAACCCTCCGACGTGGCCGCGCTCCTGCCCTGGATCGAATGGGCCTACCGCGCCGAACGCGCCGCCTGATCTTCAGGATGGGGGCCACCCCATCCCTCTCCAACATCTCCCAAGGACCAACACTATGGCTCCCAAAGTTCTCGTCTCCGACAAGCTCTCGGAAACCGCCGTTCAGATCTTCCGCGACCGCGGCATCGACGTCACCTTCGACCCAAGCTTGGGTAAGGACAAAGACGCCCTGCTGGCTGCGGTCAAAGACTATGATGGCCTCGCCATCCGCTCCGCCACCAAAGTCACCGAAAAGCTGCTGGCCCACGCCCCGAACCTGAAAGTGGTCGGTCGCGCCGGAATCGGCACCGATAACGTGGACAAGGTCGCGGCGTCCAAGAAGGGCGTGATCGTCATGAACACGCCCTACGGCAATATGATCACCACCGCTGAACATGCCATCGCCATGATGTTCGCGGTCGCTCGGCAAATACCCGAAGCAAACGCCTCAACCCACGACGGAAAATGGGAAAAATCCCGCTTCATGGGGGTGGAGTTGACCGGAAAAACCCTCGGCGTCATCGGCGCGGGCAATATCGGCGGCATTGTCTGCCAAAAGGCCGTGGGCCTCGGCATGAAAGTGATCGCCTACGATCCGTTCCTGTCCGAAGAACGCGCCACTGACCTGCGCGTCCACAAGGTGGAACTGGACGACCTGCTGGCCCGCGCCGATGTGATCACGCTCCACGTGCCGCTGACCGACCAGACCCGCAACATTCTCTCGGCCGAAAACCTGGCCAAGACCAAGAAAGGCGTCCGCATCGTCAATTGCGCCCGCGGCGGCCTGGTGGATGAAGCGGCCCTGGCCGATCTGCTCAAATCCGGGCACGTCGCCGGTGCCGCCTTCGACGTTTTCGCCGAAGAACCGGCCACGGCCAGCCCGCTCTTCCACCTGCCCAATGTCGTCGTCACGCCCCATCTGGGCGCTTCGACCACCGAAGCGCAGGAAAACGTCGCCCTGCAGATCGCCGAACAGATGTCCGATTACCTGCTGACCGGCGCCGTCAGCAACGCACTCAACATGCCCTCGGTCACCGCCGAGGAAGCCAAGATCATGGGCCCTTGGATCAAGCTCGCCGATCATCTGGGCGCCTTCGTGGGCCAGATGACCGATGAACCGATCGAGGCTATCGAGATCGTCTATAACGGCTCCGTCGCCGACATGAACCTGGAGGCGCTGAACTGTTCGGCCATCGCGGGCGTCATGGCGGCCACCAACCCGGATGTGAACATGGTCTCCGCCCCCATCCTCGCCCGCGAACGCGGCGTCGACATCTCCACCACCCGACAGGACAAGACCGGCGTCTTCGACGGCTACATCAAACTCATCGTCAAAACGTCAAATCGCGAACGCTCCATCGCGGGCACGGTCTTCTCCGACGACAAGCCCCGCTTCATACAGATCAAAGGCATCAATATCGACGCCGAGGTTGGGGATCACATGCTCTACACCACCAACAAGGACGTGCCAGGTGTGATCGGCACCTTGGGCCAAACCCTGGGCGAAAACGGCGTGAACATCGCCAACTTCACGCTCGGCCGCTCCGACCGGGGCCGGGATGCCATCGCGCTGCTCTATTTGGACGACCAGCCCCCGGCCTCCGTGCTCGACAAGCTGCGCGCGACCAACATGTTTCAGAACGTGTCACCCCTGCGCTTCCGGACCACATGATCTACGCCGTCGGGGATATCCACGGCCACTTGGATCAACTGGACCATGCCATCGACTTGATCGAAGCCGATGGTGGGCCCCGCGCCCCCATCGTCTTCGTCGGCGATTACGTGGATCGCGGCCCGGATGTCCCCGGCGTGTTGGATCGGCTGGCCACCGGGCTGGCCAGGGGTAGGCCGTGGACCTGCCTGATGGGCAACCACGACCGCTTCTTCCGCGATTTCCTGGCCCATGGCACGCTCACGGACACGGTGCTTCGACCTGGCCTGACCTGGCTGCATCCTGCCATGGGCGGCCGCGAAACGCTCGCCGCCTATCTCGGCCAAGGCGGCCTGCCATCCCACGATGCGCTACCCACAGAAGACCCCCATGAAGGGTCCGACCTGATCGATGAGATCCAAGCGGCACTCCGCGACGCGGTCCCCGATTCCCATCGCCGGTTCCTGGCAGACCTGCGCACGTTACACGAAACAGACGCCCAAATCTTCGTCCATGCAGGCCTGCGGCCTGGCCTGCCGATCCAGGATCAGGCCGAAGACGATCTCGTCTGGATACGCGAACCCTTCCTATCCGACCCGCGCGACCATGGCCGTCTCGTGGTGCATGGCCACACCACGCTCCCGATGGCGCGCCACTATGGCAACCGGCTCAACATCGATAGCGGTGCGGGCTACGGCCACCCGATCAGTGCTGTGGCCATCGACGGCCGCACAGCCTGGCTACTAACCGGCAAGGGCCGTATCCCCCTTACGCCCTGACGTCCCTCTTTCCCGCCCCCCTTCTTCCTTTCATAAGTATCCCGGGGGTCCGGGGGCTGGCCCCCGGCCTTGCCCGCAAAGCCTCGCTACGGAGGCTCCATGTCCGACATCGTTATCCTCTCCGCCGCCCGCACCGCCATCGGCACCTTCGGTGGCAGCCTTGCCGATACGCCGCCCATCGATCTGGCCGCTGCCGCCGCCCAGACCGCCATCGATCGCGCCGGGATCGAGGCCAGACAGATCGGCACCACGGCCTTCGGCCATGTTATCAACACCGAACCCCGCGATATGTATTTGTCCCGCGTCGCCGCCATGCAGGCTGGGGTTCCCGACACCGTTCCCGCCATGAACGTCAACCGACTCTGCGGCTCGGGGGTCCAGGCCATCGTCTCTGGTACCCAGGCCCTGCAACTGGGCGATGCCGATTTCGCCCTGGTCGGCGGCGCCGAATGCATGTCGCGCGGACCCCACATCCTGCCCGACGCGCGTCGGGGCGCCAAAATGGGGGACGTGCGCGCGCTCGACATGGTGCTGGGCGCGCTGAACTGCCCCTTCGGCACCGGCCATATGGGGGTAACGGCTGAAAACGTCGCCGCCGAACACCAGGTCAGCCGCGAAGACCAGGACGCCTTCGCCCTGCAAAGCCAGCAACGCGCCGCCGCCGCCATCGCGGGGGGCCATTTCGATGACCAGATCACCCCCATCAACATCAAGCGCCGCCGCGAAGAGGTGAGCTTCGCCACCGACGAACATCCCCGCGCCACCACGTCCGAAGATCTGGCGAAGCTGCGCCCCGTCTTCCAGAAGGATGGCCGCGTCACCGCCGGCAATGCATCCGGCATCAATGACGGCGCCGCCGCGCTGGTCCTGGCCCGCGCCGATGCGGCCGAACGGGAGGGCCTGAAACCCCGGGCCCGCATCCTGAGCTATGCAGTCGCGGGGGTCCGCCCCGA
>JBCDCS010000036.1:0-14547 GCA_039181205.1 Pseudomonadota bacterium
GGGGGCGCTCTGGGACGGACCGCTAAGGCTCGTCCCGGAGATCGGCCTGCACCAATTGGCTGAGTTCGGATGAGGCCAGCCGCAGCGCGCCGAGATGCTCGAGCGACTTGGCCGCGTCGAACCGCTGGGTCGGCGCATGGAACGACAAGGTCGCCATCAGACGGCCATGGGGATCGAGGATCGGGACGGCCAGCGCGACCATGTCGAGCATGAATTCTTCGCGGTCGAGGGAGTAGCCCTGGCGCTTGATGTCCGCGATTTCAGATCGGAGCGAGTCGCGTCCGGTGATTGTGTTGGGAGTGTATTCCGCCAGATCGGCGGCGTTCAGATAGCGTTCCAGGTGGCTGCCATTGAGCGAGCTGAGATACATCTTGCCGCTGGCGGTGCAGTGAAACGGCACCCGCGTGCCTTGGGGCAGTTGGATCCGCAGCGGCCATTCGGTTTCGACCCGTTCGAGATAGATCATCGCGTCGCGGTCGGGCAGGGCGATGTTGCAGGTTTCGCCGATTTCCCGGCTGAGGCGGCGGAGGATGGCCTGCCGCGCCGTGCGGATGCGCAGAGAGGACAGGATGCCCGAAGCGAGCCGCCGCATCCGTGGGCCCGGTGAATAGGCGCGGCCGTCGATGTCGCGCTGCAGGAAGCCTTCGTCTTCCAACGTCGAGAACAGGCGGTGGATCGTGGGCTTCGGCAAGTCGAGCGCTGCGTTGACCTCGGTCGGCGTGACGGGGACGCCCGCTTTCGCGACCTCCTCCAGAACCAGAAGAAGTCTCAGGTTCGTGGGGATCGTATCGCGCGGGTTATCCCCGTCCATCCGTGCACCTACAGATTATCCGGCAAAAGCAATGTCGATAGCGTCGGCACCAAGGCCACGATCACCCATACCGAGATCAGCGCGACCAGATAAGGCCACGTATATCTGAGCAGGCGGAAATACGGCACGCCTGTCACACCGGACGCCACGTAGAGGTTCAAGCCATAGGGCGGCGTGATGAATCCGATGGAGGCGCCGACCAGGAAGATGACGGCGAATTGCACCGGTTCGACACCGACCGAATGGGCGATGGGCGCCAGGATCGGGGCCAGGATGATCGTCACGGGCAGGCTTTCCAGGACCATGCCGCAGACGAAGACGATGGCCATGGCGGTGAAGAGAACGGCGTAATAGCCACCCATGGAGGTGACGAAATCGCCGATGATCTGTTGAGCGCCGAGGACCGACAGGATCTGCTGCATGACCACGGAGACGGCGATCAGCGGGGCCAGGATGCCGGTGATCTGGGACGAGCGCATGGTGATCGCCGGTAGCTCCAGCGGGCCGAAGCCGCGCACGACCAGCATCTCGGCGACGGAGCGGTGTTCCAGGTCGGCCTCTTCTTCGTGGCGGGTCAGCTTGTTGATGGCGAGACAGATGAAGCCGACCAGCACGCAGAAGCCCACGGTCACGCCGGCTGCCTCGGTGGGGGAGAACTTACCGGTGTAGATGCCCCAGAGCACCAGGCCGATGGCGAAGAAGCCGAGCCAGGCACCCAGGCCCGTCTTGAGCACGCGCAGGGGGTTCAGGGCGATCAGGTAGCCCCAGCCATTCATGCTGCAGATGATCCAGCAGGCGAACATCATGGCGGCGACCATGAGCGCGCCGGGGATGATGCCCGCGACGAATAGGTCGGAAATCGGCAGGTTCAAGAGGAAGCCGTAGACGATGAAGATGATCGATGGCGGGATGATGATGCCCACTGTGCCGCCGGCGGCGGCGGTGGCGGCCGAGAAGCGTTCGTCGTAGCCGCCCTTGGTCATTTCGGGGTGCAGCATGGAGCCGATGGTGGCCGTTGTCGCCGAGTTCGAGCCGGAGATGGCGGCGAAAAGTCCGCAGGCGCCCAGGGAAGCCATGGCGAGCCCGCCCCGGATCCAACCGAGACAGGCATAGGCGAAATCCGAGAGCCGCCGGGCGATACCGGAGCGGTTGATCAGGTCGCCGGTCAGGATGAAGAGCGGCATGGCCAGAAGCGCGAAGCCGTCGGTGAAGACATCCGCTAACGCCGCGCCGATATTGTCGAGCGGTAGGCCCAGGACGAAAGACATCCCGATGACCCAATAACCGATGACCAGGAAGACGGGTGTTCCCATCATGAAGAGGATGGTCACGCCGATGGAGATGAGGGTGATGATGGTGCCGTCGGTCATGTCAGTCGGCCCCGATCACGGCTTGTTCGATCAACGGTGCGCCGGATCGGTAATTGCGCAGGTCGTCCACCCAGTTTTCGATCACCCGCCCGGCCAGCATCAGGAAGGCCAGGGGGACGGAAACCAGGAACCACCATTGCAGGACGTTGTCGGTGCCCAGCATGATCTGAAAGTTCGACGCGGAGTTGGCGACCATGCGGGACGCGGTGACGATGACGACCCAGGAAAATCCGATCCAGAGCATGGCATCGATGGTCAGACAGATCATCTGTCCGCCGCGGGGCAGGGCGGTTCGAAACTCGGCGAAGGCCAGATGGGTGCGCAGTTTCACGTTATAGCTGCAGCCGACCCAGGTCATGATCAGGAAGAGGAAAGGCGGGATGGTCGTGGACCAAGGGGCCTGGACGCCTAGGGTGAAGCGGCGGATGACCTCCACAAAGATGATACCGCCGATCATCAGGTAGGAGGTGACCATGATCGTCGGTTCCAACTTGCGTTCGACCCACGGGATCGCGCGGTAGAGATAGTAGAAGATCAGTCCACCAAGGATCGTGACAATCAGGCCTAAGGGCCAGGCCGCGGGCTCCCGCAGGGCCTGCCGGATCATGAAGGAATCGTTGGAGAAGAAGGCGGCGAAGATCTCACCCGCTCCGGCGAACCAGTTGCCCATGTCAGGCACTCCCTTGTTCGTGGGTCAGCGTCGAAGGCCGCCGCTGACGGCCGGAGGGCGATCTTCCGCCGCCCCCCGGACTGGAACCGATCCCTATGGGATCAGGCCGAGCGCCACCAGCGGCGGGGCTCGACATTCTCGGCCTTCATATCGGCCGGAATTTCGCGCGCGACGTCGTAGATCTCCTGATAGGTGTCCGCGCCACCCTGCCAGTTGTTGATCCGCTCGCGCCACTGCTCCCAGGGGCCCGGGTTGAATTCGGGCGAGCACATTTCTTCGGCCATCTTGATCTGGTCGTCGGCCAGGAAGGCGACGCGCACATCGTTTTCGGCGAAGATCGTACCAGGCAGGATCGGGTCGGAATAACCGACCGTGTTGACCAAGGCGGCTTCGTTGGCGGCCTGGACATGGACCTGCGCCAGATAGGCGGATTCCATGATCGCGTCTTGCAGATGCGCCTCCAGGCTGTCGAACTTTTCGGCGGACATGCCGGTATGTTCGGTGCCGCAGAAGAAGCGCAGGTCGACCGACTGGCTGACCACCGGCGACATGTTGGCGTAGGCCACGGCCGAGGCCCAGGTTTCCGCCCCGTCGACCAGACCTTGGCGCAGACCGTCCAGGGTTTCTTCCCAAGCGATGGGCGTCGGGTTCAGGTTCAGGAGCTGCATGGCGATGCGGCCGAGCTGCGTGCCGGTGACCCGATTCCGCGTGCCGAACAGTTCTTCCAGCTTGGTGACCGTGGGCTTGTCGGCGAAAGACTGGCCCATCTGGATGCCGCGCAGTTCGGCATGGGTGAAGAGGAACTTTAGGCCATGGCGCCGTTCCAGGGGTTCGCGGAGCAGGCGCTGCGAGGCTGGGCTGTACATGAAGTAGTACTGCGCCGCGCGGCTTGGGAACATGTAAGCGTAGTCGAGCACGTTCAGATAGGGCACCGCGCCCGCCGAGTTCTGGGTGGACGCCGCATACATATCGACGACGCCGAGCTGGGCCTTTTCGGCGCAGTTTAGCTGGCCGCAGATCTGGTTATCCCCGATGAACTCGATGCGGATTTCGCCTTCGGTCCGTTCCTCCAGATCGCGGGCGAATTCCAGAACCCCGGCCCGTTCGATCAGCAGGTTGCGCGTGTTGAAGCCAGACGCGCCCATCTTGAGCATGTGCTTGGGCTCATTGGCGAAGCGCTTTTCGTAAGTGGACTCTGCCGCGCGGGCGAGCGACGGTAGTGACACCGCCCCGGTCAGCGTCGCCGCGCCCATGACGACGGACGACAGCCCGTATGTGCCTGTAAGCTTGAGCAGATCGCGGCGTGATACCTGAGATAGGGCCCTTGAAGCCTTCATATTGCCATCCTCCCTGATGCGCAAATTTGATACTTGCAGTCTCATTATTGGTCACTTTATGAACAATCTTGCAAGAAAATTCTTCTCTTGCGTCAGTCAGACACTCACGGAGCAGCCAGAAATGTCGGAGGTCTCAGCGGATTACGTGATCGTCGGCGCGGGCTCTGCCGGGTGCGTGCTGGCGAATCGTTTGTCCGCCGATCCGTCGATCAAGGTGATTCTGTTGGAAGCGGGGGGGCGCGATTGGAACCCGTGGATCCACATCCCGGTCGGGTATTTCAAGACGATGCATAACCCGGCGGTGGATTGGTGTTACCGCACTGAGCCTGACCCCGGATTGAACGGGCGGCAACTGGATTGGCCCAGGGGGAAGGTGCTGGGCGGGTCGTCGTCGCTCAACGGGTTGCTCTATGTGCGCGGCCAGCCTGAGGATTACGACCGCTGGCGGCAGATGGGCAATCCTGGTTGGGGCTGGGACGACGTGCTGCCACTGTTCAAGCGCTCCGAAAAGCAGGAACGCGGGGCGGACGATTTCCACGGCGATCAGGGGACGCTGGCGGTGTCGAACATGCGTCTGCAGCGGCCGATCTGCGATGCTTGGGTCGCGGCGGCGCAGGCGGCAGGCTATCCGTTCAACCCCGATTACAACGGGGCGACGCAGGAAGGGGTCAGCTACTTCCAGCTGACCGCCGAGAAGGGCCGTCGCTGTTCAAGCGCGGTGGCGTTTCTGAAGCCCGCCAGGGGCCGCGCCAACCTATCGATCATTACCCATGCCCAGACGCAGCAGATCCTGATCGAAGAGGGGCGGGCCACTGGCGTCGTCTATCGCGATGAGGGCGGCAACACCCAGACGGTACGGGCCGGTGCCGAGGTGATCGTGTCGTCGGGGGCCATCGGGTCGCCGCAGGTTTTGATGTGTTCGGGCCTGGGCGAGGCGGCAGAACTGCAGGACCACGGGATCGACGTGGTGCGCGACCTGCCGGGCGTGGGGAAAAACCTGCAGGATCATCTACAGGCGCGGCTGGTCTTCAAGTGCAAGGAACCGACGCTGAACGACGAGGTGCGCAGTCTCTACAACCAGGCGCGGATCGCCTTGAAATACGCCATGTTTCGGGCCGGTCCCATGACCATGGCGGCGAGCCTTGCGACCGGTTTCCTGCGCACCGGCGACCACGTGGGCACGCCCGACATCCAGTTCCACATCCAGCCCTGGTCGGCCGACAGCCCGGGCGAGGGGGTGCATCCGTTTTCGGCCTTCACTACGTCGGTGTGCCAATTGCGGCCCGAGAGCCGAGGGCAGATCAAACTGGCGTCGTCAGATATTCGGGTCTACCCGACGATCCACCCGGGATACCTGGCGACCGAGACCGATTGCCGGACCTTGGTCGAAGGCGTGAAGATCGCCCGGCGGATTGCGCGGACAGCCCCCTTGGACACCAAGATCGCCGAGGAGTTCCGGCCCGCGGCAGACCTGGCCATGGACGATTACGAGGGCACCCTGGATTGGGCGCGCAATAACTCGGTGTCGATCTATCACCCGGTGGGCACCTGCAAGATGGGCTCTGGCCCCGATGCCGTCGTTGATGCGCGCCTGCGAGTTCATGGTATCGACGGGCTGCGCGTCGCCGACTGTTCGATCATGCCCGAGCTCGTTTCGGGCAACACAAATGCCCCTGCGATCATGATCGGAGAGAAAGCCTCCGACATGATCCTGGAGGACCGCCGCGCCGGGGCCACGCGCCCGGCGATGGCCTGACATCGCTCACATGAAACGCAAAGGAAAAGCCCAGTGAAGATGACCACCGAAGAGGCCTTCGTCAAAGTCCTCCAGATGCATGGGATCGACAACGCGTTCGGCATCATCGGCTCGGCCATGATGCCGATTTCAGACCTGTTCCCGGTGGCCGGGATCAAGTTCTGGGACTGCGCGCATGAAACCAATGCGGGCATGATTGCCGATGGGTTCACGCGCGCCTCGGGGAGGATGTGCATGGCCATCGCGCAAAACGGGCCGGGCATCACCAACTTCGTGACGCCGATCAAGACGGCCTATTGGAACCACACGCCGATGCTTTTGGTGACGCCCCAGGCGGCCAACAAGACCATCGGCCAGGGCGGGTTTCAGGAGATCGAGCAGATGCGGCTGTTTGCCGATATGGTCTGCTACCAGGAGGAGGTGCGGGACCCATCCCGCATCGCCGAAGTGTTGAACCGGGTGATCGAGAAGGCCTGGCGCGGATCGGCGCCGGCCCAGATCAACGTGCCGCGGGATTTCTGGACCCAGGTAATCGACATCGACCTGCCCCAGGTCGTGCAACTGGAACGCCCCCAGGGCGGCCGCTCTGCCGTAGGCGAAGCGGCGAAGCTGCTGTCGAACGCCAAGTTCCCGGTCATCCTGAACGGCGCTGGCGTCGTTTTGGCCGGCGCCATTCCGGCCTCTGCCGCGCTAGCGGAACGCCTGGATGCGCCGGTCTGCTGCGGTTATCAGCATAATGACGCGTTTCCCGGATCGCACCCACTGTCGGTTGGGCCGCTCGGCTACAACGGGTCAAAGGCCGCGATGGAGTTGATCGCGAAGGCCGATGTTGTGCTGGCGCTCGGGACGCGGTTGAACCCGTTTTCGACCTTGCCTGGTTACGGGATCGATTATTGGCCGAAGGACGCGAAGATCATCCAGGTGGACATCAATTCGGACCGGATCGGTCTGACGAAGCGGGTCAGCGTTGGTATCCAAGGAGACGCCAAACTGGTGGCGGAGGCGATCCTGGAGCAATTGTCCGACACGGCCGGGGATGCCGGGCGCGACGATCGCAAGGCGCTGATCGCCCAGACGAAATCCGCTTGGGCACAGCAATTGTCGTCGATGGATCACGAGGATGATGACCCGGGCACCAATTGGAACGAACGGGCCCGGACCCGGGAGCCCGACCGGATGAGCCCCCGCCAGGCCTGGCGTGCGATCATGTCGGCCATGCCGCGCGATGCGATCATCTCGTCCGACATCGGCAACAATTGCGCCATCGGCAACGCCTATCCGACCTTCGAGAAAGGACGGAAGTATCTGGCGCCGGGGCTTTTCGGGCCTTGCGGCTACGGCCTGCCGTCGATCCTGGGCGCGAAGATCGCCTGTCCGGATGTCCCGGTGATCGGCTTTGCGGGCGACGGCGCCTTTGGCATCTCCATGAACGAGATGACCGCCTGCGGCCGGGGTGATTGGCCGCCGATCACCATGGTCATTTTCCGCAACTACCAATGGGGGGCCGAGAAGCGGAACACGACGCTTTGGTTCGAGGACAACTTCGTGGGCACCGAACTGAATCTGGGCGTCGAATACGCGAAGATCGCGGAGGGTTGCGGGTTGAAGGGTGTGCAGGTGCGCGGGATGGAGCAGTTGACCCAGGTTCTGCGCGATGCGGTGAAGGAGCAGATGGAAGACGGCGTCACCACCTTTATCGAATGCGTGCTGAACCAGGAATTGGGTGAGCCCTTCCGCCGCGATGCCATGAAGAAGCCAACTATGGTGGCCGGGATTTCAGCCGACGATATGCGCCCACAGATGCGGGCCTGAGGGCCGGTGGCGGTCACCGATACCGTGCGCGCGTCCGTCCGGGATCTGGACGGGCGCGTGCGGGCCATTTGGCCTGGGGTGATGGTGGCCGTTCTGGCCGCTCTGGCCGCGAAATTCGTGGCCGAGCATTATGCCATGCCGGCCATGCTGCTGGCACTTCTGTTCGGGATCGCGCTCAATTTCCTGAGCGAGCCGGGGAAGGCCGCCGAAGGCATCAGCTTCACCGCTCGGACCGTTTTGCGACTTGGCGTGGCGATCCTGGGCGCGCGGATCAGTGTTGAAATGCTGACCTCACTGGGCTGGGGGCTTATCGCGTTGTTGGTGGTGGGGACAGTGACGACGATACTGTTCGGGGTGGCCCTGGCGCGGTTCATCGGCCTGGGCCCGCGCTTCGCCATCCTGACGGCGGGGGCGGTGGCGATTTGCGGCGCTTCGGCCGCCATGGCCATCGCCGCCGTTTTGCCGAAGGATGACCGATCGGAGCGAAACCTGCTCTTCACCGTTCTGGGCGTGACGGTTTTGTCGACGGTGGCGATGATCTTCTACCCGATCCTGACGAATACGCTGGGCTTCGACGATGTAACAGCGGGGGCCTTCATCGGTGCGACGGTGCATGACGTGGCCCAGGTGGTTGGGGCGGGCTTCACCATTTCGGAGACGGCAGGCGAAACCTCGACGCTGGTGAAGCTGATCCGCGTGTCGTTTCTGGCGCCCATCGTGGTTCTGATCGCGCTGTGGTGGCGCCGGCACGAAGCGGAGATCGATGGTCAGCGGCCGCCCCTGATCCCTGGCTTTGTCCTGGGGTTCCTGGCGCTGGCCACGTTGAACTCCTTCGGCTTGATCCCGGCTGCCATCGGTAGTTTTCTGGCCGCCCTGTCGGGCTGGGCGCTGCTGGCGGCCATCGCGGCGGTGGGGATGAAGACGGACCTGCGCAACGTGGTCCAGTTGGGCGTGGGGCCCATCGTGCTGATCACTGCAGAGACAGTGTTCCTGGCGGTCCTGGTCCTGGCGGTTATCGGTTTTCTGACGCTTGGCCCCTGAGGCGGTCCGTCGCCCCGCGTCTGTCAGATATCCAGCGTGTGCTCTCGTTCCCAATTCGAAAAATGGGAGACGTAGGACGTCCATTCCTGGTGTTTCATTTTCAGATAGGCGGCGCTGAAATCGTCGCCCATGGCGGCCTTGAGGCGCTTGTCCTTGTCGTATTCGCGCAAGGCGTCCAGCAGGTTCAGCGGCAGTTTGGCAGCACCTCGAACCTTGTGGGCTTCGGCATACATGTCGATGTCGTAGCGCTTGCCGGGATCGGCCTCGCTGCGCAGGCCATCGAGACCGGCGGCGATGATGACGGCCTGCAGCAGATAGGGGTTTGCAGCGCCATCTGGCAGGCGCAGTTCGAACCGGCCGGGGCCGGGGATGCGAACCATATGGGTGCGGTTGTTGCCGCTCCAGGTCACGGTGTTGGGTGCCCAGGTCGCCCCGGACAGCGTGGTTGGGGCGTTGATGCGTTTGTAGCTGTTGACCGTCGGGTTGGTGATCGCGGCCATGGCGCTGGCATGCTTCATGATCCCGCCGAGGAAGTGCTTGCCGCGCGTCGATAGGCCGACTTCGCCGGTCGGGCCGTCGCCCGCGCCGGCGAACACGTTGGCCTTGGCCGCATCGCCTGGCGCGTCCCAGACCGAGACATGGACGTGACAGCCATTGCCCGTCAGCCCCTCGATGGGTTTGGGCATGAACGTGGCGCGGAAACCGTGCTTTTCGGCGATGGACTTGGTCATGAACTTGAAGAAGGAGTGCTTGTCGGCGGTGCGGAGGGCATCGTCGAATTCCCAATTCATTTCGAATTGGCCATTCGCGTCTTCGTGGTCGTTCTGGTAAGGTCTCCAGCCCAGCTCCAGCATGTTGTCGCAGATTTCGCGCACCACGTCGTAGCGGCGCATGACAGCCTGCTGGTCATAGCAAGGCTTCTCCGCCGTATCGAAGGGGTCGGAGATCTGGTGGCCGTCGGGGGTCAGCAGGAAGTACTCGGCCTCCACCCCGCTTTTGATGTGCAGGCCTTCGGAGGCGGCATCATCGATCACCCGGCGCAGGACGTTGCGGGGGGCCTGCGAGACCTCTTCCCCTTCCATCACGCAATCGGCGGCAACCCAGGCTACGTCGCGTTTCCAGGGCAGTTGGATAACCGACGAAGGATCGGGGACGGCCAACATGTCGGGATGGGCCGGTGTCATGTCGAGCCATGTAGCGAAACCCGCAAAACCCGCGCCTTCCTTTTGCATGTCGCCAATCGCCTGGGCCGGAACCAGCTTGGCGCGCTGGCCGCCGAACAGATCGGTGAACGAGATCATGAAGTATTTGATGTCGTTATCCGCGGCGTATTTGGCCAGATCGATGGTCATATGCTTGTCCCCTGTCCGTGGTCTTTATGTGTCGCCTCAATGAGGAGCGCGCCGCTCGTCTGGGCCGATCTCTTTGGGTTGGTTCAATAAGACGTGCCCGGCTTTCCGGGATACCAATCCGTCCCGGCCAGCGGGATCTTGGCCATGGCGGCCGCCTCCAACGTAAGCGCGCAGAGATCTTCGGGCTCCAGGTTGTGGAGGTGGCTCTTGCCGCAGGCGCGCGCGATGGTCTGCGCCTCCAGCGTCAGGACCTTGAGGTAGTTGTTGAGCCTGCGCCCGCCTTCGACAGGGTCGAGACGGGCCATCAGATCGGGGTCTTGGGTGGTGATTCCCGCTGGGTCCTGGCCTTCATGCCAATCGTCATAGGCGCCAGCCGTCGTGCCCAGCCGGTTGTAATCCTCTTCCCATTTCGGGTCGTTGTCGCCCAACGCGATCAGCGCGGCGGTTCCGATCGCGACGGCATCGGCGCCAAGCGCCATGCATTTGGCCACGTCCGCGCCGGTGCGAATGCCGCCCGAGACGATCAACTGCACATCCCGGTGCATGCCCAAATCCTGCAGCGCACGGACGGCTTCGCGGATGCAGGCCAGGATCGGTTGGCCCACATGTTCTATGAACACGTCCTGGGTCGCGGCCGTCCCGCCCTGCATGCCGTCCAGGACCACCACATCGGCCCCGGCTTTGACCGCCAGCGTGGTGTCGAAATAGGGCCGGGCGCCGCCGACCTTGATGTAGATCGGGACTTTCCAGCCGGTGATTTCGCGCAGCTCCAGGATCTTGATTTCCAGATCGTCGGGGCCGGTCCAATCCGGGTGGCGGCAGGCGGAGCGCTGGTCGATGCCCTCGGGCAGATCGCGCATTTCGGCCACCCGGTCGGAAATCTTCTGGCCCAGCAGCATGCCGCCGCCGCCGGGCTTGGCGCCCTGTCCCACGACCACTTCGATGGCGTCGGCCTTACGCAGGTCATCGGGATTCATCCCATAGCGGGACGGCAGATATTGATAAACCAGCTTGTCCGAGTGGCCTCGTTCCTCGGGCGTCATGCCGCCATCGCCGGTGGTGGTGGACGTGCCCGCAAGGGTGGCGCCGCGGCCGAGTGCCTCCTTCGCCGGGCCGGACAGGGCCCCGAACGACATGCCCGCGATGGTGATCGGAATATCCAACTCGATTGGATTGGCCGCAAAACGCGTGCCCAATGTCACGTTGGTGTCGCATGTCTCGCGGTAGCCTTCGAGCGGGTAGCGCGACATGGACGCCCCGAGAAACAGCAGATCGTCGAAATGCGGTACCCTGCGTTTCGCCCCGCCGCCCCGTATGTCGTAGACGCCGGTGGCCGCGGCACGCCGGATTTCGGCATTAACCGATGGCGTAAAGGTCGCCGATTGGATCGGCAGGGTCCGCGGCGGACCGCTTTGGCCATTGTCCTTCACGAGAGCTCCCTCAATACGCGTTGTCGATGTGAAAATTGTAGAGTGTCCGGGCCGATCCATAGCGCCGGAACTGCTCTGGCCTCGCATCGCATCCGCCGCGGGCCAGCAGGTCGGCCAGCAGGTCCAGATGCTCCGGTCGCATCTCTTTTTCGATGCAATCCGCGCCTAGCGATTTGACCGAGCCGCGCACGAACAGACGCGCCTCGTAGATCGAATCCCCCAGCGCATCGCCCGCATCGCCGCAGACGACCAGATTACCCGATTGCGCCATGAAGGCCGACATGTGCCCGACATTGCCGTGCACGATGATGTCGATTCCCTTCATGGAAATGCCGCAGCGCGAAGAGGCGTTGCCCTTGATCACCAGCGTGCCACCATGGCCCGTCGCGCCGGCATATTGCGACGCGTCGCCTTCGATGGTCACGAGCCCAGACATCATGTTTTCTGCGACGCCCGGTCCGGCCGATCCGTGCACATGGATTGTGGCCTGCTTGTTCATCCCGGCGCAGTAATAGCCGGTCGATCCTTTGACATTCACCTCGATCGGCGCGTCCAGACCGACGGCGATGGCGTGGCTGCCCTTGGGGTTCAGGATTTCCCAGCGGGTCTGATTGGTCGTCTCGGCCTGGTCATGCAGGGTGGCATTCAGGGCGCGCAGGCCGTCGGCCTCCAGATCGAAGGTCTGCATGGCTTTATCCTATTTGCGCTATCGCTTCGCGGCTTGAGCGCATGTTAGTGCTTCCAGAAATAAACGGTTGCAGGCTCCGGCTCCCACACGCGGGCGGCGTCGATGCCGGGCAAATTGACCAGCGCGCGGTATTCCGAGCCAAAGGCCACGTATCGGTCGGTTTCGGCCATCACCGCCGGCTTACAGGCGATCGGGTCGCGCACCACGCCGAAGCCATCGTTGGTGCCGACGACGAAGGTGAAGAAGCCGTCCAGATCATCGAGCGCGCTTTCCAGTGCTGCGCCCAGGGTCGATCCGTTTTCCATCTTCCAGGTCAGGTAGGCGGCGGCGACTTCGCTGTCGTTTTCGGTTTCGATCTGCACGCCTTCGCGGCGCAATTTGCGGCGCAGGGAATTGTGGTTGGAGAGCGAGCCATTGTGCACCAGGCATTGATCCGCACCAGTGTTGAAGGGATGAGCCCCCATGGTGGTCACGGCGCTTTCGGTCGCCATGCGGGTGTGACCGATGCCGTGGGTGCCCGACATTTTGGCGATGTCGAAGCGGGCGGCGACGTCTTTGGGCAGGCCGACTTCCTTATAGATTTCAATTTTGTCGCCGGTGCTCATCACGCGGATGGTCGGGTCCAGTTCCTGAAGGGCGGCCCGCGCCGCGCCGACCATGTCATCGGGCAGGTCGAGCACGGCGTGGGTGTCCTTGCGGGTGAGCGTGAGCGGTGTTTCCAGATGTTCTGACAGGATGTCTTCGAATGTGGGCGACAGCGCGTTTGGATCGTCATGCTGAAGGGTCAGCTTTGCCCGCCCTGTGGCCGGGGGACCATAGATCGCGATCCCAGCGCTGTCGGGGCCGCGATCCGTCATGGTGATCAGCATGTCGGTCAGCAGGCCGCCGAGTTCCGGCTCCAGCGTTTCGTCTTTCAAGAAGAGTCCCACGATCCCGCACATGGATGGCTGCCTCACACATCTCTCGCTTGGGAAATGGACCTAGCATCAGGATTCCGGCGTCTCAACTGTTGGGAATGTTATTTTCACAAGAGGCAAGTTTTCGGTGCACCTGGTCTCAGGATTTCGAAGGGTAGGCGATGATCGACAGAAAGCGCGCGGGCAACTTGACCAGCGTCTCGGGCCCATGCGGCGCGTCAGCGTCGAAGAACAGCGTATCGCCCGGTTTCAGCGGATAGACATCGGCGCCGTGTCGGTACTCCACTTCGCCTTCCAGCATATAGATCGTCTCGACCCCGCCATGCTGGAAGGTTCTGAAAATGTCAGATTCCGACGTCAGTTCAATCAGATAGGGTTCGACGATGACGCCGCTGGAATTCCCGCCGATATGGCCAAGCAGCGTGTAGTGATGCCCGGCCCGTGTTCCAGCCCGCTCGGTTTCGACGCCCTTGCCGGCGGGCGTGTGGACCGCCTCGCGGCGTTCCTCGTATTGGGAAAAGAAGGCTGTCAGCGGAACGGACAAGGCGTTGGCCAGCGTCTGAAGGGTCGTCAGCGACGGAGAGGTGTTGCCATTCTCGATCTTCGAGAGCATGCCGATGGACAGGTCCGTTAGCGCCGACAGTTCCGCCACTGTGATGTTCTGCTGTTTGCGAAAGGCGCGGACTTCCCGGCCGATGGCGACCTCTAGAACCTTTTCCCTCGGCCCGGAGGGTTTGTGGGGGTCTTGCGCCAGACTCGAGACCATGTCGAACTCCGCGAAAATCCAGAGACTGCTCCTGTCTATTCAGAGGCCGGTCCGGGAACCAGCCGTCCCGCGCCTTAGGAGACCACCTGTCCCTGCCATGGCCTTTCACACATTGGACCTGGCCTATTGTCGGATGTGTGATCGGCGCAGAACTTCGATGGGTTTGATTTCATGGTGCTCGTACCCGCCGTGGGGACGGGTGTTTCCCAAGTCCAAGCGGCGAAGCATCACGCGGCTCAGAAGTTCTGCGATGTGATGGTCTTTGGTCGAGAAGGTCGAAAGCGGCGGAGCTGTGTGTTCCGACCCGGGAAAGTTCTGGCCGCCAAAGACCGTTAAGTCGCGGCCTATGGCCATGCCCGCGTCGGTCGCCGCCCGGTAGGCGCCGAAGGCAAAGCTGTCCTGGATACAGGCGAACGCGCGTGGACCGGGTCTCGACAGAATGTCTGTTGCGGCGGCGCGCCCGTCTTCCTCAGTCATATTGCCACGCCAGATAGCGGGTTCTGCCAGACCCTGTGCCTCTGTTTCTTCCAGCACACCATCAACGTAGTTGTCTGCGAAGTTCAGCCCCTTCGGTGCGCTCAACACTTGAATAGGACC
>JBCDCS010000037.1:0-14415 GCA_039181205.1 Pseudomonadota bacterium
CACGTCGGGCAAGTTCGCCTCGCTCCGGGGCCTGCCCGGCGTGTCGCCCCTGGCCGAGCGCATGGGGCTGGAACGCGATCTGGCCGTGGTGGAGGCCACCGGCGTTCGCTGGCACGCCGATCAGATCACCACGGCCTCTGCGCTGCCCGCGTTGCGCCGGGCCAAGGCGGCGGGCCTCGACGTAACCTTCGGCACGTCGATCCACCATCTGACGCTGAACCTGCTCGACATCGCGGATTACCGCACCTTCTTCAAAGTCGTGCCCCCCTTGCGGGACGAAGACGACCGCCTCGCCATGGTCGAGGCTTTGGTGGCCGGTGAAATAGATATTATCTCGTCCATGCACACGCCCCAGGATGAGGAATCCAAGCGTCTCCCGTTCGAGGCGGCCGCGCCGGGGGCCGTGGGCTTGGAAACCCTTCTGCCAGCCGCGCTGCGTCTGGTCCATGCCGGGCACCTGGATTTGCCGTCGCTTTGGCGGGCGCTGTCGACCAATCCGGCGAAACGATTGGGTCTGGACGGTGGCACGCTGGCCCCTGGCGCTCCGGCGGACCTGGTCTTGTTCGACCCGGATGCGCCTTTCGTCTTGGACCGCTGGACCATGGCGTCGAACTCCAAAAACACGCCGTTCGACGGGGCGCGGATGGAAGGCCGAGTCCTTGGCACGTGGGTGGGCGGGACCCGGGTCTACGAGCAGGCGGGTGCCGATGCCTGAATTGACTGCCGCCCCGTTCGTGCTGCCCGTTGTTGGGTTGCTGGCTTATCTGCTTGGCTCGGTCCCTTTCGGCATCGTCATGGCCAGGCTTTTCGGCCTTGGCGATCTGCGCCAGATCGGGTCAGGCAATATCGGGGCCACCAACGTTTTGAGGACCGGCAATAAGCTCGCCGCCTGCCTGACGCTGATTGGCGATGCGGGGAAGGGCGGGGTTGCGGTCTTGTTGGCCCGCGCACTGGTCGGCGAAGATGCCGCTCAAGTTGCGGGCCTGTGTGCGTTTCTGGGCCATGGGTTTCCGGTTTTCTTTGGCTTCCAGGGCGGTAAGGGCGTCGCCACGTTTCTGGGGACGCTGCTGGCCCTGGCCTTTCCGCTGGGCCTTGCCGCCTGCGCCACGTGGCTTGTGACGGCCGGTCTGTTCCGGATGTCGTCCCTGGCCGCCTTGGTGGCCGCCTTCACCGCGCCGCTTTGGGCGATCTGGCTCGCGTCCCAAACAATTGCCCTTTGCGCTGCGCTGGCGATCCTCATCTTTTGGTGGCACGGCGCCAACATCCAGCGCATCCTTGCCGGCAAGGAGCCACGGATCGGCGCAAAGTGAGCGCGCTGGACGTTGCGCCCCACCGTTTTAGCTGACCGGCAATGGAAAAAGGCAGCGACGATCAGGACAAGAAAACCGATTGGGCCGAATGGCGCACCGACTGGGCCGAGGATCGCACCGTTCTGGCTAATGAGCGCACCTTCGCGAGCTGGATGCGAACCGGCATGGCCGCGATCGCCATCTCCATCGGCCTACGCGCTGTCTTCAATGCGGCCGAGCCGACCTGGATCCCCAAGGCCGTTGCCACGATGTTCATCGGGGCGGCATTGCTGATCTTTCATGCGGCTTGGCGCAATGCCTGTGCAGGCCAGCGCCGTCTGGACACCCATGACACCGAGGAACAGAGCACCACGGCCTTCGGCCTGTTGGCTTCGGTTTTTTCGTTAGGCGCCATCGCCGTGTGCGGCGTGCTCTGGACCCTCTGACAGCGGACTGGCTAGATAGTATCTCCATCCAAGGGGCCGAGATGAGCGAATCCGAATACCAAGTGTTGGCGCGCAAATACCGCCCCGCGACCTTCGCCGATCTGATTGGCCAGGACGCCATGGTCCGCACCTTGAAGAACGCCTTTGCCGCCGACCGCATCGCCCAGGCCTTCATCCTGACCGGCATTCGTGGCACCGGGAAGACGACCACGGCCCGCATCATTGCGAAAGGCTTGAACTGCGTCGGGCCCGACGGCGAAGGTGGGCCCACGACCGAACCTTGTGGCCAATGCGAGCCCTGCCGCGCCATCGCAAAGGGCAACCACGTCGACGTGTTGGAGATGGACGCGGCCTCCAACACCGGCGTGGGCGATGTCCGGGAAATCATCGACTCAGTCCATTACCGCGCCGCCTCGGCCCGCTACAAAATCTACATCGTGGACGAGGTCCACATGCTTTCCAACTCGGCCTTCAACGCGCTGTTGAAGACGCTGGAAGAGCCCCCCGCCCACGTCAAATTCATCTTCGCGACCACCGAGATACGGAAGGTCCCGGTCACCGTTCTGTCCCGTTGCCAGCGGTTCGACCTCCGTCGGATCGAGCCGGAGGTGATGATCGACCATCTGCGCGGGATCGCCACCAAGGAAGGCGCCCAGATTGCCGACGATGCTGTGGCGCTGATCGCGCGCGCTGCCGAGGGCTCCGTGCGCGATGCCATGTCTCTGCTGGATCAAGCGATCAGCCACGGGGCGGGCGAGACCACGCCTGACCAAGTCCGGGCCATGCTCGGTTTGGCCGACCGGGGCCGGGTTATGGACCTTTTCGAGATGGTCATGCGCGGCGATGCCGCGGCGGCCCTTTTGGAACTGGGGGCACAATATTCCGACGGGGCCGATCCCATGGCCATTCTGCGCGACTTGGCCGAGATCACCCACTGGGTCAGCGTTATGCAGATCACGCCGGAAGCCGCCGAAGACCCAACGGTTAGCCCAGACGAACGCGCCCGCGGTCAGGCTTTTGCTGCAGGCCTACAGATGCGCTCGCTCACGCGCATGTGGCAGATGCTTCTGAAGGCCCTCGAAGAAGTCTCCGCTGCTCCAAACGCCATGATGGCCGCCGAGATGGCGATCATCCGTTTGACCCATGTGGCCGACCTGCCCTCCCCGGACGAACTGATCCGAAAACTCCGCGACCAACCCGCGCCGCAAGCACCCACGCCGCCGCCCCGCCGCGCCCCCTCAAGCGATGGCGGCGCCCCCGTTGCCCGCGCCCGTGGTTCCGCGCAGCCAGCGCTTCAACCGGATATCGAACAGGCTCTTGCTCGCTTCCAGACCTTTCCCCAGGTGGTCGATCTCATCCGCGCCAACCGTGACGTGAAGCTCCTGGTGGAGGTCGAAACCGGCGTGCGTCTGGTCCGCTATGCGCCCGGCCGCATCGAGTTCGAACCGGCGCCCGATGCTGCCGCCGATCTGGCGCAACGTCTTGGTGGTCGCCTCCAAAGCTGGACCGGGGTCCGTTGGGTCGTGACCATCGCCAACGAGCCCGGCCAGCCGACGATCGCCGAGACTCGCGATACGCAGTCCCGCGCCGCGGAGGCCGAGGCCCTGGCCCACCCGCTCACACAATCCGTACTCGCGGCCTTTCCCGGTGCCGAACTGGTCGAAGTCCGCACTCGCGCCGCCGCGATGGAAGCCGCCGCCGAAGAGGCGTTGGAAGAAGTCGAAGATGAATGGGACCCCTTCGACGAGGCTTGATGGGGATGGGCCGCCCCGGATGCCATATGCGGTTCCGCGCGAGACGTGCCCTATCTGGGCTGCAGAGTGGCCACTATGGCGCGTCCAACTGTACTTTGGAGCTCTTTGAAGAGTAGAGAGCCCTGCTGACCCTGGGAAAGCAGGCACTTTCCCCTTGCTGCTACCGACCGGAAAGACGCGCCTCGGTTGCAGCGACGCACCGGGATCGTTACCTGCTAGAGCACCCCAAGATGAAAAGGATCAGGCGCGATGTTCAAGGGATTGGGCGGCCTCGGCGACATGGCCGGGATGATGAAGAAAGCCCAGGAAATGCAGACCAAAATGGCCGAGATGCAGGACGGGTTGAACGACATCAAAGTCACCGGCGAAAGCGGCGCGGGCCTGGTGAAAGCGACGGCCACCGCCAAGGGCGACCTCACGGCGCTCGACATCGATCCGTCGATCTTTGACCCGTCCGAGAAGGAAATGGTGGAGGACTTGATCCTCGCCGCGATCAAGGACGCTCAATCCCGTGCGTCCGAGCGGCAGAAGGAAGAAATGTCCAAGATGGCAGAAGGTCTGGGTCTGCCGCCCGGGATGAAGCTGCCGTTCTGAGCAACGAGCCCGGCGATGGACGACCACCGCGATATCGAGGCGCTTATCGGGCTCATGGCCCGTCTGCCAGGCCTCGGCCCCAGATCGGCCCGCCGCGCGGTGTTGCACCTGATCAAGAAGCGGGACACCCAACTTCTGCCGCTGGCCAAGTTGATGGACGATGTCGGGCGCAGCGTCCGATCCTGCTTGAATTGCGGCAATCTCTCCACGGCGGATATCTGCGCCATCTGCGAAAGCGAGAAGCGCGCCAATGGACAGATTTGCGTGGTCGAAGATGTGGCCGATCTCTGGGCGATGGAGCGGGCACAGGTGTTCCAGGGCCGCTACCATGTTCTGGGTGGGACGCTGTCGCCGCTCGACGATATCGGACCCGAAGACCTGGCGATTCCGAAGTTGCGAGATCGGGTGACGGCCGAGGCCGTGTCCGAAATCATCCTCGCCCTGAACGCCACGGTCGATGGCCAGACCACAGCCTACTACGTCGCGCGCGAACTGGAAGCCACGGGGGTCGGCATTACCGGCTTGGCCCAAGGGGTGCCCGTCGGCGGAGAATTGGATTATATGGATGACGGAACGCTCCGCGCGGCTTTGTCTTCCAGGAAACCCCTTTGATGTCGAATTAATCACCTTTTGACTGTACCTAGCGCTGTTTCTGGCCAAGCTCATTGGAGACTGCCAGATGACCGACCTGCTGCTCCTGTTCTGTGTTGCACTCCTCTCGGGGTTTGTTGGGGCTCTTGTCATGCGTAATCGTATGCGGGAACGGCCTCCAGCGCCTCAACTGGCCGCGCCGGCGATCGATAAGTCGGACACGAAAGGAGTGGGCGGCGCCGTTGTGCTAATGGATGTGGATGGGCTCTCGACGCTCAACGCGGCCGAAGGCTTCGACGTCGGCGACAGGCTGCTGGATCGGATTGGGGATGCGCTGCGGCGCGTGCTGCCGCCAGGTGCCGGGCTGGAGCGGCTGGAAAACGGCCGGTTCGCCCTTTGGTTGCCGGATGCCGATATTGAGGATGCCGCCACCTTGGCGGAAGAAATGCGCCGGATCGGTGCGCTGGCCATGGTGCCGGGGCGGGCCGGCAATCTGTCGCGGAGCCTCTCGGCGGGCGTAACGGCCGTTTCGGGCGAAGAAGGCCGGGCGCGGGCGTTGCTGCATGCCGATGCAGCGGTCAGCCGTGCGAAAGCGCTGGGTGGTGACCGGGTGGAGCGTGCGGTGGGGCCACTTTCTCCGCCAAGGCTGTCCACCCGCGCCGAAGTAGCGGAGGCCATCGCATCCGGTGAATTGGCTTACCATCTGCAGCCTATCGTAGACCTGCGCACGCGGCAGGTCGCAGGGGCCGAAGCTCTGCTCCGCTGGCACCGGCAAGATGGTCAGACCGTTGGTCCGGACAGCTTCGTGGATCAAATCGATCGCATCCCGGTGGCAGGGGCGGACCTGATCCCCGATCTGGCGGTATCGGCCGCGTCCAGCCTTTTGGAGCAACCGGATACCTATGTGACATTCAACGTCACCGGCGCGGCTTTGGATGGAAGCGACGCACCGGGACGTAGTGCCCTGGATGGGTTGATGACGCGTCTGCCGCCTGACCGGATCGTGATCGAAATCGTAGAAAGCGCGATCCTCGTGACGCCGGAACGGTCGGCGGCCTGGATCCAATCGCTCCGCGCGAAAGGCGTGCGGGTGGCGCTGGACGATTTCGGGACCGGCTTGTCTAACCTGGATCGGTTGTGTCGCCTGCCGGTGGATATTCTGAAGATGGACCGGGCCTTCGTGACAGGCCTCGGAACCGGCGGTCGGGAGGAGGCGATCCTGAGGTGCCTGGCGACCTTGGCGCGGATGCTCGATCTGGATCTCGTGGCCGAGGGCGTGGAAACCGAGGCGCAGGCGCAGGCCTTGACGGAGTTAGGCGTAAGATACGGCCAAGGCTGGCATCTTGGGCGGCCGTCGCCTGATTTCCCGAAGGTCGATGCGCCTGAGGCCTAGCGGATCGGGGACAGCAAGGCGTCGGACAGCCCGCAATCCCGAACCACATCGGCGCCGCATGTCCGCGGTGAGAGGTCTTTTGTCACGCAAATGCGGACTTCTTGGACGCGGCCCGACCGGCAGGTGACCGTCACACCATCGGCCGAAAGGGTAGGATTGGCGTCGAGAAAAGCGTCTTCGATGACGGTTGCTGGCAAGGTGACGTCCCGGTCCAGGCGGCGCAGGACATCGGGGCGGTTGATCGCATCATAGGCCGTCCGCGAAGCGTCGAAATAGGCGGCGGCGGATAAGCCCGAGCAGCGTCCATGCTTTTTCCACTGGTGCCAGGCCAAACCTGCCGAGCCCATGATATCGGCCATTGCTCCGGTCTGGCCTCGGCTAGCGTCCCGATGGGACGTCGGGCAATAGCTTGGCCAACCGATTTCGTTCTGGGGCCAGAGACCGTGCAGCGTGAAGCCGAAGCCCTGACCTGGGTCGCATTGCGCGGATTCCCGGTCATCGCCTTCCAGCGCGCACCAAGTCGGCGTCCAAGACAGGGCCAGGACGTAATAGTCGAAATCGCCGGCCTGTTCGCCTTCGGCGAATGTGGGCGTCGTCGGGAACGAAAGATATGCGGTGACCCACAGCGCGGCAATCCATCGATCCATTCGGTCTTTCCCCTGGCGGCCTGGTTGCCTATATACCTGGCCAAGTTTCCTAAACGCGAGACCCAACGGCTTCGGCCGCAGCCCCTGATCCGGGCGAGTGGATCGGCGTGTCCGACGACAGGAGAGAGAGATGAACAAACCGATCATGGCCAAGGCCACTGCCGTCTGGCTGGTGGATAACACGACGCTCAGCTTCAAGCAGATCGGCGATTTCTGTGACTTGCATGAGTTGGAGGTGCAGGGCATCGCCGATGGGGACGTGGCGGTCGGTGTGAAAGGGTTCGATCCCATCGCCAACAAGCAGCTGACCCAAGAAGAAATTACGACGGCCGAGAAGGATCCAACGCATAAGCTGCGCCTGCTGCACAACCCGGCGGCCGATGGGGAGCAGAAGCG
The DNA here is from genome assembly GCA_039181205.1 of Pseudomonadota bacterium. Classification (GTDB taxonomy): domain Bacteria; phylum Pseudomonadota; class Alphaproteobacteria; order Rhodobacterales; family Rhodobacteraceae; genus Jannaschia. Next base: position 7,111 of record JBCDCS010000037.1, read on the forward strand.
GCGGGGGCCTCGCTACACTCCGCTGTCAAAGCGCCAGGACAGGCCGAATTCGATCCTTTGGTTGGTGAAGTTCCATCCTGAACTGACGGATGCGCAGATCTCCAAGTTGATTGGTACGACCAAGCCGACGATCCAGTCGATCCGCGAGCGGACCCATTGGAATATCCAGCAGATGGAACCCATCGACCCTGTTGCCTTGGGTCTGTGCAAGCAGACTGAACTAGACGCGGCCGTTCAGAAGGCTGCTGCCAAGAAAGCGGCCGAAGGTGAGGTCATGACCGATGACGAGCGGCGGAAACTGGTCTCGACCGAGACGTCGCTGGGCATGGAGCCGGAGCCGAAGATGCCGGCGGCGATCTCTGGGTTGGAGACGTTTTCCCTGTCGGGGAATGACGAGGATGGGGACCAGGAGGAGAGCGACGTGCCGGATGCCGACAGCTTCTTCAATCTGCCCGAATCCAAGGAGAGTGAGGACGAGGATCGATAGGGTCGTCGTCTCTGCATTGCTCTTTCAAGTGATGACCGCCGGATTCTTTCGGCGGTCATTTTTATTTCATGGCGCGATGAGGCGCGCCTGGGCCAGTCGCTGCATCTGGTCGAGATAGGCGGTTTGGGACCACCCGCGTTCGATCCGTAGGATTTCCCAGGTGCCGACCGATTGCACCGCAAACAGAAGGTCCGTCGCCGTGTCCTCGTCCAGGTCCGCGGCCAATCTTCCATCCCGCACCAGCCCTTTGACGACCGCGGCGCAGCCCTGACGGACGGCGTTCATACGATCCGCCCAGGCGGCCCGCGCATCCGGGTCGGTTGCGGCCATGGCGGTCAGCGCCCGAGAGACGCCGTGGATGACCGGGATGTAGTTGCCCCAGGCTTCGATCCAGAGCGATAGACGTTCCTCCCCGGTCGCGGCGGCGCGGCTGGCGGCAAGGCGGTTTTCCACGTCTTCGCGGTCGTCGAGATGGCGGACGGCGGCGATCAGAAGATCGGCGCGATTCGGGAAATTCAGATAGACCGCCTGCCGGCTGAGCCCGGCCGCTTTGGCGATATCCGACATTCGGACGGGTTTTTCGCCCCTATTTTCAAGAAGATCGATGGCGGCATCTAGAATGCGTGTGCGGGTTGTTCGGAGATCACTTGACATCATGTCAAGTTATCAGGCAGGCATTGGGCGTCAACTTTACACTGTGTAAAGTTCAACAAGAAAGGACACGCCATGAACGTCATCGTCTTCGGTGCCACCGGATCGGTTGGCCGTCTCGCCGTCACTCAAATGTTGGAGCAGGGCCGTCACGTCACCGCCTTCGCCCGCCGTCCCGAACGGCTGGAAAACGACCATCCCAACCTGCGCCGTGTGGCCGGCGATGCGGAGGCGTTCGATGACGTTGCCAAGGCCATCGATGGCCAGGATGCCGTGATCGTTGCCCTGGGCGCGGGTATGTCGCGCAGCGGGCACGTTCGCGCCCAAGGGACGCTCAACATCATCAACGCGATGCAATGGCACGGCGTTCGCCGCCTGATCTGCCAGTCCACCCTCGGCGCTCATGAGAGCTGGCCGAACCTAAACTTCTTCTGGAAGCGCATCATGTTCGGTGCCCTGCTGCGGCCGGTCTTCAAGGATCACGAACGGCAAGAAGATATGGTTCGGGCCAGCGGTCTGGACTGGACGATCGTTCGGCCCGGTGCCTTTACCGACAGCCCGGCGGGCGGCCCGATCCGCGAAGGCTTCGGCCCGGCCGAACGAGGCTTGCGTCTGAAGATCTCGCGCGCAGACGTCGCGGCCTTCCTCGTCCGGGAATTGTCCGACCGGCGCTATGCCGGCCAAGCCGTCGCGGTGTCGTCGTGAGCGGGGCTCTGGCGACAGCCCCCGCCCAGCCGGCCTTTGGTGATCTGTCCGATTTGGGTCGGGCAGGGGGCCATATGTCCATCTCGCGCTGCGGCCTTCGTCGGCTGGGTGCCGTCGGGATAGGCGCCGTGACTGCGGTGCTGCTTGCGATTCTGACGCTCGATCCGTTCGCGCCGGAGAACACGCACCCCACGCCAGAAATGCTCGCGGCTTGGGAAGAGATGATGAAGGACGGTTAAGGACCTATGGAGTGCACCCCGATCCTATGCGTTCAGCGACTCCACGTAGCGTCGCAGTTCCGACGCTTCTTGCCGGGCTTCGCGCAGGCCGTCCATGGCGGCCTGCAACTCGGCCTCGGTTTGGGTCAGCCGCGTCCCCAATTCCTGCTCGCGGTATCGCAGATAGGTCAGGGCCTCGTCCCGCTGCTCTTCCGCATCGTGGAGCGACTTGGCCATATCTTCCAGCTCCGCAACGTCCGAGACGGTGACCCGGCTGAATCGATAAACCAGCCAAGACGCGAACCAGCCCAGAAGGAACGCTACGAACAGAATGACGGCGATGGCGATGACGAATTCGGTTCGATTCATTGGGTCTCCTCCGACGCCGGCGCGGTTGGAGCCGCGGCCTGCGGCTGTGGGGCGGCTTCGCGGTTTCCGAGGACGGTAAAGGTGATCCGACGGTTCGCTTCGCGGCCTTCTTCGGTATCGTTTTCGGCGATCGGCTGGGTTTCCCCGTAGCCGACGGCCACCAACTGAGAAGGCGGCACGCCCCGAGCGATGAGAGCGGACCGCACCGCTTCCGCTCGTTCCTGGGACAGGTTTTCGTTCATTTCCTCGCGCCCCTGGCTATCCGTGTGGCCGCCGATCTCAAAGGCGACGCGCTTGCACAGTTCCAGCTTTTCGCGGAGCGCTGTGAGTTGGTTGTCCCCGGTGACGTCGATGATCGCCTCGCCCGGTGGAAAGGTCAGTTTCTTTTCAACCAAGATTTCGTTCAGCGCGACTTCGCATTCCTCCGGCGTGGGGATGTTGAGCGTCGGATCCAGTTCTTCCTGATAGGTCACGTCGATCTGCAGAACGGCGTCCGCACCAAGTTTCTGGGTCAGGACGCGGCTGATTTCAGCTTCGGATTGGCGGCTTCCGGTCAGGCCGCGAATGACCAAGAGATCAGGCTGCACGACCAGGGACCCGCTCGCCAGGCGGGACAGTGCGTCGAGCCCGGCCAGCACCCGGATCGGCCAGCCTTGGGGCAGGGAGGTGTCTTCGCGAGTCGCCAGATACGTGCTGTCCACGCCGAACAGGGCCCGGCCGTAGGACAGCACCGCCATTTCCTGTGCTTCGTCATAAAGCCGGCCGCGCAGCTGGACTTGGCCTTCGGGCGAGCGGGTCGCGACGAATTCAGGGGTCCCCGTTTCCGCTTCGCCGGTGCCGTCGACCTCTGCGGCGACGTTCATGATCGCGGTCAGGCCGAAGATATCGGGCAGGGCGCGTTCCAATTCGGCCGCAACCCTTTCGAACGTTGCCGGGTTGGTGCCGTCCTGGGCCTGCAATGCGACATCGGCATCGGAGACGGTCAGCGTTCCACCCCCCAATTCGCCCAAGGACTTGATCCCAGTTGCGACGGCGTCGCCCCAAGACGGCGATGGCGTGCCCAAGGCGAGCACACAATCCGCCTTACCCTCGAAGCCGACGGACGCGGCGGCCGCCAGGATATCGCGGCGCGCCTCCTCGCTATCGACGGCGCAGGCCTCGAACCTGGGTGTGTTGTCGGCGGGGATGACAAACCGCAGTGTGAACGGCGCGACCACGGGCCGGGGGGCCGCGATGTCGAGCGCCAGCGTCACATTGCGGGGTCGTGTCCGGGTCAGTCGGGTTTCCAGGCGAACGCGCTCTTCGGCGCTGTCGGCGACGGCGGTGACCGAAACGCGTCCGGGTTCAACCGATATCTTCGAGCGGGGCAGATCCTCCAGCACGTCCAAGGCGAAGCGCAGAGCCGGTTCCCAGTCTTCGGGGATCGGTTGATCGACGCTTTCCGCCATGTTCGTCACGGGCACACCGCCCGAAATCAGCGGTGACATGAGCGACGTCAGCAGTTCGGGGCCTCCGGCTGAGGGCACGAGGCCGATGACGGAGACGCCTGTTTCGTTGCGCAGCAATTCCAGCGAAAAGCGGGGCGAGACCGTGGCTTCCCGTTCGATGACGTCCATGCCGTCGACCACGCGGGCTGGGTCAACCACCAAACCGGCCTGGGTGATCGCGCGGAACCTGGCGGGCTCATCGGGCGCGAAGCCGGTCAGGATCAGTTGCAAGCCGTCGGTCTGCACCTCGGCCCAGTCGAGCCCCGCCTGTTCCAGCCTTTCGGCCACGGCGGTCTGCGACGACATCTCGATGAAGTCGGCCACGACCCAGGCCGCGCCGCCGGACGCCACTGCCGCCAGGCCGAGCGCCGACAGAGATCCGATGATGTGTCTTCGGCTCATTGGCTTCTCAATAACCCCCGGGTTTGCTTAGCGGGACGGGCGGGCTGGGGCAATCAGAGCCAGGAGGCGATGGCGAAAAACGGCAGCGGGAGGAACCCGCTGATGCGGTTCGATTGGAACGTGGAGAGGCATCCTTTCGGATCGTCGATGTCAAGGCGAGCCAGCTGCCAGCAGAGATGGGCGCCCATGGTCCAAACGCCGGCCATCGCGACGATGGCGGCGGGGAACGGCAGCGCGGCTATGGTGCCGCCGGCCATGAACAGGACCGTGGCCGCGAGGAAGGCGCGCATCCAGGGGTCGGGTGTGTTCCCGAAGCGGCGGGCCGTGGATTTCACGCCGATCAGGGCGTCATCTTCGATGTCCTGATAGGCATAGATCGTGTCGTAGAAGAGGGTCCACGCGATCCCGCCGAGATAGAGCAGGATCGGTGCGAGGCCGAGCGAGCCGGTATAGGCGGCCCAGGCCAGCAGGGCGCCCCAATTGAAAGCGATCCCAAGGAAGACTTGCGGCCACCAGGTGAAGCGTTTGGCAAATGGATAGACGGCCACCGGCAGCAGCGACAGGATACCCAGCCAGATGGCGGTCGGGTGGAAGGTCAGCAGGATGCCGAAGGAGACCAGGGACTGGACGACCATCCAGATGAGCGCGCCCTTTACGGTGACCTGCCCCGATGGGATCGGTCGGGATCGGGTGCGCGCCACGGCGCCGTCGAAATCGCGATCTGTCACGTCGTTCCAGGTGCAGCCCGCCCCGCGCATCAGGAATGCGCCAATGGCACAGCCGAGGGCGATCCAGGCGGCCTCCCACCGCCAGCCGTTCGCCGCGACAGCCAGAGCAAGGCCCCACCAGCATGGCAGCAGCAGCAGCCAGGTGCCAATGGGCCGATCCGCCCGGCTGAGCCGCAGATAGGGCCTCGCGGCGACCGGCGCGACCGTATCGACCCAGTTGCCCTTGACGGCGTCGGCCACTCGGCCTTCATCGGGGCTTTGATTGGACGTATCGGTCATCGCGGGGTGTCCCATGGACAGCAAAGTCAGGCTGCATGTAGCCGGTCCGCTCGGGCCGGGGCAATCGGTGGCGGTGGGGAAAGACCAGGCCCATTACCTTGGCGGCGTGATGCGGCTGGCCGCCGAGGATACGATCACGGTGTTCGATGGTGAGGCGGGGGCCTGGCGGGCGCGGATCAGGACGATCAGCAAGCGCGGCGCCACGCTGGTCTGTGAAACCCAGACCGCGCCGCAACGGCTGCCGCCGGATATCTGGTTGATGTTCGCACCCATCAAGAAGGCGCGCACCGATTTCATCGTGGAGAAGGCGGCCGAACTTGGTGCGGCGCGGATCCTGCCCGTGACGACGGATCATACGAATTCCGAGAGGATCCGCCGTGACCGGCTTCAGGCACATGCGGTTGAAGCCGCGGAGCAATGTGGCGGGACGTTTGTGCCCGAGATCGCCGAGCTGATGCCACTGGGTCGTTTGCTGGACCGATGGCCTGAAGATCGGGCGTTGATCTTCTGCGATGAAGCTCTGGTGGGCGACGCAATGCCGACGCTGCCATCGTCCCCCGCTGCGATCCTGATTGGCCCCGAAGGTGGCTTTTCGACCGAGGAACGCGCGCGTCTGCGTGCCATGCCACAAGGGACGACCATGGCACTTGGCCCGCGCATCTTGCGGGCGGACACGGCGGCTGTTGCGGCGCTGACGCTCTGGCAGGCGGCACAAGGGGATTGGCAGTGATTCCAATGGGGCGCAATGACCGCAACGGGATTGAGCGGCTGCTCGCAACGCAACCCGCCTCCGCGATGTTCCCGCTTGGGAACCTTGTTGCCCATGGCTTCGGCGGCGACCATCCCCACGGCATGACCTTTTGGGCCGACGAGCGGCCACCGCGCGCGGCGATCCTGGGTCTGAGCAATTCGGGCGGGGTGATGCCGTTCTGGACCGACCAGGCTTATGTGAAGGCGGCCGCTGACGTCTTGCGGGGCGGGTCGATATCGGGGTTTGCCGGGCCGACCTCGATGGTTCGCCCTTTGATGGCGGCGCTCGATCTGTTGGGGCATGCGGCGTCTCTCGACGCGGATGAACCTCAATTTCTGCTGGACCTAGAGGATCTGCATCTGCCCGAGGGCCCTAGCACGCTCGCATCGATCTCGGTGGACCGGGAGACGGCCATAAGCTGGCGGCACGCCTATAATAATGAACTGCATCTGCCGACGGACGATCAAAGCGCCGCGGCGGCCAGTGTTGATCGGTGGATCGCGGCCGATAGCCACCGGTTTTTGATGATTGATGGGCGTCCCGCCGCCATGACGGGTTTCAATGCACAGCTCCCGGATATTGTTCAGATCGGTGGTGTCTATACACCGCTGGAGACGCGCGGGCGTGGCCTGGCCCGGCGTGCCGTGGCGCTGCATCTGGATGAAGCCCGTGAGGGGGGGGCGCGACAAGCCACGCTCTTTGCCGCGTCGGATGCCGCTGTGGCCTGCTATACGCCGCTTGGCTTCCAGCGGATTGGCGAGTTCGCCCTGGTATTCTTCGATGACGAGGTCGCGCTATGATCCGCCCGGAGGCCGCCGCCACCTTGTCCCGTTGGCGGGATGTGCTGATCGGTGGCGCCGCGCTCATCTTCGGTGGTCTTCTGGTGGTCACCTCATCGGGCCTGTCGACCCTCTTCGGCCTGGCGCTTGTCGCTGTGGGCGCTGTGCTTCTTGTTGCCGGTCTGCGCCGCGCGCGGTTTCGCACCGGGGCGGAGGGGCCTGGCCTTGTGCGGATCGATGAAGGCCGCATCCTCTATATGGGCCCTATTACCGGCGGCATGGTCGCGCTGGACGATCTGGCCGAGGTTACGCTCAACCGCGCCGAAGACGGCGTCGCCACCTGGCAACTGATCCCCAGCCAAGGCGCCCCGCTCCACATTCCCGAAGGCGCCCAAGGTGCGGACGCTTTGCTTGATGCTCTGGCGCCTTTGCCGAGCTTGGATGGCGGC
>JBCDCS010000038.1:0-14156 GCA_039181205.1 Pseudomonadota bacterium
GCCGACTTCATCTCCATCGGCGGCAACGATCTGAAACAATTCTTCTTCGCCGCCGACCGCGAAAACGAACGCGTGCGCCGCCGCTACGACACGCTGAATGTCAGCTTTCTGTCCCTCATTCAGCAGATTGTTGGGCGCTGCGCCGAGACCGAAACGCCCGTCAGCTTCTGCGGAGAGGATGCGGGGCGTCCAGTCGAAGCACTATGCTTCGCGGCGATGGGTCTGCGCAGTCTGTCCATGCGCCCGGCTTCCATCGGGCCGGTGAAACACATCCTCCTGCGCTCCGATCTGGGTGAGGTTCGCAATGTCATCGAAGCCGCAAGGGAAAGCGGCGAACAGACCGTGCGACCCGCAGTGATGGACTATCTGCGCAGCCGATAAGAGCGGTTTGGCATCTGCAGTGTCGGATATCCGGTCGTCTTGGCGGCCGCGCCGCCAGGCTGACCAGAGGAGGACGGAGATGATCGAAGGTGGCTGCCATTGCGGCGCGATCCGCTACCGGATTTCGGCAGATCGGGTGACCGGCGGGCAATGCCATTGCCGGGCTTGCCAGCGCTATTCCGGCGGCGGACCAAACTTGTTCGCGCTGATCGAGCCGGACGCCTTCACCTACACCAAAGGCACACCCAAGCGCTTCGCCCATCCCGATCTGCCAGACGCCGTAACTCGTTCATTCTGCGGCAACTGCGGGACCTTGATTGCCACATCTCGACCGGACCGGCCGGAATTGGTGCTCCGCGTCGGGACATTGAATGACCCGTCCATCTTCAAGGGCCCACGCTTCGCGATCTTCATCGAGCAGGGCCAGTCTTTTCACCTCATTCCAGAGGGGATGCCCACCTTCGAAACCTTGCCACCGGGCGCCTGACAGGCCGTCCACTCGCATCGAGGTCTGATCAAACGCCGATATCGGGTCATTTCCCGTGGGGATGAGCCTTGGCATAGGTTTCCATCAGATGCGCAGCATCGACAGCTGTGTAAGCCTGTGTCGTTGAAAGCGAAGCGTGGCCGAGCAATTCCTGGATCGCGCGCAGATCCCCACCGGCTTCCAGCAAGTGGGTCGCAAAACTGTGGCGCAGTGCATGGGGCGTGGCCGATGACGGCAGGCCCAGTTGCATGCGTGCCCGGGCGACCACTCCCGCCACGGTGGACGGGTTCAACGGCCCGCCCCGCGTGCCCCGAAACAGCGCATCATTCGGGGCGAGGTCGAAAGGGCACAAAGCCACATATCGGTCCACGGCTTCGCGCGCCGCAGCGAGAACGGGGACAATCCGTTCCGTTCCACCCTTGCCCTTGATCCGAAGCGTCTCCGGCAGTGGCGCATCGCGGCCGCGGAGGCTCAGCCCTTCGGAAATCCGCAATCCGCAGCCGTAGAGAACCGTCGTCACCGCCACATCCCGGGCGGCGATCCAAGGCGTGGGATGCTGCATCCCCACGATCTCGATCAGATCACGTGCGGCATCCGGCGCGACCGGGCGCGGCAGTTTCTTGCGAAATTTGGGCGCCCGGGCCGAGAGGATCGCGGTCGGATCGAACCCTTCCCGTTCGCTGAGCCAGCGGGTGAAGGCCTTCACCGCCGATAATCGCCGCGATACCGACCGTGCCGCGCTGCCGCGCAGACGCTCTGCGGCCATCCAGGCGCGCATATCCGTGCTTTTCAAAGCGCCCATGGCCGCCACGCCCATGGGCCCGCCGCGATGCTCCGCCTGGAAGGCCAAAAATGCCCGCACATCTGCGCCATAGGCCGTCAGCGTGTTCTCGGACGCGCCATCGAGCGCCCGCAAATATGCCAGCCAGGCCGACAGCGCATCGCGCAAACCGGGTGAAATCTCCAACGTCACCGGGGATCAGCCCAGCTTGGCGCGCAGCATCCGCTCCACGACGCCGGTGAAGAAGGCGAGCAGATCGATCCCTTGGTTGGCCCGAAACTGCTGCGGATCTTCCGATGCCAGGACCAGCATGCCCGGCAGGCGGCCCTCCCCCAAGTCCAACGTCAGAAGCGCCTCGGAGCGAAGATCGTCAGCCGCATCGCCGAACACTTTTTCCGATGCAGCATTGCATTGCCGCAAGGTAACGCGACGGACAGGCGCGTCCCGGCCCAGTCGCACGTAGGCCGCGCAAAATCCGGCTTCTACGGGCGAAATGGCTGGATGGGGCGGCGGCGCAGGCTGGCGCGATTCGAGCACCAGGCGAATATGTTCGATCCGCAGAATATCGGCGACATCGCCCGCCAGCATATCCAGCATGGACCGAAGACCGCCGCATTCCAGCAGTTTCAGCACGCAGCGATGCACCTGGTTCGTGCCAGCCAGGTTTTCGTATGCGGCGGCGATGACATTGCGGTGGGTATCTTCGAGCCGTTCCAGCCGGGCTTCCAGCCGTTCCATGGCGATGCCGCGCATGTCGACGACGTTCTTCCCCATCTGCCGTTCATTGGCCGCCAGCAGCGCGCGCATCAGATCCCGGTCCTCCAGGATCATGTCGGGATGGGTCATCACCCGGTCGCGCCAATCGGGGCGCGCGGTCTGCTCGGTCATCTGCGTCTCCGGTCTTTTGCCGCTTGCCCCGCTCGTATCACATCCGCCTGATGCAAGAAGTGGTTTTCGCTGGCCGTTTTCGTTTTTTGGCCCCCGGGCGTGCAGTTCTGCATCTCTGCGTCACGGTTTCGCAGCCTGACAAGAACGTGATTCCGGAAGGTTGACAGGAGGCGTGCCAATCGGTCTGAGTGTCATTTGAAGTTTACAGTCTGAGTATCGTAAAATGGACACCACTCAGATTCAGTACCGCGACCGTGATATCGTCGCGCGCGGCCAGGCGTCCTTTGCGTCGCGGACTGGTGAAACGATCGGCGCCGGATGGCGGCGGGTGCAGACTCTTGTTGCCGACCAGGCCGATCACGGGGAACCTTCCAGCTCGAAGGACTTCCATCTGGTGGAGGTTTGTCTCGACGGGCGCCTGGTGTCAGAGATCGTTCTTACGCCCGAGACAAGTGAGCCGATTAGAACCACATTGATTCCGGGGACATTGCAGGTGCGCAAACGCGGAACCGCGGCCCGGTATGCAACAGATGGCCATTTCAAACTCCAGCAGATCCTGATCGACGATTCCGTTTTTCGCGAAGCCGCTGCCGCCATTGCCCCAGATGATCCGTCGCAATTGGCACCACCAATTGTCTCGGGCGTGTTCGATCCAGGATTGAAAGCCCTCGCAGACGCGCTTTTGGACGAAGCCCGCCATCCGACGTTGGGCGGCGATCTCTATGCCGATACGCTGGCCCAGCAGATCGCAATCCGGATTTTGCGCCGTCGGTTCGAGACAAAGGACGCCGGCCATGCGAGGCGGCGCGAGCTTTCTGCAGAAGACTTGGCGCGGTTGAACGATCATATGGATTCCGATCTGGCGGGCGCGGGCGGAACCGATGCCATGGCCGAAGCCATTGGAATGGAAACCTTCGCCTTCAGCCGGGCCTTCAGGGAAACCACCGGTCAGTCCCCGCATCAATATCTCATCGACCGCCGGATCGGCCGAGCCAAGGAACTCCTGCGTCAGGGCCGCATTCCGCTGGCCGAAATTGCCTACGCCACTGGATTTTCCAGCCAGTCCCATATGACAGCCACGTTCACCAAGCGCGTCGGTCAATCCCCGGGACGATGGCGGCGGATGCGAATGACAGGCTAACCACCCATCGGCGCATAAATCTGATAAACTCAGAGAAGTGGTAGTTCCTATTCAGGAACGTGCAGGGGCACGTTGCGCCTGCCTGTACGGTACCGGTGGGGATGGAAAAACGTGGCCGACCTCATCACACGTCAAATGATGATGGACGCCATGCAAGATCGCTTCATGGCGCAAGTCAGCGAACCGTCGGTCCGGCATTGGCGGAATGTGGACGTTGTGGTCATGCGCCAGACCAAAACGACATGCGCCGGCATGCTCGACTTCCACCTCGTCGAACAATGCTTGCAAGGCCGGGCGCGCAGCGGAGAATTTATGCGCACCGAGCGAGGTGATCATGTCTTCGCTGACCACGTCCCTGGCGCGCTGAGCTATTTCCAGAATGGAGTCGCCCAGGACTTTCAGATCGAAGGCGAATACGTCGTCCAACAGATCTACATCGACAAGTCGGTGTTCCGGGCCACTGCCGCTTCCTTGGCCAAAGGCGATCCCGATGCAGTCGGCCTAATCGGCTTCCAGGGCGTCTTCGACCCCAATCTAAAGGCGTTGGCCGACGCTTTGCTGGAAGAAGCCCGCAATCCTTCGGCCGGGGACGATCTTTATGTGGACGAGTTAGCACAACAGATCGCCGTTCTGATCCTACGCCGCCAGCGCGATCTCGCGCTCCGCCAAACCCAGCGGCGGCGGACGCTTTCGTCGGACGAACTGACCCGGGTCTCCGATCACCTGGAATCCGATCTGGCCGATACCGGCGGGCTCGACACCCTGGCCACACTTCTGGATATGGATGCCTTTGCCTTTTCCCGTGCCTTTAAGGAAACGACCGGCCTCGCCCCCCATCAGTATCTGATCGAACGGCGCATCGCGCGGGTGAAGGACATGCTGCTGGCTGACGAAAGCGGGCTGGCGGATATCGCCTATGCGACCGGCTTTTCCAGCCAGTCCCATATGACCGCCACCTTTACCCAACGGGTGGGTCTATCACCCGGCAAATGGCGGACGGCGACCAAAGCGGGCTCGGCGGGTTAAAGGATCGACTGTCCCGTCTTGGCCCAATCGGCCAGGAACGCCTCGAGCCCCTTGTCGGTCAGCACGTGCTTGGCCATGGACTGGATCACGCCCGGCGGAGCCGTGGCCACATCGGCACCGATCAGGGCGGCTTCCTTCATGTGGTTCGCGCTGCGGATCGAGGCCGCCAGGATTTCGGTCTCGAAGCCGTAATTGTCGTAGATCTCGCGGATATCGCTGATCAACTCCATCCCATCCAGGTTCAGGTCGTCCAGCCGACCGATAAAGGGCGAAATGAACGTGGCCCCCGCCTTGGCTGCCAGAAGGGCCTGATTGGCGCTAAAGCAGAGCGTGACATTCACCTTGGTACCGGCATCAGTGAGCGCCTTGCAGGTCTTGAGCCCCGCCCAGGTCAGCGGAACCTTCACGCAGATATTGGGTGCGATCTTCGCCAGATGCTTACCCTCGGCCAGCATGTCGTCGAATTCGGTCGCCACCACTTCGGCGCTGACCGGACCATCGACCAGATCGCAAATCTCCTTCGTGACCTCTTGGATATCGCGCCCGGCCTTCATGATCAGCGACGGGTTGGTCGTCACGCCATCGACCATGCCGAGATCGTTCAATTCCCGGATGGCGTCGATATCGGCGGTGTCTACGAAGAATTTCATGGCGGCCTCCCGGGCGGATGGTGTTTGGTCGCTCCATAGCCGACCCATCTTCCGGAGACCATCATGGACCTGACCCTCTGGCTCGCTTTCGTGGCCGCCTCAACCGCTCTCCTGGCCATTCCCGGCCCAACGATCCTATTGGTGATGAGCTATGCGCTGAGCCAAGGTCGCCGTGTCGCGGTGGCCTCGGCCACCGGTGTGGCCTTGGGCGACCTGATCGCGATGACGGCATCTCTGGCGGGTCTGGGTGCCCTGGTCTTAGCGTCGGCCACATTGTTTACCGTGCTGAAATGGGTCGGTGCCGTCTATCTCATCTGGTTGGGCATAAAGCTCTGGCGCTCGGCTAAAACGGTCTCTCTGGCGGACATGACGGTCAGTGAGGTCTCGCCGCGCGCCGTCTTTACCCATGCCACGGTCGTCACGGCCTTGAACCCCAAGAGCATCGTCTTCTTCATCGCCTTCGTCCCGCAATTCATCCGCCCCGAGGCATCGCTGCTGCAGCAATTCGCGATCCTGATCGCCACGTTCGTGGGGCTCGCGACGATCAACGCCCTGCTCTACGCGCTGCTGGCCGACCGGATGCGGGCGGGGCTGCGTAGGCCGTCGGTTCTGCGTGGCCTGACCCGGGCCGGGGGCGGCGCGCTCGTCGCCATGGGCGCGATCACCGCCCTGACCCGCCGGACCGCCTGACCTCGTCCAATCGGTCGTCTCCGACCTGTCTGCCCCTGGCCCCCGCAGACCGAAGGCGCGATATGAGGGGCATGCATCACCCCCGCACTCCCATCGCGGTTTTGACAACCCAACCTTTGGACCGGGCTCTCGACTATAAGGCACCCGCCGGCGGTGTAGTGGATGGCGCCTTCGTGGAGGTTCCGCTTGGTCCCCGCCTGGTTCCCGGTGTGGTCTGGGGGCCAGCCCACGGCGATTGGCCGGTGGAAAAGCTACGCGGCGTGGCCCGGGTGATGGAATTGCCACCCATGTCCGATGGCATGCGGGACTTCCTGGAGCGGGCGGCGGCCTACACGCTGACGCCCCTCGCAGCCATGTTACGCTTAGCTTTGCGCATGCCCGGACTCGGGGAACCTCCCGGCAAGCGGGTGCTCTATGGGCTCGGCGGCGGCGATCCCGACCGAATGACGGCGGCCCGTGAGAAGGTGCTGGCCGTACTGGAAGAACGGCCGGACGATCTCTTCGGCGCATCGGAGTTGGCCGACTTGGCAGGCGTCTCGTCCGGCGTCGTGAAGGGCCTCCTGAAGTCTGGCGCAGTGGCCGAACGGCGGGTCGAGCGGGATGCCGATTACCCGCCCCTCGACCCCAGCCGGCTGGGCAAGCCATTGGCCGACGATCAGGCGCAGGCAGCCACCAGGTTGCGCAAATCGGTGACTGAGGGTGGCTACGGCACGACGCTTCTGCGCGGGGTCACGGGCTCAGGCAAGACCGAGGTCTACCTGGAAGCGGTGGCGGAAACGCTGGCCCAGGGTCGGCAAGCCCTGGTCCTGCTGCCGGAAATCGCCCTGACGGCCGAGTTCTTGACGCGGGTCGAAGCCCGCTTCGGCGCCCGCCCCGCCGAATGGCATTCCGGCGTGACCCAGGCCGAACGCCGCCGCTGCTGGCGCAAGGTGGCCGAGGGGCAGGCCCGGCTGGTCGTGGGCGCGCGCTCGGCCCTGTTCCTGCCCTACCAAAATCTCGGCCTGATCGTCGTTGATGAAGAACATGACACCTCCTACAAGCAGGAGGATGGCGTGCTCTATTCCGCACGGGACATGGCCGTGTTGCGGGCATCCTGCGAAGGCGCGCAGATCGTGCTGGCCTCCGCCACGCCCTCGCTGGAAAGTTGGGCGAATGTGGAGGCGGGAAAATACGCGCGCCTCGATCTAACGTCGCGGTTCGGGGATGCGGTTCTGCCGACGCTTCAGACCGTGGACATGCGCGATGAACAGGTTCCGGCCGGTCGCTGGATCTCGCCCACCCTTAAGAAAGCCATCGAGCAGCGACTGATCGATGGCGAGCAGTCGCTGATCTTCCTTAATCGGCGGGGCTACGCGCCGGTCACGCTTTGCCGGGCCTGCGGGCAGCAGGTGGCGTGCCATCAATGCGACGCGCGAATGGTGGAACATCGGTTCCTGAAGCGTCTGATGTGCCACCAATGCGGGGAGACGGCGCCGATGCCCGATGCCTGCCCATCTTGCGGGGTGGAAGGGAAGATGGCGGCCGTCGGCCCGGGCGTGGAGCGGATGGCCGAGGAAGTGACGACGCTCTTCCCGGAAGCCCGGGTGGCGGTTTTGTCATCCGATCTCTTCGGGTCGGCCCGCAGCTTGAAGGCCCGCGTCGAAGAAATCGCCGCTGGCGGCGCCGATATCATCGTCGGAACACAGTTGGTGGCGAAGGGTCACAACTTTCCGCTGCTGACCCTGGTCGGTGTGATCGATGCCGATCTAGGCCTGCAGGGCTCTGACCTGCGGGCAGCGGAACGCACGTTCCAATTGATGCGCCAGGTGTCTGGCCGGGCGGGACGGGCCGATAAGCCCGGACAGGCCTTGCTGCAGACCTATCAGCCCGAGCATCCGGTGATCCGCGCGATCCTGTCGGGCGACGAAGAAGCGTTTCTGCGGGAAGAGGCCGAGCAGCGCCGCGCCGCCGGCGTCCCGCCCTATGGCCGAATGGCGGGGATCGTGATCTCCGACCCGGAGGTCTCAGTGGCATTCGATCTGGGGAACGCCCTGGCCCGCCGGGCCGCGCCGCTGACGGCCATCGGCGCCGATCTCTACGGCCCGGCCCCGGCGCCCATCGCCCGCATCCGGGGGCGACATCGGGTACGGCTGCTGGTCAAGGCCCCCCGGCAAGCCCCAATCCAATCGGCACTGTCGGCCTGGCTTGCGCAGGTCGATGTACCGCGCTCCGCCCGGCTCAGTGTCGATATCGACCCCCAGAGCTTTCTGTAGGATGGGGTTTTACCCCATTTTCCCGTCCAGGACGCGATTGGGTGCAACCCCATCCCACATTGCAGCGGCGTCGAACGATGCCTAGAACGGCGCGGACCAAACGGGGATGACAGACATGCCGGCCGCGCCCGCCCCCCAGCCGGGGATCATGGAGATCGAGCTCTATCAAGGTGGCGCGTCCAAGGTCGCGGGGCACGAGGACGTGCTAAAGCTGTCGTCCAATGAAAACCCCCACGGCCCGCCGCCCTCGGCCATTGCCGCCGCGCGGGACGCCGCCAGTGCCATGCATCTCTATCCGCCGACCGACCATGGCGGCCTGCGCCAAGCCATTGCCGAGGTCCATGATCTGGACCCGGATCGGATCATCTGCGGGGTCGGGTCGGATGAGATCATCCATTGGCTCTGCCAGGCCTATGTGGGTCCGGGCGAGGAGGTCCTGCATCCCGAATACGGCTTCCTCATGTACCCGATCAGCGCACGCGCCGCCGGGGGCACACCGGTGGCCGCGCCGGAGAGGGAGCGCCGGGTCGATGTGGAAGCGATGCTGGCCGCTGCGACCGAGAAGACGAAGCTCTGCTTTATCGCCAATCCCGCCAACCCCACCGGGACCATGCTAGGCGGACAGGACGTCAGGCGTCTGGCCGATGGGTTGCCGGATGGCTGTCTTCTGGTCCTCGACGGCGCCTATGCGGAGTTCGCAGATGATTTCGACGGCGGGCTGGGCCTGACCGATTTGCAAGACAACGTCTTCTGCACGCGGACCTTTTCGAAGATGTACGGTCTGGGCGGCATGCGCGTGGGCTGGGGCTACGGGCCGCGCCCCGTGATCGATGTGCTGAACCGGATCCGGGGGCCGTTCAATCTGTCCGGGCCCGCACTGGCCGCGGCCGAGGCCGCCATGCGGGATCGGGATTTCGCGGCCAATTGCTCTGCCGACAACCGGAGCCAACGGGCGCGGCTCAGAGACGGGCTCCTGGAAAATGGCATCGCGTGTGACCCGTCGGAGACGAATTTCGTCCTGGCGCGGTTCGAAAGCGAGGAAGAGGCGCGCGATTGCGATGCCTTTCTCAAGAACCGCGGGATCATCGTACGTCACGTGGCGGCCTATGGTCTGCCCCATTGCCTGCGCATGACAGTGGGCACCGAAACGCAGGTGGACCGGCTTTTGGAAGGGATCGCGGCTTGGCGAACGTGATCTATGACCGTGTCGCGCTGATCGGACTGGGTCTGATCGCCGGATCCATGGGGTTGCGCATGCGACGCGATGGGCTGGTGGGCGAAGTGGTGGGCACCGCCCGCTCGGTCGAGACGCGCCAAGCGGCCAGCGATCTGGGCCTCTGCGACCGGATCGCGCCGACACCAGCCGCCGCCGTAAAGGGCGCGGACCTCGTGGTTCTCTGCGTGCCGGTCGGCGCTATGGCCGAGATCGCCCAGGAGATCGCGCCCTTCCTGAAGCGCGGCGCCACGGTCAGCGATGTGGGCTCCGTCAAGCGCGAGGTGATCGCCGCCGTGGCGCCGCACCTGCCCGATGGCGTGCATTTCGTCCCCGCACACCCCGTGGCGGGGACCGAACATTCCGGCCCCCGGTCGGGCTTCCCGGAGCTCTTTGACAATCGCTGGTGTCTGCTGACGCCCAACGGGGCCGACCAGACCGCGACCGATCGACTGACCCATCTATGGCAAGCCATGGGCGCCAATACCGACACTATGGACCCGGACCACCACGACCTGGTCTTGGCAGTCACGTCCCACGCGCCGCACCTGATCGCCTACACGATGGTGGGCGTGGCTGATGACCTGCGGCGCGTGACCGATAGCGAAATCATCAAATACTCGGCGGCGGGTTTCCGCGACTTCACGCGGATTGCCGCCAGCGATCCGACCATGTGGCGCGACGTGTTCTTGAATAACAAAGATGCCACGTTGGAAATCCTGGGACGATTTACGGAAGAACTCTTCGCCCTGCAGCGGGCGATCCGAACCGGGGATGGGGACATGCTGTTCGACTACTTCACGCGAACGCGCGCGATCCGACGCGGCATCATCGAGGCCGGCCAAGACACCGACGCGCCGGATTTCGGTCGGGGCACCAGCCGATGAGGGCTTTGCTGGCCGCGCTGGTTCTGGCCTTCCCCGCCAATGCCGAACAACGTCCCATCCCCCGCCCCGAGACGCCGATCGTCGTCATGTCGTCCCGCGCGGCCATCGCGGTCGCGCCGGAGGTCGCGGCACCGGCTCGGACGTTTCGGCCGGCGCCGCGCCCCGAGCCCGACGCAATCGAGGCCCGGGCCATGGTCCATGTGTTGGGGGACCTGCTGCCGATGTTGGATGTGGACGGTCTGCCCCGGCAATCGACCCGACCAGCCCTGCGGCCCGCCGATTTAATCCTGGCCTCCGGCGCCCGGCCCCGTCCCTTGGACGACCAGGGCCCGGGTCTTTGCGGCCGGGCCTCGCTGCGCGGTGAAACCATCGCGCCGGTGGACGGGCCGGGCGTCTGCGGCATCCCGCAAGCCGTGCGGATCACGTCGGCGTCGGGTGTTGGCCTGAGCCGACCGGCCCGGATGGATTGTAGAACGGCCCGGGCCTTGGATACCTGGGTCCGCAACGGCGTGCTGCCGGTCGTCGGGCGGCGCGGCGGCGGCGCCGTGGCTCTGCAGGTGTCGGCGGGCTATGCCTGTCGGACGCGCAATGGCCGCCCCGGCGCGCGGATCAGCGAACATGGCAAAGGCCGCGCCATCGACATCTCAGGCGTGCAGTTGGCCGATGGGTCGGAATTGAACCTGCTGCGTGATTGGGGCAACGGCACGGCGGGCCGCATGCTGCGCGAGATGTGGGAAGCCGCCTGCGGCCCCTTTGGGACGGTCCTGGGCCCGGAAAGCGATCGGTTCCATCTGGACCATTTCCACTTCGACACGGCCGAATATCGCAGCGGCCCGTTCTGTCGCTGAGCGCCCACCCGTTCCGCGACCCGGTGAAGTGCGCTAGCGCTCGGTCAGCTTCAGTTCGATCCGGCGGTTGCGGGACCGGGCTTCCGGCGTCGACGCCGGATCAACCGGCCGATATTCACCAAACCCAGTCGCGGCCAGGCGGAATGGCGGCACGCCCAAATCTTCGACCATGAAGCGGACAACCGAGAGAGCGCGCGCCTGGCTCAATTCCCAATTATCCCGAAAGCGCCCACCCCCGGTCACCGGCAAGTCGTCGGTATGGCCGTCGACCCGCAAAACCCAATCAGTGCCTTCGGGGATTTGGTCAGCCACATCCAGCACCACCTGCGCCACCTCGGCGATCTGGGCCCGCCCTTCCGGTTGCAGCGTAACCTGGCCCACATCAAACAGGACCTCGGACGAAAAGACGAAGCGGTCGCCGACGACTTCCACTCCCTCGCGCCCCTCCAAAACATCGCGGAGCTGACCGAAGAAGCGGGACTGGAAGCGCTCCAGCCTTTCCGTTTCGGCTTCCAGGCGGATGCGTTCGGCCTCTTCCAGATCGGCGCGGGCGCGTTCGGCCGACGCCGCCCGGGCCAAGGCTGCGTTCAAATCACTGCCCAGCGTCTCCAGCCGGATCTGCGCCTCCACCTCCTCGGCCCGCGAGGCATCCAACAAACCTTGCAGGCTGCTCAATTGGGCCCGCAACTCGATGATCTGCGCGTTGAGCGCGGCGGTTTCTCGCTGGGCGGCGATGCGCTCGGCATCGACCTCAGCCAATTCCGTTTGCGCTTGGGACAGCAGCAACGACTGCCGCTCCGCCTCGCTCAACGCGTCATCGGCGTCGGTTTCAGCCGCCAGTTGCGCCGCCAAAGCCGCCGCCAGGCGATCCTGCAGGGACGTTTCCTCGGCCTCGGCGGCCGCCAGCGCCTCCGCCAATTGCGCGCCAAGATCCGTCGTTTCCGTCTCGGCGCTGGTCAGGTCAGCCAGCGCTTGGGCCAGACGCGCCTCCAGATCGTCGCGGGCGGTCTGTGTCGCGGCGAGTAAGGTCAGCGTTTCCTCCGCCGCCCGCCGCTGTTCCTCCAGGGCCAGGGTCATGGCCGTCAGTTCGGCATCGGCCTCCGCCAGACTTTGCCGCAAGGCCTCGGCGGCGGCGGCGTCAGCCAGCCGGGCCGCTTCTTCGTCGGACAGAGCGGCTTCGGCATCGGCAAGCTGCGCCCGTAGCGCCTCCGCGGCGGCTTGCTCGGCCAACCGGGCGGCTTCCTCGGCAGACAAAGCCTCAGCCGTTTGCTCCACCTGGCCCTGCAGCGCGGCGACATCCGCCTCTCGCCCCGCCAACAGCGCCAGGGTCTCCGCCAGAGACGCCTGCCGCTCCTCGGCCAAGGCCCGCTGCTCGGCCAACAAGGCCTCCACCGCTTCGCGCCGGGCCGCGTCCAGCCGGGCGGCCTCGGTCTGGGCATTGATCTCCTGCCGGGCGGAGGCCAGCGCCAGTTGCAACGCTTCCCGCTCGTCGATGACCCGCTCCAATTCACCCTGGGCCGTCGTCAACTGGCCTTCCAGAGCATCGCGCTGGGCTTCGGTGGAAGACAACGACGCCGTCAACCGATCCCGATCGGCAAGCAACCCCGCCACCTGGTCCTCGAACGACGCGACCCTAGCCGTCAGATCGTCGCGCTGGATGGACAGGGTGGCGATCCGGGCAGCCTGGCTGTCCCGCTCCACCTCCAATGCGGCCACGTCATCTTCCAGTATATTGGCCCGCTGCCGTTCCAGCCCCAGCGCTTCCGCCAAGCTGTCCACCTGCAGCCCCAGTTGGTTCAGTTCCTCATCCTGCGCACCGATGGTTTCCGACAGAACGAACTGCACGATCATGAAGATCGACAGCACGAACATCAGCACCAGAAGGAGCGCCGTCATGGCATCCACGAAGCCGGGCCAGACATTGGCGGTGAAGCGTTGGCCGGATCGGCGGACAAAGGCCATCTAGCCGTCCCCCTGCTGGCCCCGACCGTAAGAGCCGTGCTGCACCTGGTCCTCCAGGCTCTGATCCTGGGCGACCTGCATGGCGCGGTTCAATTGCCGCAACGTTCGCGTCAGCGCCCCCAGATCGCCCCGTAGATCGTCCAACGCCGCCTGCCGCCCCTGCTGCAACTCTTCGAACACCTTCAGAAGCTGCACATCGATCGACCGGATCCGCATCCGGCTTTCGGCATCCAGCCCGTCGCTGCCCCCATTGCTGCCGCTCAGCACGGTGACGATGTTTTCCTGCCCCTCCGCCACCCGGTTCAACGCCTCGGCCGTCCCGCCGCCGCCCTCCACCCGTTTGGCCATCTCGGCCATGGTTTCGGCCAAGGTGTTCAGGCGGGCATCGGCCGCCAGCCGCCCGGATTCGGCCTTCTGGAACATCTCCTGCAGGGTTTCCATCTGGTAGTTCATGTGGTCCAGAACGGCGGCCAAGGAATACTGGTCGATGGTTTCCTCGCCACTGTCGCCGACCAAACCGACACGCGTGATCGAGCTCAGCCAGTCCTCCATCTCGCGGTAGAACCGGTTCTGCCCGTGGCCTGCAAACAGCTCCAAAAGCCCCACGACCAGCGATCCGGCCAGGCCCAGCAGCGATGACGCAAAGGCCGTACCCATGCCCGCAAGCTGCGATTCCAGCCCGCCGATCAGGCGCCCAAACACGGCAAGGCCCGCTTCGTCACTTTCGGGGTTCAGGTTCCGGATCGTATCGACGACGGCCGGAACTGTCGTTGCCAAACCCCAGAACGTCCCCAAAAGACCCAGAAAGATCAGGGTGTTGATGATATACCGCGTAATATCGCGCGCCTCTTCCATGCGCGCGCCCACCGAATCCAGGATCGAGCGGGAGGAGGCGGCCGAGATCTGGCTGCGCTTCGACCGCGCCCGCAGCATCGCG
This sequence comes from Pseudomonadota bacterium, assembly GCA_039181205.1. GTDB lineage: Bacteria > Pseudomonadota > Alphaproteobacteria > Rhodobacterales > Rhodobacteraceae > Jannaschia. The sequence goes on from JBCDCS010000038.1 coordinate 14,144, forward strand.
GCCAGCGGCGCCA
>JBCDCS010000039.1:0-13826 GCA_039181205.1 Pseudomonadota bacterium
TATGGGGTTTATCCCGATCCAGAGCGAACGCTCGGAATGATCGCCGTCCGTTTCCTTTTCCATCGCGGCCTCTAGCTTGCCGGGCATGACAAAACCGATCCTTTTGTGGCTGCGGCGTGACCTGCGGCTTTCCGACAATCCTGCCATGACCTGGGCGGCTCAGCAGGGGCGGCCGGTGATCCCCGTCTGGATCCATGACCAAGTTGTCGAAACCTGGGGCGCGGCGCCGAAATGGCGGATGGAACTGGGCCTGGCACATTTTGCCGGGCGGCTGGAGGAGATCGGATCGCGGTTGATCCGGCGGCGTGGCAAGGCGCTGGAGGTTTTGCGGGCCCTAGTGGAGGAGACTGGGGCCGATACGGTTGTGTGGAACCGGCTCTACGTGGCCGATGAGCGGGCGCGGGACACCGAAGTGAAGGAGGCGCTGCGGGGGGACGGACTGACGGCGAAGTCCTTCCACGCCCACGTTCTGTTCGAGCCGTGGACGGTCGAAACCGGGTCAGGTGGGTTTTACAAGGTCTATACGCCGTTCTGGAAAGCCGTACGTGATCGGGACGTGCCAGAGGCTTTGGCAGCGCCGAGCGAAGTTGAAGCGCCGAATAGTTGGCCCGAGAGCGACGCGCTTGACGATTGGGGGATGGGCCGGGCCATGCGGCGCGGGGCAGACGTGGTCGCCGCCCATGTGAATGTGGGCGAGAAAGCCGCGCAGTCGCGTCTCGGAGCGTTCATGGCCCATGGGGTCGAAGCATACGCCGACGCCAGGGACATGCTGGCCGAAGACGGGACCAGCGGGCTGAGCGAGAACCTCACCTATGGGGAGATCAGTGCGCGGACTTGCTGGCATGCTGGGCAACGGGCCATGGCGGACGGCAAGGCGGGGGCGGAGACGTTCCTGAAAGAAGTGGTGTGGCGCGACTTTGCGCATCACCTTGCCTATCACACACCGGAACTGACGTCCGAGAACTGGAAATCCGAGTGGGACAGTTTCCCCTGGCAGGACGACAACGATCAGGCCGAGGCTTGGCGGCGCGGGCGGACGGGGCTGGAGGTCGTGGATGCCGCCATGCGCGAGATGTATGTGACGGGGCGCATGCATAACCGGGCGCGGATGCTGGTGGCGTCCTATCTGACCAAGCATATGATGACCCATTGGAAGGTGGGCTGTGACTGGTTCGCGGATTGCCTGATCGATTGGGATCCGGCCTCGAACGCCATGGGCTGGCAATGGACGGCCGGTTCCGGGCCGGATGCCGCGCCGTTTTTCCGGGTGTTCAACCCGGAGACGCAGGCGGAGAAGTTCGACCCAGAAGGCGCCTATCGGCGCCGCTGGCTGGCTGAACGGGGCGGAGGCGATTTGGCGCGCAGTTATTTCGACGCGATCCCAGTGTCTTGGGGCATGTCGCCGGATGATCCGTACCCGAATGAGCCGATTGTCGGGCTATCCGAAGGCCGTACCCGTGCGCTGGAGGCCTATTCGCAACGTAGCGCGGCCGAATAAGCCCTTTGGGCTTGCTCGTCCGTGTTGGGCTGGGCAACAGATAAATGAGAAGTGACGGAGACCGCATGGACGTCTTGACCGCCACCCAAGGTCAGTCGGACCTGCCGCGCTATTTCGCGCGGGTCTTCGGCATGGCCCAGGATATGAAATACGGCCGGGTCGACGTGATCCTTCCCGATGGGCGTAGGTTTCGGCATGAGGGACCGGAGGCCGGCCCGGTAGCGGAAATCGCGGTGCACGACCCGGAGGTGTTCGGGCGCATCGTGCGCGAGGGCGATGTGGGCTTCATGGAGGCCTTCATGGATGGGCAATGGAGCACGCCCGACCTGCAGGCCGTGTTCGACTACATCAACAAGGAAGGCGACGGCCTGATCCAGAAGTTCACGGGGCTGGCTTTGGTGCAGGCGTTCGAGAAGCTGCGGGCTTTCATGCGGCGGAACACGAAGAGCCAGGCCAAGCGGAACATCGCGGCCCATTACGATCTGGGGAACGAGTTCTACGGGCTCTGGCTGGATGAGACGATGACCTACTCGTCGGGCCAGTTCGAGACCGGACAGGAATCGCTGGAGGCGGCGCAGACGGCGAAATATGCGTCTATCGTGGATCGGATGGGTGTGGAGCCCGGGGATCACGTGCTGGAAATCGGCTGCGGCTGGGGTGGTTTCGCGGAATATGCAGCCGGGCAGCGGGGTCTGAAAGTCACGGGCCTGACGATCAGCCAAGAGCAGTTGAATTTCGCTAAGCAACGCATTGATAGAGCTGGACTTTCCGATCGCGTCGAGTTCAAGCTTCAGGATTATCGGGATGAGACGGGGACCTATGACGGTATCGCGTCCATAGAGATGTTCGAGGCAGTGGGGCGCAAGTACTGGCCAGCCTATTTCGGCACGTTGCGCGACCGGTTGCTGCCGGGGCGTCAAGCATCATTGCAGATCATCACCGTGCCGGATGTCCGATGGGCAAGCTATTCGACATCGGTCGATTTCATCCAGAAGTACATCTTTCCGGGTGGCATGCTGCCCGCGCCGAAGAAGCTGAGCGAGGAGATCGAGCGCGCGGGGCTGGAAGAAGGTTTGTCGCGTTCGATTGCCAAGGATTACTCCATCACGCTGCGCCGCTGGTTCGAGAGATTCAATGACCGGTGGGACGGGGCTGCCGCCATGGGCTTCGATGAGCGGTTCAAAAGGATGTGGAACCTATATTTAACAAGCTGCGCGGGGGCGTTCGAACACCACATCTGCGATGTGGTTCAGATCACAGTCCGGAGGCCTGACTGATGCCGACCCCTGCAAAACTCGTATCCGCAATTCTGTTTGCCGCGCTCGCCTGGTGGGTGGGGCATACGATTTTCATCCATGTGTTGCCCGAAGGCGTCCGAATTGGACGGTTCCGGGAAATTCTGGCCTTGGGTGGCTTGGTGATCGGTTGGCGCTATATCGGGCGCATCGTGAGCGGGCCGACCAATCGAGGCGCGTCGATCACCGTATCGATCACAGCGGGGATTGGCGGGGCGGCGATCCTTCTGGTGCTGGGGCTTCTCCTGGAAGGATTCCGCAAGATGATCACCGAGTCGCTGGACCTGCGCTATGCCGAAGTGGGCGAGGCGGCGTCGGCCTGGATGGAGTTCCTGTGGCGAGACGCCCAGATGATTGCCACCCCGCTGGTCATGGGCACGCTGTTCGGCGGTGCGATCTTGGTCGGGCTGGTCGGTGGCGTGGTCGGTCGCGTCACCCGATGAGCCGGCTGTTCCTGTTCGGAACGCTTCTTTGGAATGATTTGCTGACGATTGTGGCCGGGCGACAGGTTTTGGTGACCCCGGCGCGGCTGGACGGGTGGTCGGTGGAACGGGCAGCGGCCGGCGATTGGCCGTTGCTGGTGCCGGGTGACGGGTCGGCGGTGGGCGTGTTGACGGAGCCCTTGGAGGCCGAGACGCGGGGGCGGCTTGATTGGTATGAGACGGCGTTCGGATATGTGCCGGACGCCATCGAGATCGGCGGAGAGGCAGCGCTCGTCTACCGCGATGGTGCGGGCGGACAAGGATCGGGTCAACCCTGGGACCTGGAGGCCTGGGTCGCGCACCATGGTCCACGGACGCGGCTGGCCGCCGAGGAGGTCATGCGCGCGCGCGGAGAGGCGTCGGCGGAATCGCTGGCGAGGCGGCGGGGCATGATCCAGGCAAGGGCCCACAGCATCATCGTGAACCGGGATTTCGAGCGCCCTGTGACCGTGGGCGACGGACCACGGGCGGCGTCGATCCAGGTGGAAGATGTGGGGTATCCCTATGAGGGGTTTCACCGGGTGGAGGAATGGCGGTTCGACCATCCGCGCTTCGACGGCACGCGGTCCGGGTCGATCCAGCGCGCGATCAGCCATGTGAGTGATGCGGCGACGGTGCTGCCCTACGATCCGGTCCGGGACCGGGTCCTGTTGGTGGAACAGGTGCGGGCGGGGGCGTTGGCCAAGGGCGATCCGCTGCCGTGGCTGTTGGAACCGGTGGCCGGTCTGATCGATGCAGGCGAAGATGCCGAGACGACCGCCGTGCGGGAATTGGAGGAAGAGGCGGGACTGGTGGTTGGGCCACAAGCGTTGCGCTTCGTGGCGCGGTATTATCCGAGTCCGGGCGGCTTGGCGCAGGTGCTGCATTCCTTCGTGGCGATCTGCGATCTGCCGGACGAGGCGGCGGGCCTCCACGGGTTGGACGAGGAGGAGGAGGATATTCGGGCCCATCTGATCGGATTGCCCCATTTGATCGAGATGGTTGCATCGCGGGAGGCCGCGAATGCGCCGCTGGTGATCTCGGCCCAGTGGTTGGCGCTGCATGCCGGGGCGCTTCGCCTTGAAGGCGGCGAAGCCGGGGTCTAGACCCGAGAGGGCAACAAGCCCCGAGGACCCCGTGACCGTCCACCAGAACCTGGCCGAGGCTATCGGCAACACCCCCTTGATCCGTTTGAACCGCGTCTCGGACGCCACCGGCTGTGAGATCCTCGGCAAGGCCGAGTTCATGAACCCGGGCCAGTCCGTGAAGGACCGGGCGGCCCTGTGGATCATCCGTGAAGCGGTGGCCAGCGGCGCGCTGGATCCGGGCGGCACCATAGTGGAAGGAACGGCGGGCAATACGGGGATCGGATTGGCCCTGGTGGGCGCGTCCATGGGGTTCAAGACGGTGATCGTGATCCCCGAGACGCAAAGCCAGGAAAAGAAGGACATGCTGCGTCTGGCCGGGGCGACGTTGATCGAAGTGCCCGCCAAGCCGTATCGGGACCCGAACAACTATATCAAGTATTCCAGTCGGTTGGCCGATGAACTTGCAAAGACGGAGCCGAACGGCGCGATCTGGGCGAACCAGTTCGACAACGTGGCGAACCGGCAGGCGCATATCGAGTCCACCGGTCCCGAAGTGTGGGACCAGACGGGCGGCAAGGTCGATGGCTTCATCTGTGCCGCCGGGTCGGGGGGCACGGTCGCGGGCGTGGCCCGGGTGTTGCAGCCCAAGGGCGTGAAGGTTGGCATCGCCGATCCGATGGGGGCCGCGCTCTACCATTTCTACGAGCATGGGGAGTTAAAGGCCGATGGGTCCAGCATCTCCGAAGGGATCGGTCAGGGACGGATCACGGCCAATTTAGAAGGCTTTACGCCGGATTTCGTCTGCCAGGTGACGGATGAGGAGGCGCTGCCTATCACGTTCGATCTCTTGGAATTCGAGGGGCTCTGCATGGGGCTGTCGACGGGCGTCAACGTGGCCGGGGCGGCTAAGATGGCGGAGCATCTGGGGCCGGGTCATACTATCGTGACGATCCTCTGCGATTACGGAAATCGTTACCAATCAAAGGTTTGGAATCCGGAATTCCTACATTCCAAAGGCCTTCCGGTGCCCCATTGGCTGGACGAGGCCCCGCGCGAGGTGCCAACGGTCTTCGAATGATCCAGGCCATTTTACGGGTTCTTCTGATCTGCCTATGCCTGGCTTTCCCGGCAGCAGCGCAGATGATGGAGCCCGTGCCGCCGGAATGGGAGACGATCTCCACGCGGGCCGAAGGGGTGATCGCGCGGGATCGGGCATCCAGTGAAGCATTAGGGCGGTTGCGCGAAGAGCTGGTGGGGTGGCGAGCCCGCTTCGCCGAAGCTCAGGAAATCAATTCGGCCCGCATTTCGAGTTTGCGCGAAGAGATCGCGGCTCTGGGCCCAATGCCCGAAGAAGGCACCACTGAGGCGCCGGACATCGCCGAACGTCGGGCGGATTTGAACGAACGGTTGGCCGCAATGCTGACGCCGGTGCGCGAGGCGACGGCGGCGTTCACGGCGGCGGACGGTCTGATCGGCGAGGTGGACCGGGCGATTTCGGCCCGGCGGGCGGCGGCGCTGCTCACTCAGGAATCACCGCCCGTGAACCCGGCGACCTGGCTGCCGGCACTGCGGGCCGCGACCAGTTGGTTCGGCGATCTGGGCCGGGAACTGATGGTGCCATTCCAAACGGTCACGGCCCGGGCGGTTTGGCTGTCCGAAGGAGTGCAGATCGGTTTGCTGCTGATTGCGGCGGTGCTTCTGCTCTGGCGGTCGGGCCTTTGGTTGGGCCGATTGCGCGACCGGGTGACGCCGTTCGAAGCCGACAGCCCAGGAGCGCGCTTGGCGATGGTCGCCATTGGGGTCGCGCGGACCTTGTTGCCGGTTCTGGGGCTGCTGGCGATTACGCGGATTCTGGGCCTGATGGGCGTCGGCGGCTTGCGGGCGGGTACGGCGGCGGCGCTATTGCCATGGCTGGGCTTGATCGTGTTGGCGACCTGGTGGCTGTCCCATGCCGCCTTCCCGCCGAGGCCCGATGCACCGACATTGCTGCCACTGCCCATGAACCGCCGTCGCGAGGGGCGGTTCCACGCACAGACACTGGGGGTGCTCTTCGCGGCGTCCTACCTGGTCGAAGCGATGGCCCAGACATCGACATCGATGATGGATACGCCGGGCCGCAGTGTTCTGCTTTTCGCCATCATGGCGATGGCGGGCCTGACGATGTTGCGGTTGGGGCAGCTTCTGCTGGAGGCCCGCCGGGCCGCCGAAGAGGAAGAGGGCGGGACCCGGCGGCAATTGCTCGGCCTGGCGGGCCGGGCGTTGATGGCCATCGGCGTCGTGGCGCCGGTGGCCGCGGCCTTGGGATATATCAACCTGGGCAACGCGTTGATCTGGCCTGCGGCCATTTCGCTGGCGCTTATGGCGGGCATCTCGGTCCTGCAGGGTGTGGTTTACGACTTCTATGCGTTCGTGACCCGGCGGCGCGATCCGGCGCGGGATGCGCTGGCGCCGACGTTGATCGGGTTCGGTCTGGCGATTTCGTCGCTGCCGGTCTTCGCACTTATCTGGGGCGTTCGCCCCTCGACCTTGGGCGAGTGGTGGCAGGCCTTCCTGCGCGGGTTCCGGCTGGGCGAAGCGCGGATTTCGCCGGAGAACTTCCTTACTTTCGTGGTGGTCTTCGTGATCGGCTACACGATCGTGCGGATCGTCAAAAACGTACTGCGGACATCCGTGCTGCCGAAGACCCGGCTGGATGCGGGCGGGACGAATGCGATTATTTCGGGCACGGGCTATGTGGGGATCACGCTGGCCGCGTTGCTGGCGATAACCACGGCGGGGATCGATCTAAGCGGTCTGGCCATCGTCGCTGGTGCGCTATCTGTCGGGGTCGGTTTCGGTCTGCAGACCATCGTGCAGAACTTCGTGTCCGGGATCATCCTCTTGATCGAGCGGCCCATCAAGATCGGCGACTGGATCAACGTGAACGGAACCGAGGGGTTCGTTCGCCAGATCTCGGTCCGATCTACCCGGATCGAGACCTTCGACCGGCAGGATGTGATCGTACCCAATGCTGATCTGATCGCCGGGACGGTGACGAATTATACGCTGGCTAATTCGGCGGGGCGCGTGGTGATCCAATTGGGCGTCGCTTACGGCACCGATACCCGGAAGGTGGAGGCCATTCTGCAAGAAGTTGCTGAGGCCCATCCCATGGTCATCCTGAATCCGAAGCCTTTGATTACGTTTGACGGTTTCGGGGCGGATAGTTTGAATTTCACGGTGCGTGTGGTGCTGCGTGATATTCTATTTAAGGTCGTGGTCACGTCGGAGTTGAACCACGCCATTGCCGAACGGTTCGCGGAGGAAGGCTTCGAAATTCCGTTCGCGCAGCGTGACATCTGGATCCGCAATCCCGAGGCGCTGCGGCCCAAACCGGAGGCATCATGACTGCGCTGTTGTTTCGGGACGATCCGTATCTGAAGTCGGCAACCGCCACGGTCGTCGGATTGACGAGCGAAGGGGGCATCCTGCCGGACACCTCGCTGTTCTATCCCCGGGGCGGTGGGCAACCGGGCGATAGTGGGCGTCTGTTCTGGGAGGGCGGGGAATGCGAGATCGCATCGACCGTGAAGGCTGAGGACGGATCGGGTGTCGTCCTCGTGCCGGCGGAGGCCGCGCCGCTGCCGCCGGTGGGTGCCCGGATCGAGATGGCCCTGGATTGGGAGCGGCGATACCGTTTCATGCGGATGCATACGGCTCTGCACCTTCTGTCGGTGGCGGTGCCCTTGCCGGTGACGGGCGGACAGATCGGCATCGAGAAGAGCCGATTGGATTTCGACATGCCGGAGGTCATTCATGATCGGGCTTCGGTGGAAGCGGCGATGGGCAAGTTGATCGCCGAGGATCATCCCGTGAGCGAGACGTGGATCGACGAGGCGGAACTGGATGCCAATCCCGGGCTGGTGAAGACACTGTCGGTGCAGCCGCCGCGGGGAGCCGGGCGCATCCGTCTGGTGCGGATCGGTGAGAGGGCGGCGGAGCCGGTCGATCTGCAGCCTTGTGGCGGGACCCATGTGCGGCGGACGTCGGAAATCGGGCGGGTGCGTGTCGGCAAGATCGAGAATAAGGGCCGGTCGAACCGCCGGATTTCGATCAAGTTGGATGATTGATTGGTTTGGGGCCTGATCGGGGGGGGGGGGATGGTGGCGTGCAATGAATGTCTGACCCAAGTCCGATCGACGTTTGACGCCAGCCAGCGCACATTAGGTGAGTTGTAGCGTCCGGATGGAGTCGGAGAGTGGGGCTAGCCTTGAACGGACAGTGATCTACCGGCTGCCGTTGGCCTTGGTTCCGGTCCGGGGTGGGGCGGGAGTGTTTGATCAGACCGACACCCGGACATGGCGTCAGAACCCGTAGAGGGTCTCCGGATTGGCGCTCAGTATCTGTTGGCGGATGTCAGCCTCCGGAACGGTGTCGAGGAAGGCGTTCAAAAGCACCCCGGCATCGGGCCGTTTGGCATCGGCGAGCATGATGTGGGGCCAGTCGGATCCCCAGAGACAGCGTTCGGGGTTGGCGGCGACCAGGGCGCGAACATGGGCTTCGGCCTCGGTATAGGGGGCGTCGCAGACCCGGTAGAGGCCGGACAGCTTCACATATGCATGGCCCTCGGCCACCATCCGGCACAGCGTCTGGAAACCGGGTGTCTCAACGCCCAAGGACAGGTCGGGCCAGCCGATATGGTCGAAGACCACGGGGACGGGCAGGGCGCGTACGGCGCTGTAGAGATCGTCGGCATGTTCATGGGCGAACATGAGCATTTGTAGATGCATGCCGCGGGCGGCGAGCCGGGGCGACATCTCGACGGCGCCTTCCCAGCTTAGGAGACCGCCATGGACGTAGTTGAGACGGATGCCCGCGGCTCCGGCTTCGGCCAGAGCGTCAAGGTTGGCCTCGGGCGCGCCGTCGCGGAGCAGGGCGATGCCGCGGGCCCGGTCGCGGCCCAGGCGGCGCACGCTTTCCATGGTAACCCGATTGTCGCCGCCATAGAGGATGGAATGGACGATCACCACACGGGCCATTTGTAGGGTGTCCAGATGGTGTTCCAGCCGGCCGATCCATTGGTCGAAACTGCCATCGGCCGGGTCTTCGACGCGACCGTCCCAAAGCGGGAAGTCATCGGGCCCGCCGACCATGTGGACATGGGTGTCGCAGGCATTTTCCGGGAGCGCCGCTTTGGGTTGCGTCGGTGTCGCGACGGGTGGGTCGGCTTTGGGAAGAGGTTGGGTCACGTCGGTCTCCATTTCGGTGACCCGGGTAGCACGTTTGTTCGAGGCAGCACGATACCCCGGACCACGACCTTATAGGCGCCGATCACGGGCCAGATTAGGATGGCGGTCAGCCCGAAGACTTAGAGTTCATTCGGACGAACCTGCCGCCATACGTTCGCGGAGCTTGCGCGTTTCTTCTTCGTCGAGGGTCAGGGTCGATGGATCGATCGCGATGCCGTAATCGTCGGCGGCTTTGTCGATGGAGACATAGCCATCGCGCACGTCTTCCAGGACGCGGGCGGGATCGCGCAGGGCGGCGGGGCCGTAGCCACCGCCGCCGGGCATGGCGAGCCGGGTGACCGTGCCGGGGGAAAGCATGGTGGAAATCTTCGGCTGCAAATCCGTTCCGTTATTGGTGGTCAGCGCTCCGGTCCGCCCGGGGCCGCCACCGTGGAGGCCGGGTGCGGGGTGGCGTGTGCGTTCATAGAGCCCGGAGAAGAGGTAATCTTCATTGCTGAGCACTTCGATTTCCATGGTCTGGCCGAGGCCACCGCGGAATTCACCCGGTCCGCCGGAATCGGTGCGCAGGGACCGTTCCCGCACGACGAGGGGGGACAGGGCTTCGATGGATTCCGCCGGAACGCCCGCGATGCCGCTGGGATAGGCGGTGGCGGACATGCCGTCTTTGCCCTGCATCGCGCCCGCCCCGCCGGCCGAGAACCACGTATATGAAAAGTGGCGGCCTGTCCGGTCGGTGCCGGAGATATGGGTGTCCCAAAGGCCGTCGAAGCCCGGAGCCTGGACGGCATCGGGCAGGGCATCGGCGAGCGCGCCCATGACGGCCGAGGGCAGGAAATGACCGACCAGGTGGCGCCCGCCCACGGCGGCAGGGAACTTGCAGTTGAGCAGCGAGCCCTCAGGGGCAGTGACTTTTAGGGGCCGGAAGCTGCCTTCGTTGTTGGGAATGTCCCCGGCGAGGGCGCATTTGACGCCGTAGTTCGTGTAGGCGGTCGTGTAGTTCAGCGTAACGTTGACCCCAAGCGGGACCTGTCCGGGTGAGCCCGCGTAATCCACCACGAGGTTGTCGCCATCCACGATCACGGCCGCCTTGATGACGAGCGGCGTGTCGAAGCCATCGACCGTTAGGTCGTAGCGGTAGGTGCCATCGGGCAGGGCGCGGATGCGGTCGCGCATGGCGGCTTCGGAGCGGGTGACGATCTCATCGGCGAGGTCTTCGATATCTTCGAGGTCGAATTCGTCCAGGAATTGGAGAAGCTGTCGGGCGCCGTGTTCGTTCCCGGTGATCTGGCAGTGCAGATCGCCCAGGACTTCGCGCGGGGTTCGGACGTTCTTTTCGATCAAGTCCCAGAGCGGTTCGACTTTCTGACCCCCGTCGATCAGCTTCATGATCGGGATTTGCAGGCCTTCTTCGAAGACGGAGCGGGAATCGGCAGAGAGGCCACGCCCGCCGATATCGAGCGCGTGGCAGCAATTGGCGAAGAGCGCGATGCAGCGGCCATCCTTGAAGACGGGCGTGGTGACGGTGATGTCGTTGAGTTGGGACGCCGTGAACCAAGGGTCGTTGGTGACGATGACGTCGCCGGGTTTCAGCGTATCGATTGGGAATTTTTCCAGCACGTGGATCATGCCGGTGGCCATGGAGTTGATGTGGCCCGGCGTGCCGGTCACGGCCTGGGCGATCATCCGGCCGCGCCGGTCGAAAACGCCCGCCGCGAGGTCGGCCGCGTCGCGTACGATGGACGTGAAAGACGAACGCATGAGCGCCGCCGCCTGGTCGTTGGTGGTGGCGATCAAGCGGGCCCAGAGGATGTCCAGGGTAATCTGATCAATAGCCATGGCTGGGTTCTCTGGCATGGTCGAGGTCCACGATGAGGTTGCAATATTCGTCCACGTCGATGGTGGCCGGGCCGTTGATGACGACGGTGGATTCCCGTTCCTCGATGATCGCTGGGCCTGTGAGGCGGGAGCCTGGGGCCAGCCTGTAGCGGTCGTAGACATCGACCGGCTGCATAGCCTTGGTGCCGGGGATGTAGATGTCGCGGCGGCCTTTGATGGCCTTGGGCGCGGGCCCGGCGTCGACACCCATATTCCGCTTGAGCACGAGATCGGGTTTGGGACCTTCGGCGATCACCCGCCAGGAGATGATTTCGGCCGGTGCATCCATCGTGTGGCCGTAGACATCGGCATAGGCGGTTTCGAACGCGGCCATGAGGGCGTCGCGCTGCGTTTCGTCAAAGTGGTCCAGATCGACAGGAACGCGGACTTCGGTGCCTTGGAGAACGTAGCGCATGTCGGCGAAGACCCGGTAGCTGATCTGGTCCGGGTCGATGGTGCGGCCCAGGACGGTTCGTCCTTCGGCCTTCATGTCGGCGATCACGCGGGTGACCTCGGCCCAGTCCAGGTGGTCCAACTGGCTGGGGCGGGAGCGGGAGAGGCCGATGGACATGGGCGCGGTGAGGAAACCGAGGGCGGACATGACGCCCGCGCCGAGCGGATAGATCACCCGCGGGCAGCGCAGGATCGTGGCCACGCCGAAGGCATGCATCGGACCTGCGCCGCCGGTGGCGAAGATCGGGAAGGCGGCGATGTTCTTGCCGCGCTCGATCGTGTGGATGCGGGCCGCGGAGGCCATGCTTTCATTGGCCAATTGGTGGATGCCGTAGGCGGCTTCGGTCAGTGACAGGCCCAGGGGGCCGGCGACCTTTTCCTGGATCGCGGTTCGGGCCTTGTCCATGTCGAGCGCCATCTGGCCGCCTAGGAAGAAGTTGGGGTCGAGATAGCCAAGCACCGCGCCCGCATCGGTGACGGTCGGGTTGTTGCCGCCCAGGCCGTAGCAGGCCGGGCCCGGTTCGGACCCGGCGCTATCGGGACCCACCTGGAGGCGGCGCATGGCATCGACCCGGGCGATGGAGCCGCCGCCGGTGCCGATTTCGATCAACTCGATCACGGGGACTTTGACCGGCAGGCCGGAGTTCTTCTTGAACTGATATTGCCGATCGACTTCGAATTCGGTGGCGATGAGCGGGGCGCCGTCGGCGATGACACAGGCCTTGGCGGTCGTGCCGCCCATGTCAAAGGCCAGGATGTCCGGGTGGCCCAGAAGAGCGCCGTAATGGGCGGCGGCCAGGGCGCCCCCGGCCGGGCCGCTTTCGACGAGGCGGATGGGCTTTTGCGTGGCCTCTTCGATTTCGCACAGACCGCCATCGGATTGGATGATGTAGAGCGGCGCGTCGCAGTGGAGTTCTTCGGTGGTGCGGGTGCGCAGGCGGGTCAGGTATGTTTCGGCGATGGCTTTGACGTAGACGTTGGCCAGCACGGTGGAGCCGCGGGCGAATTCGCCCAGTTCGGGGACCAGATCGCAGGAGAGGGAGACGGCGATATCGGGCACTTCTTCGGCTAGGATTTCGGCCACCCGTCGTTCATGGGCATCGTTGACGTAGGAATGGATCAGCGAGACGCCGACCGCCTCGACGTCCTTCGCTTTCAAGGTCCGGGCAAGTTGCCGGACTTCATCGTCGACCAGAGCCTTGCGGATGCTGCCATCGACCAAGACGCGTTCATCAAGTTCGAACCGGAGGCGCCGGGGTGCGAGCGGGGCGGGGTTCTTGATGCGCAGGTCATAGATTTCGTAGCGGTGTTCGCGCCCGATTTCGATGGCGTCGCGGAAGCCTTTCGTAGTGATCATGGCGGTCCGGGCGCCTTTGCGTTCGATCAGCGCGTTGGTGAAAAGCGTCGTGCCGTGGACCAGGTTGCGAATGTCAGGGGGCGGGTCGAGCTTGGCCAGAACCTGCGCGATCCCTTCTATGACGGCGTCGTCGGGTCGGCGCGGCGTGGTGAGGATCTTTCCGATTTCGAAGGTCGCGCCGTCATCGCTGACCACGACGATGTCGGTGAAGGTTCCGCCGATATCGGAGGCAATTCTGACGCTCATGCCGGTCTTTCCATTTGATTTACTTGGCTTAGCCGGGACAGCGGTCGAGGAGCCGGTCCGCCAAGTTATGGTTCCTGAGCATCGCGTTCATTCCCTTGTCAGCCGCCACGCGGATCGAACATCACCGTTCGGTCCTGTTCGCGTTTCGTATGACCAGCGGGCCGGTCGGCGGCAAGGGTGGGTTGCATTGCCGTGGCGGTGTCTTGGGGATGTTTGCGGATGGGTAGAGCCGCGACCGTCGACGGGTTCTTTGCGTGGAGCCCGAGCTAAGCCTGAGGTGCAGATTCGGCCAAGGCCCGTGCCTTTGAAATGAAAACAGAGGGCA
>JBCDCS010000040.1:0-13659 GCA_039181205.1 Pseudomonadota bacterium
ACCTGGGCCAGGATTTCGTCCACCGGCTCGCCCTCGCGGATCACCAGATTGGGCGCGAGCCCGTGCTTGTCGCGCATCCATTTGGCGAAGACCTCAAAATGGGCCACGATCCGCTCCCGCGCTTCTTCGCGCATGATGTCGCCGACGCCGATCCAGTGGTTGAACTCGTCCGGGGGGATCACCGACAGGATCTCGATCCCGGCGCGGGTATGTTCGGCCCGGAGGGACGCGAAACGCATGGCATTGAGGCATTCGCGACTGTCGTCCAGAACGACGAGGAACTTGCGCATCGAGCCTCCCGGCATGGTGTACCAGGATAGCATGGCGACGGCACGCGCCGCTGGCAAGCCACGTCACATGCGGCGTAAGACCGGTTCGTGCCGCGTTGATCCGGTATCGGTCCCGGCCTCGACGACGTGCCGCAGAAGCATGGTGGCCATGCGGGTTCCGAGTAGGACTGCCAGTTGGGCGGCCGCGAGCCAGATCAGGACAAACGTTCCGGCGGCCGCCCTGGTGAGACGCACGGAGGCGCGGAACGCTCGGCCCTTGCCGAGAACCTCCAAAGTGCGAGCCGTTCCTGGGCCGGCGGCATCGGCGATGCGGACCAGACGGCGCGCGTCTTCAGGTGTGTCGACCAATCGCATGAGGCGCAACGCATCCCCGGTCGACGTCGCTGCACGGATCTTGCCCAGATCATCAACGACCTCGCCGAGGACGGCAAGCTTGGCGGTGTCCGTGACGTCTTCGAGCCGGGCGGATCCGCCAAGCAACTCCGGGACTTTTGACCAGTTGACGGGGACGTCCAGTGTTTTGACCATGCCCGGTGTGATCGAGCCCATCCGGCGCGCCATGCGCAAGAGCCCGGCGCCTGCCTTTACAGTGAGGCTCGATCCGCCACTGGCCACGGCCGCGCCGGTGGCGCCAAGACCGAGAACGGCGAGCCCGGCTTCAAATTCGTCCACCTCGCTGTCATCCCACCAGGCGGTTCCGGCCCGGCGCAGGGCGTTCAAGTCGCCCAGCGGCGACATCTCGAACGGGACGGCACAGGCGCCCAGGAGCGCGACGGACGGGCATTGTGCGACATCTGCCATGCAGGCAGCGCAGGCCTGGGCCCCTGCGATCCAGCCGGTTTGGGCGGCGATCAACGCCTCGGCCTCGGGGGCCTGGATGGGGCGGCCCAAATCTGTGGCGAGGGTCAGGAGCATCTCTGCCCGCTCGGCGTTTTCCGTCGCTACGGCATCGGCCAGCGACTCTTCGATCCAATCTGGCGTCGCGACCCGCGCCACTTCCCGCTCCAAAGCCATCGCCAGATCGCGCCCGGTCCGTTCGGCGAATGGTGCCGAAAGCGGGTTCGTGGATAGCGCCCAGACCAGCGCAACCACAGTCGCGCAGGCCGGCATCAGCCGGATCAAATTCAGGATCACTGCCATAGCGCCTCCGCGCCGACCGTCGTCGCGGCCTTGCCGTCAGATTGGCACAGCAGGCGAGATTTGCGAAGACCCCGGCCGGTCAGGCCGCCGAGAGCGCCCAATCCCAATACATCTCTCGCGCCCGCCGGGTGATCGGACCGACTTGATATTGCCGATCGTCGAAGGCGGTGACGGGTGTGACTTTGGTGAGATTGCCGGACAAGAAAACCTCGTCGGCATCGCGGAAATCGTCGAATGTCAGGACGGTTTCGTGGCAGGCCAGTCCATCGGCGCGCAGGTTGGTGAGATGCCGGGCGCGGGTGATGCCGGACAGGAAGGTGCCATTCGCAATCGGCGTGAAGACCTCTCCGTCCTTGACCATGAAGACATTCGACGTGGCGCTTTCGGCGACATTGCCCATGGCGTCGGCGACTAGGGCGTTGCCGAATCCCTTTGCCTGCGCTTCGGCCAGCATGCGGGCATTGTTAGGATAGAGACATCCGGCCTTGGCGTCGCAGACGCTGTCCTCCAGCACGGGGCGGCGGAATTGGGTCGTTGTCAGCGTCGTGGTCTTTTCCGGCCCGTACATCGGCACCTCTTCCAGGCAGATGGCGAAGCCCGTTTCCGCCTTCGACGGGACCAGCCCGAGTTCGCTGCCATGGATGCCCCAATACATCGGCCGGATGTAGATGGCTGCGTCGGGTGGGAAGCCCTTGAGCCCTTCATGGATGATCTCGACCATCCGCTCGGGCGTCTCTGTGGGCTGCAGCATCAGCGCCTCCGCAGAGCGGTTCACGCGGGCGCAGTGTTTGTCCAGGTCCGGGGTCACGCCTTCGAACTGCCGGGCGCCATCGAAGACGGAGGAGCCTTGCCAACTGCCATGGTCCGCCGCTCGCATGACAGGAACATCGCCGTCATGCCATGTGCCCTCGAACCATGTGCGGATCACCTTGCCGAATGCCATGCTGGGCCTCCCTTCAAACCTCGGCGACCGTAGTCCCGGCGTTGGGAGAGGTCCACTCACCCTTGATCCGGGCAGCGATCCGCCGCACTTCCCGGACATGGATCCATATAATCCCGTAACACCCGAAGCCCGGGCGCTCGCCCAATCGCTGCTGCAGCCCGCCACCTATGCGGCGCTTGCCACGACCTATGAGGGCCGACCTATGGTCACGCGGATCGGGTGTCTGTGGCTTCGGGGGCAGGGGATGGGGATGCTCGTCTCCGACCTCTCCGACCATTCGAAAGCCCTGGCGGCGGACCCATCTTGCGCCCTGCTGGTCGGCGAGCCGGGCGATAAAGGCGATCCCCTGACGCATCCGCGGATTACGCTACGCGGTCGGGCGGAAGAGATCGACAAAACGGTCCATCGCGACCATTGGTTGGCCGAACGCCCGAAGGCGAAGCTTTACTACGATTTCAGTGATTTCCGCTTACTGGCCATCGTGCTCGACGATGCCATGCTGAATGGCGGTTTCGGGAAGGCCTATCGCCTGACCGCTGCCGATCTGTGATTGCCGCCATCGTGCTGGGCGCTGCCGTCCGCCCAGATGGCACGCCATCGCCGACCCTTCGGCTGCGAGTCGATCATGCCGTTTCTCTTAGTCTGAGGGGCCATGTCGATCTTCTGATATTCACCGGTGCTGCGGGTCGTCATGGACCGCCCGAAGCACTTGTCGCGCGGGATCTGGCGCTTGCCGCGGGCGTGCCGCAGAGCTCGATCCGGACCGAGACAGAGTCGCGGAGCACCGTTGAAAACCTGGTCAATGCCCGGGCACTTCTTCCCGATGGTGGGAAACCCCTGATCGTCAGCAGTCGCTGGCACTTGCCGCGGGCGATGCTGGCGGCCCGTCTCTTGGGTTTGCGCGCTATGGGCTCTGGCCCCAAGGGCAAGGCACCGCTTCCGGTAACGGCTCGCGCCATCTTGCGAGAAACGGTTGCCCTCCCGCTGACACTGGCCCGGGCTTTTCGGGCGCGCTGAGGTTCAGGCGGTCCGGTCACTTCGCACCGTCACGATGACTTTGCCCTTCACGGCCTCCGGCCAAGTCAGCCGGATCGATTGTTCATCGGTGCCGACCCGCGTTGTCGCGTAAGGCATCGCCCAGACGGCCGATCCCGCTTCCGACAGGATGGCGCCATCGGCACAGACCGCGTCGACGGCCAGCGCTTTCCCACCAAACGGCAGCACGTCCGACAGATCGGTTTCCCAGATGGATTGCGCCGTGTTTTCAACGACCACCTGAGTTGTTGGTGTTTCGGAATGGGTGAGCACACCTTGGAACGTGTTCGCCTGCATGGTGACGTCTAGGAAGCGATCGGCATCCAAGGACGCATGGGTGTCATCGGCGAAATCGACGCGGGTCAGCGGCTGGCCCCCGATGTTCGTGAACGTGTTGCCGGTGATCGTCAGCCCTTGCAGAAAATGCCCCGCGCCGAATGGCTTCACGTGGATCGGCGCGTAGCTGGCCGGAACGCCGGACGACGCAAAGACGTTCCCGATGATCTGCAGGCCGCCAAAGCTTCCGGCATCTTGGAACGCCGGCGCGCCGTCATGTTCGTTGGTCCATTCCAGATAGCCATTTTCGATATGGTTCGACATCACCACCGAGGCTGCATGCCTTTCGCCCAGGACCAAGGCCGCCGTCCGTTGGCCCAGGATCGTGTCATCACCCTGGCTGATATGGTTGCCGGTCACGAGATGTCCGACCCCGCCGAGGATGGCGAAATGCCGAAACCCACTGGCCCGATTGTCCGTGATCCGCGCTTTCGCCCCATTCACGTTGACCGCGATCGATCGCCGGTCGGCCACGTCTGCCGATCCTTCTGCCGACATGAAATTGCAGCGGTCGACGGAGACGTCATGGCACCCTGATCCCGGGCTGGTTAAGCCCCGATCCTTCGGTCCGGTGAAGACACAATCCTTGATCTGGAACCCTTCGCCATCCGTCGGCAGCAAGATGCCCGAGGCAGCGTCTGACAAAAGCAGTTCCACGTCCTCCAGCGCGAAGTGATCCAGACGTTCGAAGCCGCTGAAATCAAGCGCATATTTGAACCGCCGGAACGTGAAGGCTTGCTCGGCTTGGGCCCCCCAAAGCGGGCGCGACAGGGTCAACGTCGCCGTGCCTATATCCCTAGCGGCGACGTACACTTCGCGACCCACGCCAAAGCCCTCGACCAAGCTTCCCACGGAAATGGACGCCACGTTAGGTACATTCGTCAGCTCGTTCGGTTGGCTGTCGTCAAACGTGCAGGTCACGGTCTCGATTGCCGTGTCGAACGCGGATCCGTCCGAAATTTCGATCTGACCGTTCTTGATCGCGCGCTGGTTCGAGTAGACCGTTTTGTCGGTAACCGCGGCCTGCACATCCAGTGGTGCAGTGAGCGCGACACGGCGGCCGCGCAGATCCAGCGTATCGTGATCGGTGAAATGAAACAGGGCCTGAACGGCCTTGCGAAGGCCCAATTCCTCGTCCCCGAACGCGTCCGCATAGCTTGGCAGATCGTAATTCCGCACCAGGCTCAGCCGCTTATCGTCTGGCATCGTCACCCGGCCCTCGAAACGCACGGGAGCATTGAACGTTACATGATCCGCCAGGTGGTAAATGCCGGCCGAGACCAAGACCTCCCGCCCAGCGGCAGCGCGATCCGCCGCTTCGAATGCCGCGGAATCATCGGTCACGCCGTCGCCCATCGCGCCGAAGTCACGTACATCGACCCAATCCATCATCGACCGCAAGAAAGCGCCCGTGACGTCTTCCACTTGCAGGTCATCGATCCGGACCACGCCGCTATTCGGCCCGCGCAAATCGAGCCCCACATGGGCGTGCACGACGCGATCATCCCAATTCAGGTCCACGCCCTGGCGTGTGCCGGTGCCCAGGATCGCGCTGACAACGACCACGTCGTCGTAGGTGTCAAGCGGCGTCACCGGCGTGACCATGGGAAGGTCCGGCACCACTTCGCCATCGGCAGCCACTGGCGTCGCGCCGATGCGAACCGACGGAAAGGGGCCGGAGATCGCCTTCACACGCAACGTGATCCGCACATAGCAGCCCGGTAGGATCGGCATCGCGGCGAAGGCGCGCAGCCGCTGTGGTTCTTCGGTCTTCTCAAGTTCCAGGCAGCCGCCGAAATTTGGGTCCGACGCGATCAACGTGGCAGATCCAGTTGATTCCAAGCTGTCCGATCCGGGCCGTCCGTCCTGGCTGGACCAGTTATTCAGACCGGCCGCAAAGACCGGAGGTGTCAGGATGAGGCCATCGGTGATCGCTTTGTTCATTCCGGATCCCTCCATCGCGTCTGCGCAAAGAAAAACCGCCCCAACGGCGATCATCCGGGGGGGCGGCTCTCATCAGTGAGTGACGGCAAACGTCTACTAAATGTATGGATGCAGATTTGCTCTCGAACATCCTAACAAAAAGTTAACGGGAAAGGGTTGCGAGCGGTCAGGCGCCGATCTCCGGCGTGTCGAGAATGCGAACGCCAGCGATTTTCCATCCTTCTGCAGTTTCTATCATAGAATACTCCAAAAGATGCAGCCGGCCGTCGCCGTCGGTCACCAGAACTTCCTGGAGCCATCTGCCGCCGATTCGATCCGTTCCCAGATATTCGACCGACCCCGGCCGCCACACCATCGGATAGCCTTGTCTTACCATCAGACCAAAGCGCTCGGGCGTGCCGAACATTCCTTGGATGCTGGGTGCCGCAAAGGTGAAGGCTTCTGCGAAATCGTCGTTCAGAAATGCGCCGATCTGCTGGTCGATCACATTCTGGATGGCGCCTTCATCCGCCTGCGCGATGCCTGCGGCCAAGATCGCCGCCAAGAAGATCCGTTTCATTGCCACTCTCTTTGTTTCCCGGAGGGCAGGTAGAGCGAAAGGGCGATATGGCGACCGTCTGGAGCATGCCGGGCGTCAGGCCGCCAGCTTTCCGTCCAAGGCCCGATCGATCAGATCGGCCGTTTCCTCCACGCCATAGAGCGCGATGAAACCACCGAAGCGTGGCCCCTGATCTGCGCCCAGCAGCACCTGATAGAGCGCCTTGAACCAATCCCGCAGTGGGTCGAAGCGGTCGCGGCCCACATCGTAGACCAGTCCCTGCAGCGCTTCGTCGGTTCGATCCCCGTCCCAGCCGCTTAAACCGTCCCGCAGCATTTCAAGGGCTCCACGCTCTGACTCCGTTGGCAGACGGTAGACTTTCACCGGCTTCACGAAGTCATTGTAATATCGGACCGCCCCTTCAGCGGCTTGATTTAGTTGCGGATTTCGCTCTGGCGACGCGTCCGGCGCATAGCGATTGATGAAGCCCCAAAGCACGTCCTTGCTCTCCGCCCCCGAAACGGAAGCGATGTTGAGCAGCATCGAAAATGGTACGACCATATCCGACTCGGGCGGCTGCCCCCGATGGATATGGAACACAGGGTTGTTGGCACGCTGCGCCGCGTCTTGACCGTCAAAGGCGCGAAGCTGCTGGTGATATTCATCGACAGCCTTGGGAATTACGTCGAAATGCATCCGCTTGGCCGTTTTTGGCTTGCCATACATGAAATAGGCCAAGGATTCCGTCGGCGCATAGGTCAGCCATTCGTCGATCGAGATGCCGTTTCCCGACGACTTCGAAATCTTCCGACCCTCTGCATCCAGGAACAACTCGTAGGTGAAAACCTCCGGTGGTGTGCCACCCAGAATACGGCAGATCTTGGAATAGATTGGCGTATTCGGAGCATGTTCCTTGCCGTAGCTCTCCCAATCCACCCCCAGCGCTGCCCAGCGTGCGCCGAAATCGGGCTTCCACTGTAGTTTCACGTTCCCGCCCGTCACTGGCAGCGTCCATTCTCGCCCGTCTTCGTCATCGAACGTTACCGTGCCATCTTGAGCGTTCACGTCCTTCATCGGCACATAGAGCACGCGACCCGTTTCCGGGTGGATCGGCAGAAAGATGGAATAGGTCTGCTGCCGCTCTTCCCGCAGCGATTTCAACATGACCGCCATCAGGTCGTCGTACTTGGTTGCGGCGCGCAGCAACACGTCGTCGAATTGGCCCGAGCGATAGAAATCCCGCGCGGAAATGAACTCGTACTCGAACCCGAATGTGTCCAAGAACCGCCGCAGCATCGCGTTGTTGTGGTGCCCAAAGCTCTCATGCGTTCCGAACGGGTCGGGCACGCTGGTCAGCGGCCGGTGTAGGTGCTCCTGCAGGGCCTCCGGGTTGGGCACATTGTCCGGCACCTTCCGCATGCCATCCAGATCGTCCGAAAAACACACCAGTCGGGTTGGGATATCCGAGATCACCTCAAAGGCGCGCCGCACCATCGTCGTGCGCGCCACCTCTCCAAATGTGCCGATATGGGGCAATCCGGACGGTCCGTAGCCCGTCTCGAAGACCACCTCGCTCTTTCCCATCGTCTCCACCCGCTTCAACAGCTTCCGGGCCTCCTCGAACGGCCAGGCCTTCGATGTCAGGGCAGCGTCGCGCAGCGTGGTCATGGGGCATCCTTCCGTGAAGAGACGCCCACCTATTGCGACGTCCCCGTCCGGTCAATAAATGCCGCACAGAGGAGACCTCCATGGCCGATACCGCCTTCACCGCTCAGGACGCCCTCGTGGCTCTGATGATCACCGTTTCGGCCTCCGACGCGACGATACGGACGTCCGAGTTGCTGACGATCCAATCCATCGTCAATCACCTGCCGATCTTCGCGGATTTCGACGAAGACCGCATGGAAGGCATCGCCCAGACCGTCTTCGACCTTCTGGAAGAAGAAGATGGTCTCGACGCGATCATGGGGCTTGTGAAGACCGCGCTGCCAGCGACTCACTTGGAAACGGCGTATGCCTTGGCTTGCGATGTGGCAGCGGCAGATGGCAACGTCTTGCAATCCGAACTGCAGCTTCTGCGCGAATTGCGCTATGAGTTCGAGATCGATCCCTTGCATGCCGCCGCCATCGAACGGGGTGCCCGGGCGCGTCACCTGAAGCTCTGACGGTTTTTCCTTTGGCAGCCAATCATGCCCGGCGACCTCTATCGGGGCCCAAGCAGGTCGTGTTGTCGGGTTAACCATTTCTAAACCCTACGGTCCTACCTCTCGCGAGAACCGCCAGGGGGCCGTCCCATGCTTGCACGCACCACAACGGTGGCCTTCGAAGGGTTGGAGGCCCGCCCGGTTGACGTGCAATGCGCGGTCTCTCCGGGGCTGCCGGGCTTTTCGATCGTGGGGCTGCCCGACAAGGCCGTTTCCGAAGCACGCGACCGCATCCGCACCGCCCTGTCGGAACTGGGCATCGCGCTGCCGTCCAAGAAAGTCACAGTCAATCTGTCGCCTGCCGACATGCCCAAGGAGGGCGCCCATTTCGACTTGCCGATCGCGCTTTCCCTGTTGGCTGCTCTGGAAATCGTGCCGCCCGATCCGGTGGCGCAGGCGGTTTCCATCGGGGAGATGTCGCTGGATGGTTCCCTCGTCGCGGTGACCGGCGCATTGCCCGCCGCTGTCGCCGCCGGGGCGCTTGAGGCCTCGCTGCTCTGCCCGGAGGCCTGCGGACCGGAAGCCGCCTGGGTCAAGGCGACGCCGGTCTATGCCGCCCGCACGTTGAAGGCGCTGATGGATCATCTGACCGGAAATCGCCCCCTGGACCCGGCTCGCGAAGGGGTTCTGCAAGGCAGCGATGGTGGCCTCTGCCTGCGCGACGTCCGGGGGCAGGAAAGGGCAAAGCGCGCCCTCGAGATTGCCGCCGCAGGCCGACACCATCTTTTCTTCGTTGGCCCGCCAGGGTCCGGGAAATCCATGCTGGCTGCGCGTATGCCCAGTCTGTTGCCGCCGCTGACCGCCTTGGAGGCCCTTGAAACATCCATGATCCATTCGCTGGCGGGCACGTTGGAGGAAGGCGGCGTCCTGTCCCGCCGACCGTTCCAGGAACCGCATCATACCGCCTCGGTTGCGGCCATCGTCGGAGGCGGCAAACGCGCGGGACCAGGGCAGATCAGCCTCGCCCATAACGGCGTCCTGTTCATGGACGAATTTCCGGAATTCCCGCGCGCCGTCTTGGAAACGCTGCGCCAACCAATCGAAACCGGTGAGGTCACCATCGCCCGGGCCAATGCCCATGTGCGTTATCCCTGCCGGTTCCTGCTGGTCGCGGCCGCAAATCCCTGTCGCTGCGGCATGCTCTTCGATCCGAACCAGGCCTGCACGCGCGCCCCGATCTGCGGCCAGGACTATATGGGAAAAATCTCTGGCCCCCTGATGGACCGCTTCGATCTCCGGCTGGAGGTCCCGGCCGTCGAAGTCGCTGACCTGGCCTTGGCGCCATCAGGGGAAAGTTCGGCAATCGTGGCCGAGCGCGTCGCGACGGCGCGCCAGCTTCAGGCCAAGCGCTATGAGGCGACCGAGGCCGTCAACGTGAATGCCGATCTTTCGGGCGATGCCATTCTGGAAGTCGCGGCTCCCGATGCCGACGCGACCGACATGCTGCTGAAGGCGACGGATCGGTTCAAACTGTCGGCCCGCGGATATCACAGGGTCCTCAAGGTCGCCCGGACAATCGCGGACTTGGACGGCAGCCAAGTGGTGCATCGACCCCACATCGCCGAAGCCCTGTCCTACCGCCTCATCTCCTCGGCATAGCCATCGAGGACATCCGTCAGGACGGTTGAGCCTCGCTTCCAACCCGGCGTTCGATGGCCTGCCAGATCAGCGCGGAGGCGTTCGTTCCATCAAACCGCTCCAGTTCCTGCAACCCGGTCGGCGACGTCACGTTGATCTCGGTCAGCCAGTCGCCGATCACGTCAATGCCCACGAAAATCTGCCCCCTTTCTCGCAGACGTGGCCCGATCGCCGCGCAAATCTCACGATCCCGATCCGATAGCGCGATAGGCTCCGGCCGCCCGCCCACATGCATGTTCGACCGCGTTTCCCCCTCCGCCGGGACGCGATTGATTGCGCCGACCGGTTCTCCATCCACCAGGATCACACGCTTGTCGCCCTTTGAGACGGCAGGTAGAAACTTCTGCATAATCAAAGGCTCGCGGTTCATCATGCTGAACATCTCATGCAGCGAATTGAGGTTTCGATCCTCCGGCGTGAGCCGAAAGACCCCAGCACCCCCATTGCCGTAGAGTGGCTTCAGAACCACGTCCCCGTGGCGTGCCTTGAAGGCTTTGAGGATGTCCAGATTGCGGGCGATGGCCGTGGGCGGGGTCAAATCCGGAAAATCCAGAACCATCAGTTTTTCAGGCCAGCCTCGCACCCATGTGGGGTCGTTCACGACCAACGTCTCCGGGTGGATGCGATCCAAAATGTGGGTCGTCGTGATATAGGACATGTCGAAGGGCGGGTCCTGGCGCAGCCAAACCACGTCCATATCAGTCGTCAGATCGATCTGTCGCATCGGTCCAAGGGTGACGTGGTCACCCGCCACCCGCCGAACCTCCATATCTTGCCCGATGGCCACGACCCTCCCTTCCAGATAAGCAAGCCGGTCAGGGGTATAGACGAACAGTGCATGACCCCGCGCTTGGGCCTCCACGGCCAGTCGGAACGAGCTATCGGCCTCGATATCCACCGTCTCGATCGGGTCCATTTGAAAGGCGACCCGGAGAGGCCGAGCGGCTTGGGCTGAGGTCATCGGGGTCTTCCTAAGGGCGGTGCTGTCGGCGCCTTGATGACCCAGGTCGAACCGGCTGGCAATGCGCGGGCTCGCAGACGACCTCGTCTTGGAACGCTTGCCGAAATCCCGTTTGTGCGGCGCCTTCAGGCGGCCAACGCGTTCTCGATCACCTCGATTTCGCCGGCTGCGTTCACCAAGGCCACATCGAAACGGACGTAGCTGTTCAGCCCGTCCTCCAGCGTGCCCATATACTCGCTCGCACAATCGAACAGACGTCGCACCTGTCTTTCCGAGACGCGCTGCGCCGCGGCGGCGTGGCTGTCGCTTTTCTTGACCTCTATGAAGATCGTCTCATTGGCCGATTGCGCGATCAAATCGATCTCACCGCCGCGGCCACGCCAACGTCGGGCAACAATTAAGTGGCCGTGGGCCGCGTAGTATCGGGCCACACTGTCTTCCGCGGCCAGACCAGCGTGATAGGAGACCGACCCGCTCATTTCTCGTCCTTCACGGAAAGCGCTAATTCATAAACGACATTACGTGAGACGCCCGTTCTTTCACTAACGTCTTTTACAGCAGACTTTAACGATCCGGCCGCCAGGGCTTCCGTCAGCATGGTCCGCAATGCGTCCGTATCGACCTGGCCGACTGTGGGCCGATCAATCAAGACCACGATCTCCCCCTTCGGTGTCTCATCTGCGTAAGTCGTTGCTAAATGGTCTAAATTGCCCGACCGGACTTCTTCGAACCGTTTGGTCAATTCCCGGCAGATGCTGGTCGGCCGGTCACCCAGAACCTCTGCCGCATCGGACAAGAACGCGGCCAGACGTTTGGGGCTTTCGTAGAACACCAGGGTTCCCGGTATATCGGCCAGCGCCTTCAGGGCCGTCTTTCGGGCTGCCGTCTTCGGCGGCAGGAAGCCCGCAAAGAAAAACCGATCCGTCGGCAACCCGCCGACGCACAAAGCGGCCAAAATGGCACTGGCTCCCGGCGCCGCGCGCACAGGAAACCCGGCCGCGCGCGCCTCCGCGCCTAGCTGGAACCCGGGATCGGCGATCAGAGGCGTTCCCGCCTCGGCGGCATAGGCTACCGACCGGCCTTCGGCCAAGGCGGCCAGCAGGCGCGGCCGAGCTTGGGGCCCATTATGATCATGGTAAGGCACCAGGGCTCGGTCGCCCAAAGCGATCCCATGCAAATCCATCAGCCGGCGCAGCGACCGCGTATCTTCGGCCGCCAGCACATCCGCGCCGGCCAAAATATCCAACGCGCGCAGGGTGATGTCACGCGCGGTCCCGATCGGGACAGCCACCAGATGCAACCCCGGTTCGATCTGTTCGCCGCCCGTGCCGATCTCCGCCATTTCAAATCTCCCTCAGTTCCGCCGTTTACTCGCTCCCGGCAGCGCTTTAGCGTGACGGTCGGTCATGAGGCCCGAAGATCCGGGCACCTTGGGAGATACCGTTCAGATGTCGTTCAGCACCATTCGCACCCGCGTGGTCTCATTCACTCGCTGCATTCGCAAGGTCGCTGCGTTGGCACTCGCCAGTGCGGCCTTGGCGGCCTGTAACGTTGCGGCACCCACCGCCGTCGGCGGGGGCGGGCAGGGCGCGTCGGGTGCTGGGCCGACCCAGGTGGCACTCCTGGTGCCTTACGGTTCGGCCCGGGGCAGCGATGCCGCTGTCGCGCAAAGCCTGGAAAACGCCGCCCGCCTGGCTGCAGCCGATCTGGGTGGCGGGGCCGTGGCGCTGACCGTCTACCCAACCCAAGGCACGGCTGCAGGCGCCTCTGCCGCCGCAAGCCAGGCGCTCGCCGAAGGCGCCCAAGTGATCCTCGGCCCGCTTTATGCGGAGAACGCGGCCGCGGCGGGTGTTGCCGCGTCAAACTCGGGCGTCCCGGTTCTGAGCTTCTCCAACAACACGTCCATCGCCGGCGGCAATGTCTGGGTGCTCGGCAACACGTTCGAAAACACCGCCCGCCGGGTTCTGCAATTCGCCGCTTCCCAGGGGCGCAATCGGGTCTTGGTGACCCATGGCACCAATGAGGCGGGGCAGGTCGCAGCCGCCGCCGTGTCCGCCGCGGCGTCCGGCACCGGTGCGCAGATCACGTCCACGATGGGATACGAACTCAGCCAGCAGGGGATCGTTTCCGCCGTTCCGGCCATCGCAGAACAAGCCCGCGCCACGGGATCGAACGCAGTCTTCCTGACCGGGAATACGGCCGGCGATCTGCCGGTTATCTCTCAACTGCTTTCAGATGCCGGGGTAGGCGGCGAGGAATTCCGCTATCTCGGCCTTACACGATGGGACATTCCGGCCGATGCGCTGGCCTTGCCCGGCTTGCAGGGCGGATACTTCGCGCTGCCGGACCCAGCGCCGCTGCAGCAATTCAGCAGCCGCTATGGCGGCACGTACGGCACGTCGCCCCATCCGTTGGCAGGCTTGGCCTATGACGGGATGGCGGCCATAGGGGCCATCGCCAACCGAGGCGCGACCGTCGGGCGCAGCACACTGACCTCCAACTCTGGCTTTGCCGGAACCAACGGGGTATTCCGCCTGCGGGGCGACGGAACCATCCAGCGTGCGCTGGCCGTGGCCCAGATTGTGAACCGACAAGCACAGGTGGTCAGCCCTGCCCCTAGAAGCTTCGGC